>DATLIR010000026.1:0-44260 GCA_035539315.1 Casimicrobiaceae bacterium
CCTGCCGGGCAATTCCGAGGTCGTGCTCGGCGCGATCGTCGCGACGACGCCCTCGCTAGCGTGGCCCGCGATCGGGGTCGCGACGCTCGGCAACACGCTGGGCGGCCTGACGAGCTTTGGACTGGGGCGGCTGATCCCCGCTGAGGGCGGACGGCGCGTCGCCCCGCGCGCGGTGGCGCTCGCGCAGCGCTACGGCGTGGCCGCGTTGCTGTTGTCGTGGGTGCCGGTGGTCGGCGACGCGCTGTGCGTCGCTTCGGGCTGGCTGCGGCACGATTGGCGGCTCGCCGCGCTCGCGCTCGCCGTGGGCAAGCTCGCTCGCTACGTCGTCGTCGCCGAGGGTGTGCGACGATTCGCGGGCTGATCCGCGCTCAAGCCGCGCGACGTGTTCGACTGCGCGACGGTGGCGGGCATGGCCGCGGTCGTCGCCGAACGGATGGCGGTGCGTTAGCGGTTCGCGGCGCGCGTCCCTTTCGCTTCGCCGAACCGTCGCCGGTCTCGTGCGTGCGGCACCGATTGTTGCGCTGCGGTATCATCGACGCGACATGAGCGCCGTGGCCAACAGTCTCGTCGTCGCCGACGCCGACGCCGACGCGGACGCCGCGCAAGACGCTCCGCGCCTGCGCGAGATCCCTTACAACTACACGTCGTTCTCCGATCGCGAGATCGTGATCCGGCTGCTCGGCGCGGACGCGTGGCGCGTGCTGGTGGAGTTGCGCGGCGAGCGGCGCACCGGGCGCTCCGCGCGAATGCTCTTCGAGGTGCTGGGCGACATCTGGGTCGTCGAGCGCAATCCCTACCTGCAGGACGACCTCCTCGACACGCCGCGCCGCGCGGCGCTCTTGGTCGACGCGATGCGCCATCGGATCGCCGAGATCGAGAAGCGGCGCCGGGCGCAGTCGGGCAGCGACCCGGACCGCGACTGGAAGGTGGCCGGGCTCGTCGCCGCGGCGTCGCTGGCGATCGACCGCTTCGCGGCGTCCTTCGGCGAGACGCGCGAACTGCGCAAGCGGACACTTCGCGTGCTCGGCCGCCATACGCGCCGCGACAACATCGCCTTCGACGGGCTCGCGCGCGTGTCGCACGTCACGGATGCGACCGACTGGCGTGTCGAGTACCCGTTCGTCGTGCTCCATCCCGACACCGAGGAGGAGGTGCGCGGCCTCGTCGAAGGCTGCATCGAGCTCGGGCTGACGATCATCCCGCGCGGCGGCGGCACCGGCTACACCGGTGGCGCATGCCCGCTGACACCGCGCTCGGCGGTGATCAACACCGAGAAGCTCGAGCGCCTCACCGGCGTCGAGCGCGTCGTGCTCCCCGGCCGCAGCGAGCCGGTGGCGACGATCGACGCGGGCGCGGGCGTGGTCACGCGCCGCGTGATGGACGCGGCGGACGCCCAGGGACTCGTGTTCGCCGTCGACCCGACCTCGGCGGACGCGTCGTGCATCGGCGGCAACGTGGCGATGAACGCGGGCGGCAAGAAGGCGGTGCTGTGGGGCACCGCGCTCGACAACCTGGCGTCGTGGCGCATGGTGTCGCCGCAGGCCGAGTGGATCGAGATCGAGCGGCTCGATCACAACCTCGGCAAGATCCACGACGCGCCGGTGGCGACGTTCGAGGTGCGCCGCCTGGGGCGCGACGGGCGCACGGTGACATCGACCGAGACGATCTCGGTGCCCGGAGCACGTTTTCGCAAGGCGGGGCTCGGCAAGGACGTGACCGACAAGTTCCTGGCCGGCGTCCCGGGTGTGCAGAAGGAAGGCTGCGACGGCATCGTCACGAGCGCGCGCTTCGTGCTGCACCGGATGCCGCCTGCCATCCGCACCGTGTGCCTCGAGTTCTTCGGCCAGGTGCGCGATTCCGTGCCGTCGATCGTCGAGATCAAGCGCTACCTCGACTCGCGCCCCGGCGGGGCGATCCTCGCCGGTCTTGAGCACCTCGACGAGCGCTACGTGAAGGCGGTCGGGTACGCCACCAAGGCCAAGCGCCACGGCCGGCCCAAGATGGTGCTGATCGGCGACATCGTCAGCGAGTCGGACGATGCGGTGGCCCGCGCGGCGAGCGAGGTCGTGCGGCTCGCTGCGGCGCGCGGCGCCGAGGGGTTCGTCGCGGTGTCGCCCGAGAGCCGCAGGAAGTTCTGGCTCGACCGCGCGCGCACCGCCGCGATCGCCAAGCACACCAACGCGTTCAAGATCAACGAGGACGTCGTCATCCCGCTCGAGCGCCTCGGCGACTACTCGGACGGCATCGAGCGCATCAACATCGAGCTGTCGATCGGCAACAAGCTCAAGCTGGCCGACGAGCTCGCCGCGCTGTTCGCGCATCCCGACGGGCTGCGCCTGTGGAAGCCCGAGGCCGAGGTGCGCCCGCCGCAGGAGCTGATCGACGAGCGCTTCGACGAAGCGCGCGAGCTCGTCGGGCGCGTGCGCGCGCGCTGGCAGGACCTGCTCGATCGCCTGGACGCGACCTTTCCGTCGCTGCAGAGCCACGCCACCGTCGTGTCGTGGAAGAGCGAGCTGTGCGCACCGCTCGAGGACCTCTTCGACGGGCTGGCGTTCGCACCGGTGCGCGCCGCGATCCACGCGACGCACGCGCGCGTGCTGCGCAGCCGCGTGTTCGTCGCGCTGCACATGCATGCGGGCGACGGGAACGTCCACACCAACCTTCCGGTCAACTCGGACGACTACGGCATGCTGCGCGAGGCGACCGAAGCGGTGTCGCGCATCATGGCTCTGGCGCGGGGCCTCGACGGCGTGGTCTCCGGCGAGCATGGCATCGGCATCACCAAGCTCGAGTACCTGACCGACGACGAGCTCGCGCCGTTCGCCGACTACAAGCGGCGCGTCGACCCGGACGGGCACTTCAACGCCGGCAAGCTCCTGCGCGATCCTGCGCGACCCGCGGATCTCACGCGCGCCTACACGCCGTCGTTCTCGTTGATCGGCGCCGAGAGCCTGATCCTCGAGGCCTCGGAGATCGGCGCCGTTGCGGCATCGATCAAGGACTGCCTGCGGTGCGGCAAGTGCAAGCCGGTGTGCTCGACGCACGTGCCGCGCGCAAACCTGCTCTACAGCCCGCGCAACAAGATCCTCGCGACCTCGCTCCTGATCGAGGCGTTCCTGTACGAGGAGCAGACGCGGCGCGGCGTGTCGCTGCGCCATTTCGACGCGTTCTCGGACGTCGCCGACCACTGCACCGTCTGCCACAAGTGCGAGGCGCCGTGCCCGGTCGACATCGACTTCGGCGACGTGTCGATCGCGATGCGCAACCTCTTGCGGCGCGAAGGCAGGAAACGCTTCAGCCCGGGCACTGCGGCAGCGATGGCGTTCCTGACCGCGACCGATCCGTCCACCATCAAGGCGATCCGCGCCGGCATGATCGGCGTCGGCTACCGCGCGCAGCGGTTCGCGCACGGCGTCGCGAAGCGCATCGGGCTCGCCGGTGCGCAGACGCGGCATCCGCCGGCGACGGTCGGCCGGCCGCCGCTGGCCGCGCAGGTGATCCACTTCGTCAACAAGCCGATGCCCGGCGGCCTGCCGAAGCGCACGTCGCGCGCGCTGCTCGACATCGAGGACGACACGATCGTGCCGATCATCCGCGACCCGTCGCGGGCGGCCGACGACGCGGAGGCGGTGTTCTACTTCCCCGGCTGCGGCTCCGAGCGGCTGTTCTCGCAGGTGGGGCTCGCGACGCAGGCGATGCTCTGGCACGTCGGCACGCAGACGGTGCTGCCGCCGGGGTACCTGTGCTGCGGCTATCCGCAGACCTCGGCGGGCGACCACGACAAGGGCCAGGCGATCACCACCGCGAACCGCGTGCTGTTCCACCGCGTCGCCAACACGCTCAACTACCTCGACATCAAGACCGTCATCGTGTCGTGCGGCACGTGCATGGACCAGCTCATGAAGTACGAGTTCGGCCGCATCTTTCCGGGCTGCCGCCTCCTCGACATCCACGAGTACCTGATGGAGAAGGGCGTGAAGCTCGACGGCGCGAAGGGCGTGCGCTACCTCTACCACGACCCCTGCCACACGCCGATGAAGACCTACGCGCCGGCGAAGGTCGTCGCGAACCTGATGGGCACGACCGTTCCGCTGAACGACCGCTGCTGCGGCGAGTCGGGCACGCTCGCGGCGACCCGTCCGGACATCTCGACGCAGGTGCGCTTTCGCAAGGAAGAGGAGATGCGGCGCGGGGCCGACGCGCAGCGCGCCGACGGGTACGCGGGGCCGGTCAAGGTGCTGACCTCGTGCCCGTCGTGCCTCCAGGGGCTCGCCCGCTTCGGCGACGACGCGGGCACCGAGGCGGACTACATCGTCGTCGAGATCGCGAAGCACGTGCTCGGCGCGAACTGGCTCCCCGAGTACGTCGCGAAAGCGAACGCGGGCGGGATCGAGCGAGTGCTGGTCTAGCCGCTTGATGCGCGAGGGCGGCGGGCGTCAGGCGAGTGTCGCGCCGGCGATTGCCCCCGCCGCCGCCAGGCACGCGAGCTGGACGGCGTACAGCGAAAGGCGCGCGCGCGCCACCGGTGCGTTTCGCACCACGCCGACGTAGGTTGCGGTGGCCCGACGCGCTCGCGCGGCAACGCAAGCGCGAGCGAGAGGTCGAGGGCAAGCCCGCGCGTCATGCGGCCTCGCGCCACGGCTGGACTGCGTGGTCGCGCCCCGCGATGAACCCGGCGATGCGAGCGACGATGCGCGCCGGCGCCTCGAGCGCTTCGACGTGCGTGCCGCCGGCCAGGCGCTCGTCGCGCACGTTGGGCAGCGCGGAGGCGACGAGCTCGGCAATGCGCAACGCCGGCGCGCGCGTCGCCGTGCCGGCCAGGAGCAGCGCGGGCACCGCGATGCGCCGGCAATCGTCGAGCGTGAAATCGCCCTCGGCGAGACCGTCGAATTGCGCGGCGACCGCGCTCATGCGCGAGGCGACCGTGGCACGCGCCTCGCGGCCGAGCCGCGACCACGCTGTTGCGCCACCCCAGTAGGCGACGAAGCGCTCGGCCGCCAGCTCGGACGCGCCGGTGTGCACGAGCCGGTGCAACGCGCGCGCGATGTCCAGGATCTCGGCGGCCGGGCGGCCGCGTCCGTACTGGTCGAACAGCAGCCGGAAGGCCACCGGCTCGACCAGCGCGAGGCTCGCGAGGCGCGCGCCGCAGCGCTGCGCGACGCGCAGCGCGATGGCGGCGCCGTACGAATGGCCCACGAGGTGCACGCCAGGCGGGCTCGCGAGCACGATGTGCGCGATGCGATCGGTGTCGGCCGCGACGATCGACGCGCCGGCGCCCGGCATCGGCGGCCCCTCGCCGTGGCCATGCAGGTCGGGAGTGATCACGCGGTGCGTGTCCGCGAGCGCGGCCGCGAGCGGCAGCCATTGCCGCCCGCTGGCGGCACTCGAATGCAGCGCGATGACGGTGTGGCGAGTCGGGGCGGGATGCGGGAGGGCCATGGAAACCTCGCTTCAGTAATAGGGCAGCAGGCGGCGGTCGAACCGGGCGCCCGGGGACTCGACGCTCGGCACGGCGCCTCCGCGCCGGCGTCGCGACGAGAGGAAGCCGTCGTGCGCGTACCAGCCGCCGACCGGGGCGTCGGGCGCATGGACCCGGGTGCGCGCGCGCACCAGGCGCCACAGCGCGCGCAGCCGCGACATGAGCGCGCGACGCGGGGGAAGCGCGAGCGCGATGGGCCGCGCATCGTCGCCACCGTGCGTCGCCAGCTGCACGTCGGGCCGGCGCGCGGGGCGCGCCGGCACGTCGATGACGACCTGGCCTGCGCGTTGCGCGTACACCAGCGCGAGCCCCATGCCCTCGAGCCGACAGGTCTCTCCCGGCCCGACGACACGGTCGTCGACGGAGCGTTCCTCGGTGACCCAGAGCACGCCGCTCGTCGGGCGCACTGCCAGGCCGCCGCCGTCGCGGATGCGCAGGACGTCGCCGCGGTCGAGTGCCACGGGTCGGGAAAGCGTGCGCGGGGTCATCGTCGTCTCCCCGCGGTCAGGCGAGGATCGGCGCGAGCGCGGCGCCGATCTTCTCGGCGTGCGCGGGCGTGATCATCGAGCCCAGGAGCTTGGCGAAGCGCGGCTCCTGCACGCCCGATCCGATGTATTGCCAGCGGTACGCGGCGAGCATCGTGCGCTCCATCTCGCCGACTTCGCCGGCGGTGAACGGCCGGCCGGCGACCGACACGAAGTAGCCGGCGTCGGCGGCCGCTTGCGCCTGGCAGATGCCGTCGACCGCGCCGACCAGCGCGATCAGGTCGTCGACCGCCGCGTCGCGCTGGTGCGGGGCGAGCTTCGCGTTCTCGCGCACCCACTCGAGCTCGTCGAGGATCGCGTGCTGCGACTCCTCCTTCCAGTGGAACAGCAGCACGTCCTTGAACAGCGGCGACAGCGTGTCGTCCGGCTCGATGCTCGCGCGGTAATGCGCCTGCGTGAACAGCTCGATGTCGGTGGTCAGCGCGAGCACCGCCCAGGTCGACTTCGACAGCACCGCCGCGGCGACCGGGTCGGGTTCGGGCACGAAGCGGTAGCCGGCGGGCATGCCGGCGGCGACCATCTTCTCGAGGCGGCGGAACAGCGTCTGGTGCTTGAGCTCCTCGTCGGTCAGGCGGACGAGCGCCTCGAGCGCGACCTGGTCGCCGAGCCAGTGGTCGCGGCTGATGTCGAGCACCTTTGCGCCGATGAAGCGCTCGACCAGCGCGAACATGTTCGTGTAGGTGCGTCCCTGCACCTGCGACCAGAGGCGCTTTTCGGCCTCGGACAGGAACGGCAGGCGGTCGGCGAACGACAGGCTGCGCGGCAGGAAGGTACGGCCGAAATCGAACTCGCGGCCGCGGATCACGTCGCGGTCGATCTCCCAGCGGATGCGCTTGCTGACTTCGATGGTGCGGGCGTAACGGCCGCTGTCGACGTGCGGTTGGGCGACGGATTGCATGGGGGAACTCCTCGGGATGGCAGTGGGCAGGGGGAGGGGCGCGTCGTGTCCGAACCCGTTGGCGGCCGCGGCGTGGCGCACCCACGCGTCGATCGCGTGGCGGGCGTCGGTTTCGCGGGCGGTCGGGCGGGGCATCGCGTTCTCCTGGGTCGTCGGCCGCGGGTTCGATCGAACGCCCCGGCACGAGGCGCACTGTGCGGTGGGCGCGTAACCGCACGACGTCGCGCGCGCTTCGTTGTGTTGCGACTTTGTATCGACCCGCGCGCGGGCGGCCGTGCGAGGCCGGGCTATACTCGTCACGATCGTTTCGATCGCGGAGGGCGCCATGGCCGCTGCCGCCTCGGTCCTCGTCGTCGAGGACGACGAGGACATCCGGGCGATGCTCGCGGAGTACCTGGGGACGCACGGGTACGCGGTGGCGCAGGCCGCCGACGGCGCTTCGATGCGCGCCGCGCTCGCGCGCGAGGTGCCCGACGTCGTGCTGCTCGACGTGCACCTGCCCGGCGAGGACGGCCTCACGCTCGCGCGCTTCCTGCGCGAGCGCCACGACGTCGGGATCGTGATGGTCACCGGTGCGTCCGACGTCGTCGACCGCGTCGCCGGGCTCGAGGTCGGCGCCGACGACTACGTGACCAAGCCGTTCGACCTGCGCGAGCTTCGCGCTCGCATCAAGAGCGTCCTGCGCCGCGTGCGCGAGCGTCCCGCCGTGACCGCGCCGGCCGCGTCCGCGGCAGGCGCGCCGGCCGCGTCGGCGCGCGTCCCGGTCGGCGCCGGCATGCTCGATCTGGCGAGCCGCGCGCTCTACGACGCGACGGGCGCCGAGGTGCCGCTGACCGCGATGGAGTTCGACCTCTTGCGCGTGTTCATCGAGCGCCCGCGCCAGGTGCTCTCTCGCGACCAGCTCCTGACGCTCACGCGCAACCGCGAATGGGAGCCGTTCGACCGCTCGATCGACATCCGCATCGCGCGGCTGCGGCGCAAGATCGAGGCCGATCCGGACCGCCCGCAGGCCATCCGGACCGTGCGCGGCGCCGGCTACATGTTCGTGCCGGGGGCCCCCGCGTAACCCGCGCGTTTCGTTGGTAACCGGCGTGTAACAGCGGTTCCCGGCGCGCGGCAAAAGCTCCTAGACTGGCCGCGGGGCCGCGCCGACCCCCACGCCTCCTCAGCGATGCTCGACAAGCCAGCCGCCGATCTCTTCGCGCTCGACGTCCCGGGCGATGAGAGCCGCGACGCGATGCAGCTGCGTCAGATCGTCGACAACGCCTCGGTCGCGATGTTCGTCAAGGACCTCGACGGCACCTTTCTCTACGTCAACCGCGCCTTCGAGCGGCTGAGGGGCCTGCCGCGCGAGGCGATCGTGGGCCAACGCGACGCCGACGTGTTCCCCGCGTCGGCCGACGCGCTGCATCGCCACGACCGTCGCGTCGTCGAGGCGCGCCGCCCGTTCGACTTCGAGGAGACGGTCGAGACCGCGGGCGGCATGCGTACGTGGCTCGCCCACAAGTTCCCGCTGATCGACGCCGACGGCGATGCCTACGCCGTGTGCGGCATCGCGACCGACATCAGCGATCGCAAGCGCGCCGAGGAGGCACTGCGCACCGCCGCGTCGGCCGTGTCGACCGACGGCGGCGACGCGATCTTCCGCGACCTCACGGTCGCGATCGCGCGCGTCCTCGACGTCGACGTCGCGTTCATCGCCGTGTTCGTCGACGAGCGGCGCGACCGGATGCGCACGCTCGCCGCGGTCCTCGACGGCAAGCTCCTGCGCAACTTCGAGTACGACCTCGCGGGAACGCCGTGCGTGCAGGTCGTCGGCCGCACGTTCCGCCTGGTCGAGCGCGGCGTCCGCGGCGAGTTCCCGCCCGGCACGATCTTCGGTGCGAAGGGGATGGACAGCTACGCGGCCTACCCGCTCAACGATTCGTCCGGCCTGCCGCTCGGGCTCATCACGACGATGTCGCGCCGGCCGATGGTCGACGACGGCCTCGCGGAGGCGCTGCTGCGCATCTTCGCGACGCGGGCTGCCGCCGAGATCGAGCGAGTGCGCACCGAGCAGGCGCTGCGCCGCTCCGAGGCCTCCTACCGCGCGATCTTCGAAGCGACCGAGGACGCCGTGTTCCTGCTCGACTGGGAGGGCGCGCGCATCCTCGACGTCAACCCGAAGGCGGTCGCGACCTTCGGCTGGAGCGCCGAGGAGTTCCGGCGCCTGTCGGTCGACGACGTGTCGTCGGGCGAGCCGCCCTACACGGCGGCGCACGCGATGCACTGGATCGCGCAGGCGAAGCGAGGCGCGCCGGTGAGCTTCGAGTGGCGGCGCCGCAATCGCGACGCGTCGCTGCACTGGGACGAGGTGACGCTCAAGGCGAGCGAGATCGAGGGCCGCCCGGTCGTGCTCGCGTTCTCGCGCGAGATCACCGCGCGCAAGAGCGCGGAGCAGGCGCTCCGCGCGAGCGAGGAGCAGTACCGCACGATATTCAACGCGGCGGTCGACGGGCTCGCGCTGTGCGACGCCGAGGGCCGGTTCGTCGACGTCAACGCGGCGTTCACGCGGATGTTCGGCTACGAGCGCGACGCGATCCTCGGGCGCGACGGGTGCGAGGTGGTGGGCGGCGCGCTCGCCGAGCAGTGCCGCGGCCAGTTCCAGCTCGCGCTCGCGGGCACGTCGTGCCGCATCGACCTTGCCACCGGGCGCAGCGACGGCAGCCCGCTCGACGTCGAGGTTCGCGCGGTGCCGATGGACTACCGCGGCCGGCCGCATGCGCTGGTGAACGTGCGCGACCAGACGGTCGAGCGGGCGGCCGAGCGCGAGCGCACGGCGCTCGAGGCGCGGCTGCGCCAGGCGCAGAAGATGGAGGCGATCGGCCACCTCACCGGCGGGATCGCGCACGACTTCAACAACCTGCTGACGACGATCCTCGGCTACGTCACGCTCACCGCCGAGACCGCGACGGACGCGAAGACGCGCCGCTACGTGGGCGAGGCGCGGTCGGCGTCGGAGCGCGCGCGCGACCTGATCGCGCAGATGCTGACGTTCAGCCGCGGGCGGCGCGGCGATCCGCGCCCGATCGCGCTGGACGGCGTCGCCGGCGAGGTGATCCGCCTGCTGCGCGCGTCGTTCCCGTCGACGGTCGCGATCGCGACCGAGGTGGAGGCCGCGCTGCCGGCGGTCGTCGCCGACCCGGTTCAGGTCGAGCAGGTGGTGCTGAACCTGTGCATCAACGCGCGCGACGCGATCGGCTCGCGCGGCGAGATCCGCGTGCGCATCCGCCGATCCGCAGTCGACGGGCGCTCCTGCGCCAGCTGTCGCGGCGCGGTGGCGGGCGATTTCGTCGAGCTGTCCATCGAGGACACCGGCCCGGGCGTGCCCGGCGACGTGCAGGAACGCATGTTCGACCCGTTCTACACGACCAAGGAAGCGGGCCACGGCACCGGCATGGGGCTGGCGACGGTGCACGGCATCGTGCACGAGCACGGCGGGCACATCGTCTACGAGACGGCGAGCGGCGGTGGTGCGCGCTTTCGCGTGCTGCTGCCGGCGACGGCGCAGCGTGCGGCGGACCTGCGCGCTGCGTCCGCGGAGCCGGATGCGTTCCCGCAGGCCGCGCTCGGCGGCCGCGTGATGCTCGTCGACGACGAGCCCGCGGTCGCCAGTTTCATGGTCGACCTGCTCGCGGAGTGGGGCGTCGAGGCGCGCGTGTACCACGACGCGGGCGCCGCGCTCGAGGCGCTGCGTGGCGACCCGGGAGCCGTGGACCTGGTGCTCTCCGACCAGACGATGCCGGGGATGACCGGGCTCGACCTCGCCCAGGCCTGCCGGGCCGTGCCGGGAGCGCCGAGCGTCGTGCTCTACACCGGGTACGCGGAGAAGCTCTCGCGCGGCGCGCTTAAGACCTGCGGGGTGGCCGCGCTGTTGCGCAAGCCGATCGATCCGCCGTCGCTCTACGCGACGTTGCGCACCCACCTGCGGGGCGCTCCGGTCGCTGCGTCCATCTCGGGCCGCTGATCGCCGGTGGGGTGGGACCTCGCGCTGATGGAGATCGGGCTTCAGCCCGACGGGCTCCCCGTCAACGCACCGAACGCGCCGGCGCCGGCCGCCGGAGGGCGGTCGGCGCGGCGAGCGGCAGCGCGGCCGGCATGCGGGACTGGATCTCGCGGGCCCACAGCGTCTCGGCTTCCGGCGGCGCATCGACGATGATCCACGGCAGGCCGACGCCGAAGGCGAGCGAGGCGAGCAGCAGCGCGACGACGAGGGCGAAGGCGCGGCGCATGCCGCGGGTCATGGTAAGGGTCGGGGTCGTGGGGTTCATGGTCGTTCCTGCTTTCTTCTGGTTGTCGTGGCGGTTCATGGAAGCCATCGTGCGCTACAACTTGTGGCGGGCGCGCCGGACAAAACCGACGTTGCAGCGCGGAAAATTCCCGCCTCCGGGCCTCCCGCCGGCACCGGAGGGCCGCCGGGCGGCAGGCGGCCGGCACGGGGCCCTGTGCTATAACGGCCCGATGAAAACGAGGGCGCGCCGTCTCCCCCGTTTGGCTGGCCGGCGACCCCCGGGCCCCGGGAGCGCTCGGCCGTGAATCCCGGCGGCGCTCCGGCCGCGCCGGCCGCCGCGCTGCCAGACGCGGGGCTGGCTGCCGCCGCCCACGCGGCCACCGATTCCGCTGCGCTCGCCTTCGTCGACGCCGAGAGCGCCGCCAAGTGGGCGGACAGCCTCCCGTTCGCGACCTCCGGCCAGGCGCACGAAGCGCTTGTGGCGCAGTTGCGCGCGGTCACCGTCGCCGGATTCTCGGCGCGCGAGCGCGCGACGATCGCGGAAGTGCTCCGCGACCCGGTGGGGCACCTGCATACCGAGCTCGCGCGGCGCTATGCCGGCAAGCCGCAGCCCGCGGTCGGCCGCGAGCGCGAGGCAGCCGACCAGGCGCTGGTGCTGTGGCAGTCGCTGTGGGAGCTGTACTCGAGCTGCCTCAAGCCGCTCCTCGAAGGCGAGCCCGACCTCGCCGGCGTCAAGGCCAAGCTCCTGCAGCGCGGCCTCCACGTCGGCAAGCAGCTCGTGCTCGTGCACGGCCTCGCCCGGCGCACGGTGCCCGGGTCGGTGTGGCAGGAGCTGCACGCCTGGTACCGGCTCGCCGAGATGCTCGATTGCGCCGTCACCGCGGTCTCCGACGACGCCACGCCCAACGCCGTGGGCATCTCCTGCTACTCGACCTACAGCCACGCGATCCTGCTCGCGCTCGCCGACCCGTGCGCGATGAGCGTGCGCCAGATCGAGCTCGCCGACCGCTGGCTCGGCCAGTGGGCGCGCAAGGTGTTCCCGTACGCGGAGCAGCGCGAGACCGAAGGTCCGGTGATCGTCGTCGATCTCGACGGCGCCGCGCCCGGCACGCTGGTGTCGAGCGTTCCGGCGAGCGCGCCCGGCTCGCTGCGCTTCGGGTATCCGGGCAAGCTCGCGACCAGCGTGCGCGGCCGCCTGAAGCGGCTCGCGAGCGGCGCGACGCCGGTCGAGCTCGCACTCGGCCACGATCCCTCGGTCGAGCAATGCGTGGCGCTCCTGTCGCACCTCGACGCGCACTGGTACCAGGCGCAGCGGCGCGAGGATGCGACGCACGCGTCGATCGACGCCTGCGGTGGCGGCGTGCTAGGGACCTATTTCCGCGTCGCCGGCCGCACGTTCGACCGCCAGGACCCGCTCGGTCGCCTGTCGTACGCGAACTCGCAGCACCTCGCGACGCTCGGCGCGCTCACCGACTACGACCGCCACCGCGACGACGCCGAGCGGCGCTGGCCGTGGGAGCGCCTCGAGGGCCGCTACGGCTGGCGCGAGGCGCACGTGACGCGCATCGCGCCGACGCAGCACCGCTGGTTCCTCGACCAGCTGGTCGCCGTGCGCGACGACGAGCGCACGCGGCTCGGCACCGTCTCGCGCGTGTCGCTCGGCCTCGACGGGGAACTCGACGTCTCGATGAAGCTGTGGCCCGGGCCGCCCAAGACGCGTGCGATGCGCCCGTTCACGACCGCGTTCTCCGAGGACCCGCCGGTGCCGTCGATCCTGCTTGGCGAGACGCAGGAGGAGCCGGCCTCGCTGGTGCTGCCGCCGCGCACGTTCTCGCCCGGCCGCACGCTGCGCTCGATGGATCCGGGCCCCGAGCGCACCTACAAGCTCACCAAGCTCCTGCAGCGCGGCGCCGACTTCGAGCGCGTCGCGTTCGAGGAATCCTGACGGCGTCGGAGCCTAATCATCGCGGACACGGACGGCTGTCGATGCGTCGCGGTGCGATGATTGCGGCTCTGACCCCATGAACCGCCTCGCCCGCGCCTCCAGTCCCTACCTACGCCAGCACGCCGGCAATCCGGTCGACTGGCACGAGTGGGACGACGAGGCGCTCGCCCTCGCCCGCTCGCTCGACCGGCCGATCCTGCTGTCGATCGGTTACGCGGCGTGCCATTGGTGCCACGTGATGGCCCACGAGTCGTTCGAGGACGACGAGGTCGCACGGGCGATGAACGCGGCGTTCGTCAACATCAAGGTCGACCGCGAGGAGCGCCCCGACCTCGATCGCATCTACCAGACCGCGCACGCGCTGATGACGCGGCGCTCGGGCGGCTGGCCGCTCACGATGTTCCTGATGCCGGACGGGACCCCCTACTTCGGTGGCACCTACTTCCCCAAGCAGGGGCGCCACGGGTTGCCGGGCTTCCTCGACCTCGTGCCTCGCGTGGCCGCCGCATACCGCGAGCAGGGCGACCGCATCGCCGAGCAGAAGGAGCGCCTTGCCGACGCGATGCGCGCGCTCGAGCCCGACGACGGCGCGAGCGTGCCGCCGCAGGCGGCCGACGTCGCGCTGGCGGGCCTCAAGCGCACGTTCGATCCCGACTGGGGCGGCTTCGGCGTCGCGCCCAAGTTCCCGCATCCGTTCGAGCTCGAGTTCTGCCTGCGCGCCGCGTTCGAGCGGCGCGACCGCGAGGCGCTCGGCATCGTCGTCACGACGCTCGACCGGATGGCGGAGGGCGGCATCCACGACCATCTGCGCGGCGGCTTCTGCCGGTACAGCGTCGACGCGGAATGGAGCATCCCGCACTTCGAGAAGATGCTCTACGACAACGGTCCGCTCGTCGCGCTCTACGCGGAGACCGCGCTCGCGACCGGCGAGGCGCGCTTCGGCGATGTCGCCCACGGCATCGTCGCGTGGCTGCGAAGCGAGATGCTCGCGCCCGACGGCGCGTTCTTCTCGTCGCTCGACGCGGACAGCGAAGGCGAGGAGGGGAAGTTCTACGTGTGGAGCGTCGACGAGGTGCGCGCCGCGCTCGACGACGAGGCGTTCGCGGTGGCGCGGGCGCATTTCGGCCTCGACGGCCCCCCCAACTTCGAAGGCGAAGCCTGGCACCTGCGCGTCGTTCGTCCGCTCGACGCCGTCGCTCGCGCGCTGGGCATCGACGCGGCCGAGGCGGCGTCGCGCCTCGCGCGCGCGAAGCAACGCCTGCTCGAGTTGCGCTCGCGGCGCGTGCGGCCCGGGCTCGACGACAAGGTGCTGACGAGCTGGAATGCGCTCGCGATCGCGGGGCTCACGCGCGCGAGCCGCGTGTCGGACGAACCGGGGTGGGATGCGATGGCGGTTTCCGCGGTCGACGCGCTGCGCGCCACGGTGTGGCGTGACGGCCGGCTCTACGCGACGCGCCGCGGCGACGCGCCCGCGCTGCCCGGCTACCTCGACGACCATGCGTTCCTGCTCGACGCGCTTTGCGAGCGCATGCAGAACGCGTTCCGCCGCGACGACTGGACCTGGGCGGTCGCGCTGGCCGACGCGCTCCTCGCACGCTTCGAGGACCGCGAGCGCGGCGGGTTCTGGTTCACCGCGCACGACCACGAGGCGCTGTTCCACCGCACGATGCCCGGCCACGACAACGCGACGCCGTCGGGCAACGGCGTCGCCGCGCGCGCGCTCGCCCGGCTCGGCGCGCTCGCCGGCGACGCGCGCTACCTTTACGCCGCACGCCGCGCCGTCGAGCGTTTCGCCGGAGCGATCGCCGATTCGCCCGGAGGCTACTCGACGCTGCTCGAGGCCGCCGCCGAGCTCGATCGGCCCTGCGCGCAGGTCGTGATCGGCGCGTCGGGGGACGCCGGCCGCGCCATCGCGCTCGACTGGCGTGCGGCGTTGCGGCGCACCTACCGGCCCGGCCTGCAGGTCTACGTCATCGATCCCGCCGACGCGCCGGCCGGCCTCGCCAAGGGCGCGGTGCCCCCCCACGGCGCGCGCGCCTGGGTGTGCCGGGGCACGAGCTGCCTGCCCCCCGTCGATGCGTTGCAAGAGCTCGAGGCGCTCCTCGCCTGACCGGCTTAACGCGAGCCTTCCGCTCGATGGCGGTTGACGCGGGTCAACGCGCCATGTGCGCCGCTCGTTGGACACTCCTTTCGAGGCGGTCTTCCGGCAGTGGCCCGGGCCGTATCCATTACCATTCACCGTTTTCAATCCGTTCCGGAGAACCCCCGATGAAGGTTTCGATGCTCGTCCTCGCCGCCGCCGCGCTCGCCGCGACCGGTGCCGCGCAGGCGCAGGACGCGATGGCGCTCCTGCAGAAGTCCGGCTGTACCGCGTGCCATGCCGTCGACAAGAAGCTCGTCGGGCCGGCCTACAACGACGTCGCGGCCAAGTACAAGGGCGACGCCGGCGCGGCCGCGAAGCTGGCCGACAAGGTGAAGAAGGGGGGCAGCGGCGTCTGGGGCCCGATCCCGATGCCGCCGAATACCGCCGTGTCGGATGCCGACATCAAGACGATGGTCGCGTACGTCCTGACCCTCAAGAAGTAAGCGGGTAAGCGCTTGCTCACGGCGAAGCCGGCTTCGGCCGGCTTCGCCGTTTTCGAGAGCGGAGGAAGGAGGAGCGCGGCGGACGGCTCGGGCTCGTCGACGTGGCACCGCGGTCGATGTGTCTCCCTTCCGGTGTAACCGGAGACCGCAGTTCCGCGATGTCCCGACCCCGGCCGTTCACGGCGTCCCTCGTTCCCCCTGCTTCTTTGCCTTTCCCGACCCAGCGCGGTACATTCGCCCCGCCCCCCGCAGGAGAGCGCGCCGGACCGCGAGGCCCGGCGCCGCCGAAGGCGCAATCCCCGACGATCGCTCAGGCACAAGGACTGCGGGCGGGTTGAGTCATCTGGAGAGCGGTCGCGCGCCCGCGCTGGCGGGCCACGACCCACCGAAGGGGCACCCGGCCGAAAGGCGGCCGGCAATCTCTCAGGTAAAAGGACAGACGGGGCGCGGCGGCAGCAATTCGCCACGCCTTGCTCGCGTTGCGCCTTCGCCCGGGAACCACGTGCCCAAGACCACCGCCCTCAATGCGACCCACCGCGCCGCCGGCGCGCGCATGGTGGACTTCGGCGGCTTCGACATGCCGCTCCACTACGGCTCGCAGCTCGACGAGCACCACGCCGTGCGGCGCGACGCGGGCATGTTCGACGTCTCGCACATGCGCGTCGTCGACCTGGCGGGCGCCGACGTGCGCGCGTTCCTGCGCGGGGCCGTCGCCAACAACGTCGACAAGCTGACGGCGCCGGGCAGGGCGCTGTACACCTGCATGCTCGCCGCCGACGGCGGCGTGCGCGACGACCTGATCGTCTATTTCCTGCGCGAGGACTTCTTCCGGCTCGTCGTCAACGCGGCGACGGCGGAGGCGGACATCGCGTGGCTCGAGCGATTGCGCGACGAACGCGCGCCCGGCGTGGCGATCCGTCCGCGGACCGACCTCGGGATGATCGCCGTGCAGGGTCCCAACGCACGCGCGAAGACCTGGCAGGCCCTTCCCGGCAGCGAAGCGGCGAGCGCGGCGCTCAAGCCGTTCTCGGCGGCGAGCGTCGACGATCTGTTCATCGCGCGCACCGGCTACACCGGCGAGGACGGCTTCGAGATCGTCGTGCCGGTCTCGCGTATCGTCGCCGTCTGGTCGGCGCTCGCCGACGCGGGCGTGAAGCCGTGCGGCCTGGGCGCGCGCGACACGCTGCGTCTCGAGGCGGGCATGAACCTGTACGGCCAGGACATGGACGAGCGCACCTCGCCGCTCGAGGCGGGCCTCGCCTGGACGGTCGACCTCGCCAGCCCGCGCGATTTCGTCGGCAAGGCGGCGCTCGTCGGCACACCGCCGGCACGTCAGCTCGCCGGCCTCGTGCTGCTCGACGGCGGCGGCGTGCTGCGTGCGCACCAGAAGGTGCACACGGCGCACGGCGCGGGCGAGATCACCAGCGGGACGTTCGGCCCGACCATCGCGCGCTCGATCGCGCTCGCGCGACTCCCCTGCGCGGTGGCCGTCGGCGACGTCGTCGACGTCGAAGTGCGCGACAAGCGCCTTCGCGCGCGCGTGGTGAAGCCGCCGTTCGTGCGCAACGGCGCGGTCAAGGTGGAGCTCGCGTGACGGCCCCCGCCATCACGGACGTCGCGGTGCGACGGCTCGGCGCCGACGACGTCGACGCGTACCGCACGCTGCGCCAGCGCGGTCTCGCCGCGCATCCCGAGGCCTTCACGTCGAGCGCCGACGAGGAGGCCGGAATGAGCGCCGACGCGCTCGCGCGCCGGCTCGCGGTCGATCCCGCGCGGCCGCACGACGCGGTGTTCGGCGCGTTCGACGGCGGCACGCTGGTCGGCCTGTGCGGCATCGACGTCGACATGCGCGTCAAGGTGCGCCACAAGGGGCACGTGTTCGGCATGTATGTCGCCGACGGCCATGCCGGCCGCGGCATCGGCGGCGCGCTGATCGACCGCGTGATCGCGCATGCGCGCGAGCGCGGATTGCGCCAGCTGGTGCTCACGGTCACCGGCGACAACCTGGCGGCGCGCCGCGTGTACGAGCGCGCCGGCTTCGCCGTGTGCGGCCGCGAGCCGCAAGCCGTGCACGTCGGCGACCGCTACCACGACAAGCTCTTCATGATCCTCTTCCTGTCCTCCGCGCGCGCGCCGCGCGCCTGACCGCCTCGACCCCCGGAGATCCCGCGATGAACATCCCCGCCCACCTGCGCTACACGTCGAGCCACGAGTGGCTGCGGCGCGAGAGCGACGGCACCATCACCGTCGGCATCACCGACCACGCGCAGGGCCAGCTCGGCGACCTCGTGTTCATCGAGCTGCCCGCGGTCGGCCGCAAGGTCGGCGCCGGCGAGGCCTGCGCGGTGGTCGAGTCGGTGAAGGCGGCCTCCGACGTGTACGCGCCGATCGCCGGCGAGGTCGTCGCGGCGAACGCCGAGGTGGCGGCGACGCCGGAAGCGGTGAACCAGGACGCGTACGCCGCCTGGCTGTTCCGTCTCGAGCCGACCGACGTCGCCGCGATGGACGCGCTGCTCGACGCGCGCGGCTACCAGGCGGTCATCGGCGACTGACGCCCCCGCATCACGCCACGCCGCCCATGCCCGATACGCCCGCCGCCTCCGCGCCACGCCCGACCCTCGCCGACCTCGAGCGCCGCGACGCGTTCGCCGCGCGCCACATCGGCACCGCGCAGGCCGACCAGCGCGCGATGCTCGCCTCGCTCGGCTTCGCGAGCCGCGCCGCGCTCATCGACGCGATCGTGCCGCCCGCGATTCGCGACCGCGCGCCGCTCGCGCTGCCCGCGCCCGTCCCGGAGCACGAGGCGCTCGCGCGCCTCGCCGCGGTCGCCGCGAAGAACCGCGTGCTGACCTCGTGCATCGGCCAGGGCTACTACGGCACGATCACGCCGGGCGTGATCCTGCGCAACGTGCTCGAGAACCCGGCCTGGTACACGGCCTACACCCCGTACCAGCCGGAGATCTCGCAGGGCCGCCTCGAGGCGCTGGTGAACTTCCAGACCATGGTCTGCGACCTGACCGGCATGGCGATCGCGAATGCGTCGATGCTCGACGAGGCGACCGCCGCGGCGGAGGCGATGGCGCTCGCGCTGCGCGTCACCAAGTCCGCGAGCCGCACCGTGTTCGTCGCCGACGACGTGTTCGCGCAGACGCAGGACGTGATCGCCACGCGTGCGGGCCCGATCGGCGTCAGCGTCGCGACCGGCCCCGCGACGGCTGCGGCCGCGAGCGACGCGTTCGCGGTGGTGTTGCAGTACCCGGGCGCCGATGGCGAGATCCGCGATCTTGGCGCGGTCGCGGACGCGGTGCATGCGCGGGGCGGCCTCGTCGTCGTCGCCGCCGACCTACTCGCGCTGACCCTGCTGAAACCGCCGGGCGAGTGGGGCGCCGACGCCGTGGTGGGGTCGGCGCAGCGCTTCGGCGTGCCGATGGGCTTCGGCGGTCCGCACGCCGGCTACCTCGCCACGCGCGACGAGTTCAAGCGCGCGATGCCCGGGCGCCTCGTCGGCGTGACGATCGACGCGCAGGGCGACCCGGCGTACCGGCTCGCGCTGCAGACGCGCGAACAGCACATCCGCCGCGAGAAGGCGACCTCGAACATCTGCACGGCGCAGGTGCTGCTCGCCGTCATCGCGGGCATGTACGCGGTGTACCACGGCCCCGACGGCCTCGCCGCGATCGCGCAGCGCGTCCACCGCCTGGCCGCGCTCCTCAGGGCCGGGCTCGAGCGGCTCGGCGTGCGGGTGCGCACGCGCGCGTTCTTCGACACGCTGGTGGTCGACACCGGCGCGCGCACGCCCGCGGTCCACGAGGCCGCGCTCTCGCACGGCATCAACCTGCGCCGGATCGACGACGCGTCGGTCGGCGTGTCGCTCGACGAGACCACGTCCGCCGCCGACGTCGAGCGCCTGTTCGCGGTGTTCACCGGCGACGACGCGCCGATCCGCGTCGCGCACCTCGACGCGGGCGTCGGCGACGCGTTCCCCGCGCCGCTCGCGCGCACGTCGCGCTACCTGACGCACCCGGTGTTCGCGCGCCATCGCTCGGAGACGGCGATGCTGCGCTATCTGCGCGGCCTCGCCGACCGCGACCTCGCGCTCGACCGCTCGATGATTCCACTCGGCTCGTGCACGATGAAGCTCAACGCCACCTCCGAGATGATCCCGGTCACCTGGCGCGCGTTCGCCGCGATGCACCCGTTCGCGCCGCCCGACCAGGCGGCGGGGTACCTCGAGTTGATCGGCGACCTGGCGCGGATGCTGTGCGCCGCGACCGGGTACGACGCGGTGTCGTTGCAGCCCAATGCCGGCTCGCAGGGCGAGTACGCGGGCCTGCTGATGATCCGCGCGTGGCACGCGTCGCGGGGCGAGGCGCAGCGCGACGTGTGCCTGATCCCGGCCTCCGCGCACGGCACCAACCCGGCCTCGGCGCAGATGGCGGGCATGCGCGTCGTCGTCGTCGCCTGCGACGACGATGGCAACGTCGACCTCGCCGACCTCGAGTCGAAGGCGGCGAAGCATGCCGCGCAGCTCGCGGCGATCATGGTGACCTATCCGTCGACGCACGGCGTGTTCGAGGCCGGCATCACGCGCCTCACCGACATCGTGCACGCGCACGGCGGCCAGGTGTACGTCGACGGCGCGAACCTCAACGCGCTGGTCGGGCTTGCGGGGCCGGGCGCGTTCGGCGCCGACGTGTCGCACCTCAACCTGCACAAGACGTTCTGCATTCCGCACGGCGGCGGCGGGCCCGGCGTGGGACCGGTCGCGTGCAAGGCGCACCTCGCGCCGTTCCTGCCGGGCCACCGGCTGATGCCGGCTCACGCGCCGGGCGCCGGCGCGACGGGGCAGGCGATCGGCGCCGTGGCGGCGACGCCGTTCGGCTCCGCATCGATCCTGCCGATTCCGTGGATGTACGTGACGATGATGGGCGGAAGCGGGCTCACGGCGGCGACCGAGAGCGCGATCCTGGCGGCCAACTACATCGCCCACCGCCTCGCGCCGCACTACCCGGTGCTGTTCAGCGGCCCACGCGGCCTGTGCGCGCACGAATGCATCCTCGATCTGCGCCCGCTCAAGGCGGCGTCGGGAGTCGAGGCCGAGGACGTCGCGAAGCGCCTGATCGACTACGGCTTCCACGCCCCGACGATGAGCTTCCCCGTCGCGGGAACGTTAATGGTCGAGCCGACCGAAAGCGAGAGCAAGCACGAGCTCGACCGCTTCGTCGACGCAATGATCGCGATCCGCGCCGAGATCCGCGCCATCGAGGACGGGCGCCTCGACCGCGCCGACAACCCGCTCAAGCACGCGCCGCACACCGCCGCGGTGGTCGGCGCGGACGACTGGACGCACGCGTACTCGCGCCGGGTCGCCGGATGGCCGTCGGTGGCGCAGGAAGCGTCGAAGTACTGGCCGCCGGTCGGTCGCGTCGACAACGTCTACGGCGACCGCAACCTGTTCTGCAGCTGCATCCCCGCGCCGGTCGACGAGGACACCGTCGCGCCGGCCGCGGCCCCCGCCTGACGATGCGCGTCCTCGTGCTCGGCGGAGGCGTGATCGGCGTCTCCGCCGCGTGGTACCTCGCCGCCGACGGTCACGAGGTCACGCTCGTCGACCGCCGGGGCGCCCCCGCGCTCGAGACGTCTTTCGCGAACGGCGGGCAGATCTCCGCGTCGTATGCGGAGCCCTGGGCGAATCCCGGTGCGCCGCTCAAGATCGCGAAGTGGCTCGGGCGCGAGGACGCGCCGCTGCTGTTCCGCCTGCGCGCGGACTGGCGCCAGTGGCTGTGGGGGCTGCGCTTCCTGGTCGAGTGCCTGCCCTCGCGCACGCGGCACAACACGATCCAGTGCCTCAACCTCGCGCTCTACTCGCGCGATTGCCTGCGCGAGCTTCGCGCCTCGACCGGCATCGCCTACGACCACCTCGAGCGCGGCATCCTGCAGTTCTACACCGACGCGAAGGAGTTCGAGCACGGCGTCGCCGCGGCGGCGCTGATGCGCGAGTTCGGCTGCGACCGCGTCGTGCGCACGCCGGACGAATGCGTGGGCATCGAGCCGGCGCTCGCGGCGTGCCGCGACCGGCTGGCCGGCGGCATCTTCACCGCCTCCGACGAGTCGGGCGACGCGCAGGCGTTCACCGTCGCGCTCGCCAAGCTCGCGGCGTCCCGCGGCACGGCGTATCGCTGGAACACGACGGTCGAGGGGATCGACGTGGCCGGCGACGCGGTCAGCGGCGTGAGGATCCGCGGCGACGGCGGCCGCGCCGAGACGCTCGTCGCCGATGCCGTCGTCGTCGCGCTCGGCAGTTACAGCCCGGGCGTGCTCGCACCGATCGGCGTGCCGTGCAGCGTCTATCCGGCGAAGGGCTACTCGATCACGATCGACATCGGCGCGCACCGCGGCGCGCCTACCGTGTCGCTCACCGACCTCGCGTGGAAGATCGTGATGACGCGCCTCGGCACGCGCCTGCGCGTGGCCGGCACCGCGGAGCTGAACGGCTGGAACACCGACCTGAACGAGGTGCGCTGCGCCTCGCTGGTGCGCCGCACCTTCGAGCTGTTCCCCGACGCCGGCGAGCGCGCCAGCGTACGCGCCTGGACCGGCTTGCGGCCTGCCACGCCGTCGAACGTGCCGCTGATCGGGCGCACGCGCTTCCGCAACCTGTGGCTCGACACCGGCCACGGGACGCTCGGCTGGACGATGGCCTGCGGCTCGGGCCGCGCCCTCGCCGACCTCATCGGCGGTCGCCGCGCTGGCGTCGAATTTGCTTTTCTGGGGCAGCGCTAACAGGCCCCGGACCCGTCGCCATGATCAGGCTCGCTTCGCTCAACCGCCACCAGGCCGCCGGCGTGCACTTCGCGCTGTCGGTGGTGGTCGCCGCGACGGTGCTCGCCGCGCTCCTGCTGGTCTGGTATCCGCAGCCCTACTTCCGCCTCGCCGGCGGCGCCGGGCTGATCATCATCCTGATCGGTGTCGACGTCGTCATGGGCCCGCTGATGACGCTCGTCGTGTTCAACCCGGCCAAGAAGAGCCTGCGCCTCGACCTCGCCGTGATCGTTGCCTTGCAGGTCGCGGCGCTCGCCTACGGCATCTGGGTGATCGCGCAGGCGCGACCCGCCTTCGTCGTGTTCGCGGGCGAGCGCTTCACCGTCGTGGGAGCGAACATGATCGACCCGGAGTCGCTCGCCGCCGCGCGGCCGCCGTGGAACACGCTGCCCATCGACGGACCGAAGATCGTCGGCGCGATCCCGCCGGGCGATCCGGCGGAGCGCGAGAAGGTGGTGATGCTCCTGACCAGCGGCGTCGACCTGCCGTTCCTGCCGCGCTACTACGTGCCGTTCGCGGACGTCGTCGGTCGGCTCAAGGCGAAGGCGCAGCCGCTCGAGGTGCTCGAGAAGCGCAAGCCCGATGCGAAGCCGGCACTCGACGCCGCGATCTCGCGGAGTGGCGTGCCCCGGTCGTCGCTCGCCTGGGTGCCGGTGGTCGGTCGCCTGGAGTCGGGCACCGCGATCGTCGACGTGGCGCGCGGCGAAGTCGTCGCCGTCGTGCCGCTCGCGCCGTTCTGATCGGGCGCTTCCCGACTACGGCAGGTGCACGGCGACGGAAAGCCGCCACGCGCCATCGCCGCCGCGCGTCCACATGTGAAGGTAGTGGCCCGCGGGCGTGCCTTCCGACTGGATCGCGCCGAACGTGTAGCCCAGGTCGCCGGTGGTCGTCGCCTCCCGCCCCTGCGTCACGAAGCGCAACGCACGCGCATCGCCCGACCGCGCCGCGACGATCGCCACGCGCCCGAAGATCGGGACGCGGCCGTCGACGTGCCAGCGCGCGTCCTCGGCGAGCGCCGCGGCGAACGCCGCCACCGTCCCGGAGGCGCCCGCGTCCACGGCATCGAGCGTGGGGACCGCGGCGACGAAGGGCGGGGGCGCGGAGACGATCGGATCCGCGCCGAAGTCGGCGTCGACGAGCGCGCGGGGCGTCTCGATGCCCGCATCGGCGGCGACTTTCCAGCGGCCATCCGCATCGCGTCGCCACATCGAGAAGTAGACGCCCTGCACGGCGGGCCGGCTTCCGGTGGTGTCCACGAACAGCGAGGGACCCGCGGTGAAGCCCAGCGCGCCCGAGCGCGCGACGCCGGCGATCAGCGGGTGCCACGCCAGCGTCAGCGCCTTGGGATCGGCGGGCAGCGGCCGGCCGCTCCAGGCTTCGCGCAGGCGATACGGCGCGGGATTGAATCCGACGCCGTCGTCGGCGAAGTTGTCGATGAACGCCGCGCGAATGCCGCGCTCGGTCGCCATGCTCGCGAACGCCCGCTCGGCGTCGACCAGCGAGCGGCGTGCGGTCTGGGACGGCGCGCTCGCGCATCCGGCGACGAGGACGACGGACGCGCACGCGGCGAGCGCGACGGCGGCGCGTCGGACACGGTCGGGCGAAACGGGCATGGCGAGGTGCGATCGGGAGGGGCGGCGCTATAATTCTGCTCCCGATTCGCGGTGGGCCCGAATGTTTCGTGTCGTCGCGGCGCTCGTGCTCGCCGCCTGCCTGCTTTCGTTCCCGTCGTTCGCGCAAGCGCCCGCTCCGCCGGCGGTCGCCGCGGCGGCGTGGACGCTCGTCGACGTGCAGAGCGGCCAGACCATCGCGTCGCAGCACACCGACGAGCGGCGCGACCCCGCGTCGATCACCAAGCTGATGACCGCCTACCTCGTGTTCGGCGCGCTGCGGCAGAAGGCGATCACGCCCTCGCAGATGGTGAACGTGTCCGAGCACGCGTGGCGCGCCGAGGGCTCCCGCATGTTCATCGAGCCGCGCAAGTCGGTGTCGGTCGACGAGCTGATGCACGGGATGATCGTGCAGTCCGGCAACGATGCGTCGATCGCGCTCGCCGAGCTGGTCGCGGGCACGGAAGCCGCGTTCGTCGAGAAGATGAACGCCGAGGCGCGCCGGCTCGGCATGCCCAACACGCAGTTCGCCAACGTCACCGGCCTCGCCGACCCGAAGCACTGGTCGACGGCGGGCGACCTCGCCAAGCTCGCGGCCGCGGTGATCCGCGACTACCCGGAGTTCTATCCGCTCTACGCGAAGCGCGAGTACCGCTACAACAAGATCACGCAGCCCAACCGCAACCGGCTCCTGTGGTCCGATCCCTACGTCGACGGCATGAAGACCGGGCACACCGACGCCGCCGGCTGGTGCCTCGTCGCGTCGGCCAGGCGCGGCGAGCGCAGGCTGCTGTCGGTCGTGCTCGGGGCGTCGTCGGATGCGTCGCGTGCCGCCGAGAGCCAGAAGCTGCTCAACTTCGGCTTCCAGGCCTACGACACGGTGCAGCTCTACCAGTCGGGCAAGCCGGTGTCCGCGCTCAAGGTCTGGAAGGGCGTTGAGCGAACCGTCGACGCGGGCTTCCTCGCCGATCGCTACCTCACGCTGCCGCGCGGGCGTGCCGGCGACCTCAAGCTCACGCTCGAGGCGCTGGAGCCGCTGATCGCGCCGGTCGCGCGCGGCCAGCGCGTCGGCGTGGTGAAGATCACGCTCGACGGCGGACAGGTCGCCGAGTTCCCGCTGATCGCGCTCGAGCCGGTCGAGCCGGCCAACCTGTTCGTCCGTGCGTGGGACAGCGTGCGGCTGTGGTTCAAGTGACGCGCAGCCGCGGGAAGGCTCCCGCTCGCGCCGAAGGGACAACGCGATGACCGACGCCGACCCGATCGTCTACCTGAACGGCGAGTTCGTGCCGCTCGGCGAGGCGAAGATCTCCGTGCTCGACCGCGGGTTCATCTACGGCGACGGCGTCTACGAGGTGATCCCGGCCTACCACCGCGCGCCGTTCCGGATGCCGCA
The DNA here is from genome assembly GCA_035539315.1 of Casimicrobiaceae bacterium. Classification (GTDB taxonomy): domain Bacteria; phylum Pseudomonadota; class Gammaproteobacteria; order Burkholderiales; family Casimicrobiaceae; genus VBCG01. The sequence goes on from DATLIR010000026.1 coordinate 25,549, forward strand.
TCACCTGAAGCGGCTGCAGGCGAGCCTCGACGGCATCCGGCTCGCGAATCCGATGGACGACGAAGGCTGGGACGCACTGGTGCGCGACCTCGTGGCGCGCCAGCCGTTCGACGACCAGTCGGTCTACCTGCAGGTGACGCGCGGGGTCGCCAAGCGCGACCACGCGTTCCCCAAGGGCGTCGCGCCCACCGTGTTCATGATGAGCAATCCGCTGTCGCTGCCGACGCGCGACCAGGTCGATCACGGCGTGGCCGTGGTCACCGCCGACGACAACCGCTGGCTTCGCTGCGACCTCAAGACCACGTCGCTGCTCGGCAACGTGCTGATGCGCCAGCGCGCGGCCGACGTCGGCGCGGTCGAGACGGTGATGTTCCGCGACGGCTGGCTCACCGAGGCCTCGGCGTCCAACGTGCTGATGGTGCGTGGCGGCACGATCGTCGCGCCGCCGAAGGACAACCAGATCCTGCCCGGCATCACTTACGACGCGACGCTCGAGTTCGCCCGCGAGGCCGGAATGCCGATGGAGGTCCGCCCGGTGCGCCGCGAGGAGGCGCTCGACGCCGACGAGCTGTGGCTCTCGTCGTCGACCAAGGAAGTGCTCGCGATCACCACCGTCGACGGGAAGGCGTTCGGCAGCGGCGCGCCCGGACCCATGTTCCGGCGCATGTACGCCGCGTTCCAGGGGCACAAGCCACCGGCGTCGCGGCGGGGATAAGGGGGGTCAGAGACGAGACTCGCGTGGCGGCGCAACCCGAGCAGGCGCGTCGACCGGGTCTCGTCTCTGACCCCTAGAGCGGCGCAGTACCGGCGTAGCGGTGCTCGTGGAACACGAGGCCGCGGCCCTGGCCGCGCTCGCACGCGTGCACGTCGCCGATGAACACGACGTGGTCGCCGGCCCGGTGCTGCGCATGGTGCGAGCATTCGATCCAGGCGACGCAGCCGTCGATCAGCGGCGCGCCGGCCCAGCCGATCCGGTACCCCACCCCCTCGAAGCGGTCGGCGTGCGGGCGCGAGAAGCGGCGCGCGAGCTCGACCTGGCCGGCCGACAGCACGTTGACGCTGTAGCGCTCGGCCGCCTCGAACGCCGGGAGCGACACCGACCGGCGCGACAGGCTCCACAGGATCAGCGGCGGCTCGAGCGACACCGAGTTGAAGGAATTGGCGGTGAAGCCGACGTAACGGCTGTCGCCGTGGCGCGCGCAGATCACCGTGACGCCGGTCGCGAACTGGGCGAGAGCGTCGCGGAACTGGTGCTCGGTGAAGGCGCGGGCGGGCGCCGAGGCGCGGGTCAAGGTCGCGGGAGGGCTTCGGCCCGGCACACCGGGAGGGTCGGGCGATGGTACCGGCAAACCGGCTCGGATCGGCGCTTCCACCTGGACACCCCGCGGTCGGCGGCAGCCTGATGCCCCCTCAAACGGAGGCGCCGGCGCCGGGGGGTCCCGCGCGGCAACGGTTTTGCTACACTTTCGTGAGCCTCCGGTCGACACTCCGCCTCACGCCGATGGCCCTGCCGCTGCAGTCACTCATCGCGAGCCGCTATGCCGGCCGCGATATCCCCGTGGCGCTCGTGCTGCCCGACGGGGGCCGCGTCGCGCTCTCCCGGTCGCCCGAGGTCGAGGTCGTCGCGCGGACGCTGTCGGGCCTGAAGGCGCTCGCCGCGCCGGCGATGGGGCGGCTCGCCCGCGCCTACGTGCGCAACGACATCGATTTCTCGGGCAGCGCGCGGCGCATCCTCGACGTCGCCGAGTCGCTGGTCGGCGACTTCGCGCACGGCCGCGACCCGATCCACGCCCGGCTGCGCCTGTGGCTGCACCAGCATCGCAGCAACCGCGCCAACATCCAGCACCACTACGACGTCAGCAACGCGTTCTACCGGCTGTGGCTGGACGAGCGGATGGTCTATTCGTGCGCGTACTTCGAGCGCGCCGACGATACGCTCGAGCGCGCGCAGGTCGCGAAGCTCGACCACCTCTGCCGCAAGCTGCGCCTCGCGCCGGGCGAGCGCTTCCTCGACATCGGCTGCGGCTGGGGCGCGCTGGTGCTGCACGCCGCGGAAGCCTACGGCGTGCACGCGACCGGCATCACGCTCTCGCAGAACCAGTTCGACCACGTCAAGGCGGCGATCGCCGCGCGCGGGCTCGAGGGACGCGTCGAGGTGCGGCTGCAGGACTACCTCGACCTGCCCGAGGACGCCCTGTTCGACAAGGTCGCGAGCGTCGGGATGTTCGAGCACGTCGGGATCGCGCGCTTCCCCGCGTACTTCGGCAAGATCTGGCGCGTGCTGAAGCCGGGCGGCTTCGTGCTCAACCACGGCATCACGCACAACGCGCTGCATGGCAAGAGCCTCGGCAGCGGCATCGGCGACTTCGTCGAGGAGTATGTGTTCCCTGGCGGCGAGCTCACGCACGTGCACCGCGTCATCGAGGCGATGTCGGCGGCGGGGCTGGAGACGATCGACGCCGAGGCGCTGCGCGAGCACTACGCGCGCACGCTGACGCACTGGACCGACCGGCTCGAGGCGAACGCGGACGCCGCGCGACGCGAGGCCGGCGACGAGCGCTTCCGCGTGTGGCGCATCTACCTCGCCGGCTCCGCCCACGCGTTTTCGCGCGGCTGGCTGTCGCTGTGGCAGATTCTCGCCGGCAAGCCCATGCCCGACGGGGCGCTGCCGCATCCGGCCACGCGGCGCTATATGTACCCGTAGGCAGAGATCGGGCATCGGGGATCAGGGATCCGGGATCAGCGCCCCGCGGATCGCGAGGCGGCGCATCCAGCGCCGTCGGACCGCAGGACACGTCCAGCTCCCTCTCCACGCATCGCGGGGAGACGGAGAGGGGCGGTCGGGGTGAGGGGCCCCGCTGCAGGCTTGTGTCGCGGCGCGGCAGGCGCAACATGGGACCGATGAAGACGCTCGACACGCTGATGGCCGAGGAAGGCCGCCCCGCGCTCACGTTCCCGACCGCGTTCCCGATCAAGGTGATGGGACGGCGCACCGACGATTTCGCACAGGCCATCGTCGCGGTCGTGCTGCGCCATGCGCCCGACTTCGACGCGTCGACGCTCGAGATGCGGAGCTCGCGCGAAGGGAACTACCTGTCGGTGACGGCGACGATCACCGCGACCTCGCGCGACCAGCTCGACGCGCTCTATCGCGAGCTCACGGCGCACCCGCTGGTCGCGATGGTGCTGTAGCCCACCCGGCCGGGGACGTTCCGGGCGGGTCCGGTTGCCCGCCCGACGTTTCTGTAGCAAAATCCTGGCCTGATTCTCTCTGCAGAAACGGGCGCCACGATGACCCCGAGAGGGCTCACCCGGAAGGATGCGCCGCCGCCGGCCAGGGCGCCCGCGGCCGATGCAGTGCTGACCAAGGCGGTGGTGCGCGCGGCGTCGCTGCTGCAGCTCACGCAGAAGGAAGTCGCGGGCATCCTCGGGGTTTCCGAGGCGACGGTGTCGCGCATGTTCGCCGACCATTACCGCGTCGCCCCCCATCGCGCCAAGGAATGGGAGCTCGCGCGCCTGTTCGTCCGCTTGTTCCGGTCGATCGACGCGCTGTGGGGCCATGGCGAGGAGGCGCGCACCTGGCTCGCCAGCCCCAACCTCGCGCTCGGCACGCGACCGCGGGAGCTGTTGACGTCGGTGGAGGGTCTCGTCAGTGTCGTCGCGTACCTGGACGCCGCACGCGGTCGGGTCTGAGCGCGCGCGATTCCAGGGCGACCTGTGGCGCGCGGTCGAGGCGCAGCACGTCGCCTCGACGATGGCGCTGGTCGACACGCTGGCCGAGCAGCAGGTCCTCGAGGGCCTCCTCGACGAAAGCAAGCCCGCGGTTCCGGCCGGAGCCCGTCGCCTCCACTACCTGCTGTTCACGCCCTTCCGCTACCGTCCGCCGCGCCACGGCTCGCGCTTCCGCGGTGACAACGACGCCGGCGTGTTCTACGCGGCCGACGAGGTGCGCACCGCCTGCGCCGAGCTCGGCTACTGGCGCTGGCGGCACCTCGCCGACACGCCGGCGCTCGCGTCGATGCCGGTCGCGAGCCAGACGGTGTTCCGCGTGAAGGTGTCGGCCTCGGCGGTGGACCTGCGCGAGCCGCCGTTCGTGACGGATCGCGCGCGCTGGACCGATCCGGGCGACTACGCGGCGTGCCAGGCGTTCGCCCGCGTCGCGCGCGCGGCGCAGGTAGCAGCGATCCGCTACGAGTCGGTCCGCGATCCGCGGCATGGCGGCTGCTGCGCGTTGCTCGACCCGGCGGGCTTCGCGAAGCGCGACCCGCTCGAGCAGCAGACCTGGATGCTGTCGGTGACGCGCGAGCGCGTCGTCTGGAAGCGCTCGCACACGCTTGCCGACGAGCGCTTCGATTTCGTCGCCGACGCCTGGCGGGCCGCGAAGCCCTCGCGCCCCGCGTCGCACCGCATGCGTCGTCGGGCGGCTGGCCGATGAACGCGATCGCCGACGTCGGTGCGGTGGCGAGCGCTCCCGCCGCGCGCGACGGCGCGACCGGCTTCGTCATCCGAACGCTCGGACCGACCGACTACGAGCGCTGCTGGCGCGCGATGCAGGCCTGGACGGCCGGACGGGACGGCGAGACCCCCGACGAGCTGTGGATCACCGAGCATCCGCCCGTGTACACGCTCGGCCTCGCGGGCAAGCGCGAGCACCTCCTGCGCGCGAACGCGATCCCCGTGCTCAAGGTCGACCGCGGCGGGCAGGTCACCTACCACGGACCCGGCCAGCTCGTCGTGTACGTGATGGTCGACCTCGCGCGGCGGCGCCTGGGCATCCGCGCGCTGGTGCGGCGCCTCGAGGGCGCAGTGGTAGACTGGCTTGATTCGTCGGGGATTTCCGCCTACGGCAAGCCGTCGGCCCCCGGCGTGTACGTCTCGCGCGACGGCGTCGAGGCGAAGATCGCGGCGCTGGGGCTCAAGGTGCGCAATGGCTGCACCTACCACGGCATCGCGGTCAACGTCGCGATGGACCTGGCCCCGTTCGCGGACATCGACCCGTGCGGCTTCCCGGGCCTCGCCGTGACGCAGCTTCGTGACCTTGGCGTGGCGACGAGCGTGGAGCATGCAGGCGAGACGCTCGCGCCGATCCTCGCCGCTACGATCAACGCCCCTCGATGAGCGACTCACTCCCGTCCGCCCCTGCCGCCGGCAACGCGGCGGGCGTCAAGCACAAGGGCGCGGCGAAGACGGCGCGCATCCCGATCAAGGTCGTCGCCGCGGAGCCGCTGCGCAAACCCGACTGGATCCGCGTGCGCGTGTCGAACTCGCCGCGCTTCGCCGAGATCAAGCAGATCCTGCGCGAGCATCGTCTCCACACCGTGTGCGAGGAAGCGAGCTGCCCGAACATCGGCGAGTGCTTCGGCAAGGGCACCGCCACGTTCATGATCATGGGCGACATCTGCACGCGGCGCTGCCCGTTTTGCGACGTCGGCCACGGGCGGCCGCTGCCGCTCGACGCGGACGAGCCGGCGAACCTCGCCGCGACCATCGCCGCGCTCGCGCTCAAGTACGTCGTGATCACCAGCGTCGATCGCGACGACCTTCGCGACGGCGGCGCCCAGCACTTCGTCGACTGCATCCGCGCGGTGCGCGAGCGCTCGCCCGGAACGCAGATCGAGGTGCTGGTGCCCGACTTTCGCGGCCGCATGGAGCGCGCGCTCGCGATCCTCGAGGCCGCGCCGCCCGACGTGATGAACCACAACCTCGAGACCGTGCCGCGCCTCTACAAGGAGGCGCGCCCCGGATCGGATTACGCGCACTCGCTCGCGCTCCTGCGCGAGTTCAAGGCCCGCGTTCCCGGCGTGCCGACCAAGTCGGGGCTGATGGTGGGCCTGGGCGAGACGGACGACGAGATCCGCGCGGTCATGCGCGACATGCGCGCGCACGGCATCGACATGCTCACGATCGGCCAGTACCTGCAGCCGACCGCGGGCCACCTGCCCGTGCAGCGCTATGTCCACCCCGACGCGTTCGACGCGTTCGGCCGGGAGGCGCAAGCCATGGGCTTCAGGCACGCGGCCGTCGGGGCCCTGGTGCGCTCGTCGTACCACGCCGATCGCCAGGCTGAGGAAGTGCTCGCTCACGTCGAGTGACGCGCCTCGCCTTCGACCGAAGGCGAATCCGTCAGGGTTGGTCGAACCGGCGCGGCGCGATGGCGCGCCGGGTTCGGCATGCGCCACGGTCGAGCCTTCTCCGTGCAGGCCTCCGTCCGCGGTGCGGCCGCCGCCAGCCGACTTGACAACGTCATAAACAGGGTGGGAATATTTCCCACACTGCCTGTGTTGACGTGCGAGTCGCCGGCGCTTTCGGTCCGGGCGCCCTTCGCGCCCGGACGCCGGCCCCCCCAAGGAGACTGGTCATGCGGTGGATGCGCTACACGTGGAATGGGGCGTCGCTCGCGCTCGTCGCGCTGGCGGCCATGCTGTTCGCGGCGCTCGCGAACGCGAGCGGCGGCCCGGAGATCAAGGGCGTGGTGCAGGCGATGCCCGCATCGGGCCTGATCGGCACGTGGACGATCGCAGGCAAGGCCGTGTGCACCGACGCGGCGACGGCTTTCGACCAGGAGGACGGCCCGCTCGTGGTCGGCGCGACGGTCGAGGTGAAGGGCACGCCAGGCGATCCTTGCTTCCTGGCAACGAAGATCGAGGTCAAGTCCGGGGACGATGACGAAGACGGACCGGGCATGGGCGGCCAGGTGGAAATCAAGGGGCCGGTGCAGGCGATGCCGGCGAGCGGCTTCGTCGGCGACTGGATGATCGGCGGCCGCGCGGTCACGACCACCGCCACGACCACGATCGACCAGAGCGACGGCCCGCTCGTGCTGGGGGCGATCGTCGAGGTCAAGGGCACGCAATCCGCGCCGGGGGGTCCGATCACGGCCACCAAGCTCGAAGTGCAATCCGCGGCGGGCGGCGAGGACGAGGACGACGACGACGAGAGCGACGGCGACATCACCGGTCCGATCGAATCGCTACCCGACGGCACGTTCATCGGAACGTGGATGGTGGGCGGGCAGAAGGTGATCGTGCTCACTACCACGCGGCTGGACCAGGAGCACGGCGGATTCATCGTCGGCGCGATCGTCGAGGTCGACGGCACACCCTCGCCCGACGGCCTGGTGGCGAGCAAGATCGAGACGAAGAAGTCGAGCGGAGCGCCCGAGCCGGAAGACGACGCGCTCAAGATCGAAGGCCTGATCGAGGAGCTGCCGGCCGGCGGCGGTCTGATCGGGACCTGGAAGGTGGCAGGCGTCAGCGTCGAGGTCACCGCCGACACCAAGCTCGAGGACGACGGCGGACCGTTCGTGGTCGGCGCCCCGGTCGAAGTGAAGGGCTTCCCGCTGCCCGGTGGCGGCGTCCAGGCGACCAAGATCGAGACCGAGCCTGGCAACGGCGCGCACGAGCCGGCGTTCGTGTTCTTCGGCGATGTCGAGGCGATGCCGCCCTCGGGGCTCGTCGGGGTGTGGACGATCGCCGGGAGGACCGTCAACGTGACCGACGCCACCGAGCTGGAGGCGGAGGACGGTCCGTTCGCGGTCGGGTCGCACGTCAAGGTCAAGGGCTGGCTGCAGGACGACGGCGCGATCGAGGCGCGCGAGATCGAGACGGTCTCGAAGCTCCCGACCGCCTTCTCCGACGCGGGCCCGCTCTCGGTAGAGTTCTTCAACGCGAGCCTCGGCCACTTCTTCATGACGGCGTCGAAGGCCGAGATCGCCGCGCTCGACGCGGGTGCGTTCAGCGGCGCATGGACGCGCACCGGCCAGGCGATGAAGGTCGGCGGCACCGTCGCGGTGTGTCGCTTCTACGGCATGCCGCCCAAGGGGCCGGATTCGCACTTCTTCACCGTGGACGCAGCCGAATGCCAGAAGGTGATGAGCGACTACCGCGCGTGGACGTTCGAGAACCACGCGTTCGGTATCACGCCGCCGGTCGGCGGTACCTGCCCGGTCGGGCTGGTCGCGGTCCACCGCTTCTACAACAACCCCGCGGTGGCGGCGGCGATGAACCACCGCTATGTCACCGATCCCAACGTCATCGCGGACATGCTCGCGCTGGGGTGGACCGACGAGGGCGTCGTGATGTGCGCGCAGCCTTGAGGGAGGGCGGCGCGGAGGGTCCCTCCTCCCGCCCGGCGTACCGCGCCGAACGCCCTCAGACGACGAACGGCCGCCCGCGGGCGGCCGTTCTCGTGTCCGGGGGGACCGCGCCCGTCACTCGAGCACGAAGGTCACCTTGAGGATCACCTTGTAGCCGCTGATCTTGCCGCTGTTGTCGATGGTCACTTCCTGATCCTTCACCCAGGCGCCCCGAAGGTTCTTGAGCGTCTGGTGGGCGCGCGCTACGCCCTGGACGATGGCGTCCTCGAAGCTCTTCTGGCTGATGCTCGAGATTTCGGTGATGCGGGCGACGGTCATGGCGGCTCTCCGGTGAACGGCGGCGCGACGGCCGCCGAGCCCATCAGCGTGGGCGCTCCTGCGCCGCTGCGCGACGGGACGAACCCGGATCGCGCTGTCAGCGGGGCGCCGAGGGCGTCGCGCCGCGCGGCCACAGCAGCCACAGGCTGCCGTCCTGGCGCATGCGGCCGGCTTCGCGCCCCGCCGCATCGCCGAAGCCCCAGAAGTAGTCGGCACGCACGGCGCCGCGTATCGCGCCGCCGGTGTCCTGGGCGAGCGCGAGCCGCTCGAGCCTTCGGTCGGAGAGCGGGAAGGTCGTGGCGAGGAACATGGGCGCGCCGAGCGGGATCGCGCGCGGATCGACCGCGATCGCGCGCTCGGCGAGGAGCGGCACGCCGAGCGCGCCGAACGGTCCGTCGATCGTCGCGTCGATCGTGCCCGGATCCGCCGGCGGTACCTCGCGGAAGAACACGTAGCTCGGGTTCTCGTCGAGCAGCGCGTCGAGCTTGTCGGGGTTGCGCCGCGCCCAGGCCTTGATCGCCGGCATCGACGCGGTGTCGCGCGTCAGCTCGCCGCGGTCGATCAGCACGCGGCCGATCGAGCGGAACGGGTGGCCGTTCTGGTCCGCGTAGCCGACGCGCATCACCTTGCCGTCGGGAAGCTCGACGCGCCCCGAGCCCTGGATCTGCAGGAACGCCGCGTCGAGCGGATCGGCGACGTACGCCAGCACCTTGTCGTCGAGCGGTACCGCGCCGCGCTCGATCTCGGCGCGCGTCCAGTACGGCACGACGCGCCTGCCCTCGACGCGCGCGCGCACGCGCCGGTCCTTGAGCTCGGGATGCAGCGAGGCGAGGTCGACGGTGAGAAGATCGTCGGGCGGGGCGTAGAGCGGGACGGTGAAGGTGCGCGTCCGCGTGCGGCTGCCGAGCAGCAGCGGCTCGTAGTAGCCTGTGACGAGCCCGGTCGTGCGGCCGTCGGGAAACGCGACCGACCACGGCGTAAACTGCGCCTCGAAATAGTGGCGCACGGCGTTCGCGTCGCGGGCATCGACGCCGGCCGCCGCGCTGCACGGCGCGCTCCACAGCTCGCGCGTCGTTTCGCGCGCGACGAGCGCGCGGCACGAGACGAGCCACGCGGGCCACGCTTCGTGGACGCGGTCGTCCTGCCAGCCGGGCAGCGCGCTCCACGGCTCGGCGGTGAACACCGGCGGAAGCGACGCCGCACTGGGCGCCGGAGCGGGGACGGGGGCGGGCGCCGGTGCCGGCGAAGGCGCGGGGACGGCCGGCGGCGTCGCGCAGCCGGCGAGCGCCAGCGCGACGATCGCGCAAGCGGCCAGGGCGGCGAACGGGGAACGCGGCATCGTCATGGAATGGATCTACCTCGAGTCGCTCGTCGCGCTGGCGATCGCCATCGGCATCGTCGCGTGGACCGTCGCGCCGCTGCGACGTCGCCGCCGTCGCGAGCGCGAGCGCGATCGCACGAAATAGGCGCTAGTGCAGCGTGCGCGGCACCGACAGCGTGAACGGCGGGATCGTGGCGTCGAACTCGCGGCCGTCCTCCGCCACCATCCGGTAGCTGCCGCGCATCGTGCCGACCGGCGTTTTGAGGCTCGCGCCGGACGTGTACTCGAAGCTCTCGCCGGGCGCGAGCCGCGGCTGCTGCCCGATCACGCCCTCGCCGCGCACTTCCTGCACGCGGTGCTCGCTGTCGGTGATGATCCAGTGCCGCGACACGAGCTTCGCCGCGACGGTGCCGGTGTTGGTGATGCGGATCGTGTAGGCGAACACGAACTGGTCGCGCGACGGGTCCGACTGGTCGGCGACATAGGTCGATACCGGCTCGATCCGGATCTCGTAACGTGTTTGCTCGTCCATCGTCGCAGGAGCGCTCCACCGTACGCGGGCGCGGCGGCGCGCAGCGTGAAGGCGCGAGGTACGCTAGCATTATAGCCATGGGCTCCCGTTGCCGGATCGCACCGTCGCTCCTGTCCGCCGACTTCGCCCGGCTGGGCGAGGAGGTGCGCGCGGTCGTCGCCGCCGGCGCGGACCTCCTGCATTTCGACGTGATGGACAACCATTACGTTCCCAACCTCACGGTCGGCCCGCTGGTGTGCGAGGCGATCCGTCCGCACACCAGCGTGCCGATCGACGTGCACCTGATGGTCGCGCCGGTCGATCGCATCGTGCCCGACTTCGCGAAGGCGGGCGCCACCTACATCAGCTTCCATCCGGAGGCGTCGCAACACGTCGACCGCACGATCGCGCTCATCCGCGAATCCGGCTGCAAGCCCGGCCTGGTGTTCAATCCGTCGACGCCGCTCGACTGGCTCGACTGGACGATCGACAAGCTCGACCTCGTGCTCCTGATGTCGGTGAATCCCGGCTTCGGCGGCCAGTCGTTCATTCCCGCGACGCTCGCGAAGCTCACCGATGCCCGGAGGCGCGTGGACGCGGCACGCGAGCGCACCGGGCGCGAGATCCTGCTCGAGGTCGACGGCGGCGTGAAGGCCGAGAACATCGCCGCGATCGCGCAGGCCGGCGCCGACACCTTCGTCGCGGGCAGCGCCATCTTCGGCCAGAAGGACTACCGCGCGACCATTGCCGCGATGCGCGCGGCGGTCGAGAGCGCGCGTTCGCCGATCCGCCCGCCTCCCTGACGCCGGCCCCGCGACGCGGGGACAGTGCTGGGGTGAGGGGGTGCGCGGCGGTGATATAGTTCCGCGACGAGCCGTGCTTTGCTGCCGGCCGCCCCGACCTCATGACGTTCGACGCCTTCGCCCCCACCGATCGCCGCGCCACCGCGTGGCGTCGACACGCGGGTGCCTGGCGCCGCTGGCGCCGCTCCTAGCCGTCGCCCGCGCCGGCGTCCGCGCTTCCGAGGACGCCACCGAAGCAAGCCCGTCGAGGGGTCGAAGCATGCTCACCGAAGCCGAATTTGGCGCGCTCGCAGCGCTAGGCTACAACCGCATCCCGCTGGTCGAAGCGTCGTTCGCCGACCTCGACACGCCGCTGTCGCTGTACCTGAAGCTCGCCGGGACGCGCGACACCTACCTGCTCGAATCGGTCGTCGGGGGCGAGCGCTTCGGACGCTACTCGTTCATCGGGCTTCCCGCGCGCACGCGGATCTCGGCGCGCGGCCGCGCGATCGAGGTGAGCGAGGCCGGACGCGTGGTCGAGCGGCACGAAGGCGACCCGATCGAGTTCGTGCGCGGCTACATGAAGCGGTTCCGCGCCGCGCCCCTGCCCGACCTGCCGCGCTTCTGCGGCGGCCTCGCCGGCATGTTCGGGTACGACGTCGTGCGCCACATCGAGCGGCGACTCGAGCACACCGCGAAGCCGCCCACGCCCGGGCTCGCCGACGTTCCCGACATGCTGCTCGTGCTGACCGAGGAGCTCGCGGTCGTCGACAACCTCGCCGGGCGCATCTCGCTCATCGTCTACGCCGACCCGAAGGAGCGCGACGCCTATGCGCGCGGCGTCGCGCGCATCGACGAACTGCGTCGCAGGCTGCGCGTGCCGGCGTCGATCCCGTACCAGACGGCCGGCGCGAAGACCGAGGCAGCGAGCGAGTTCGGCGAGCGCGCGTTCAAGGCCGCGGTCGCGCGCGCGAAGGACTACATCGCCGCGGGCGACATCATGCAGGTGGTGATCTCGCAGCGCATGTCGCGCCCGTTCGCGGCGCCCGCGATCTCGCTCTACCGCGCGCTGCGCTCGATCAACCCGTCGCCGTACATGTTCCACTACGACTTCGGGGAGTTCCAGGTGGTCGGCGCCTCGCCCGAGATCCTGGTGCGCAAGGAGGGGCGCGACATCACGCTGCGCCCGATCGCCGGCACGCGGCCGCGCGGCCGCACGCGCGACGCCGACGAGGCGCTCGCCGCCGAGCTCCTCGCGGATCCCAAGGAGCTCGCCGAGCACGTGATGCTGGTCGACCTCGGGCGCAACGACGTCGGCCGCGTCGCGGCGATCGGCTCGGTGCGCGTCACCGAGCGCATGATCGTCGAGCGCTACTCGCACGTGATGCACATCGTGTCGAACGTCGAGGGCACGCTGAAGCCGGGCCTCGACAGCCTCGACGTGCTGCGCGCGGCGTTCCCGGCAGGCACGGTGTCCGGCGCGCCGAAGGTGCGCGCGATGGAGATCATCGACGAGCTCGAGCCGACCAGGCGCGGCGTCTACGCGGGAGCGGTCGGCTACCTCTCGTTCCAGGACGACATGGACACGGCGATCGCGCTGCGCACCGCGGTGGTCAAGGGCGGCACGCTCTACGCGCAGGCGGGCGGCGGCATCGTGCACGACTCGACGCCCGATGGCGAATGGCAGGAGACGCTCAACAAGGCGCGCGCGCTGATGCGCGCCGCCGACATGGTCGAGGCGGGCCTCGACGCGGGGCCCTGAAGGACGCGAAGCGCGCTGTGGCATCATCGCTCCTCGACCCGAAGCAAAGCCAGGCCGCATTGCCATGAACACCCGTCGCCGCCTCATCGCCGCCGCCCTCGCCTCGCCGCTCGTCCTCGCGGGCTGCAAGGTCCGCACGATCAACTATTTCCCGGGTTCGACCGCGCACGTCCGCTTCGTCAACCTGATGCTCGGCAGCACCGCCGTCGACATCGTCGAGGGCGACAACGTCGTCTTCAGCGCGATCGGCTTCGAGGGCGGCACCGCGTACGCCGACTTCGAGAACACGCGCCGGACCTTCGCGATGCGCTTCACCGGCCAGTCGACCGAACTCGGCAGCATCGAGATCGCGCTCGCGGGCGAGCAGTCCTACACGCTCGTGGCGTTCGGCACCACCGACCAGCCCGAGCTGCTGAGCGCGTCCGACGTCACGACGTCGAGCTCGGGACACGTGCAGCTGAGGCTCATCAACGTCGCGCTGGGGAGCCCGGCCTACGACCTCTACATCACCACGCCCGACGTCGTGTTCGACAACAACCTGTCGCCGAACTTCATCGGCATCCAGGCGGGGTCGGCGACGACGTCGCTGCGCTTCGAGCAGGGCACCTATCGGCTCCGCGCGACGCCGAACGGCTCGTCGTCGGTGGCGTTCGACTCCGGGCCGGTCGACTTCACCGTATCCTCGTCCGCCGACATCGTGTTCTACACGCTCGGAAGCCAGGCGTTGCCGGCGGCGATGATCCTCGACGTCGACGGCGCGCTGCGCCGGGTTCTCGTGCCGAACACGATCTCGGCCGTGCGCCTGGTGAATGCCGCGTACCAGTCGGGGACGATCGTCGGCAGGTTCGAGGGCGCCGTCTTCACCGCCGATGTCGCGTATCCGGGCGTCACCGGCTACGGGTTCCAGTCCGCAGGGCTGCACACCGTCTCGGTCGAGGCCGCGGCAACGCCGGGCGCGGCGCTCGCGACGTTGCAATACGATTTCCCGCCCTCGCACGACACCTCGCTGGTCGCGGTGGGCGGTGCCGGCGCCGTGCAGATCCTCGCGCTGCCGGACGACAACCGGCTCGCGCCGCCGGGCGCGATGCGACTGCGCTTCGTCAATGCGAGCTCCGACAACGCGGCCTACGACGCGTACCTCGGCGACACCAAGCTCGTGTCCGCGCTGCCCGCGCGCACGGCGTCGCCCTACTTCACGCAGCCGGAAGGCAACTACACGGTCACCTTCCGCGATCCGGGCACCGGCGCGACCGTTCTGACCGTCAGCGATCTCGATCTGGGCGAAGGCCGCGTCACGACGCTGTACCTGACCGGCATCGTCGGCAACCTCAACTTCCAGCGCAGCACCGAGCGCTGAAGTCGTGGTCGTCCGCGTGAGCGGACCGCCAGGTCCGTCGCGCGAGCGCATGCCGGCACTCCCTACATGTACGCGCCGCCGTTGACGTGCAGCGTCTGGCCCGTGATGTAGCGCGCGCGCGGTCCGCACAACATCCGCACCGCGGCGGCGACGTCCTCCGGAGTGCCCGCGTGACCGACGACGTTGCTGCGCACGGCCTGATGCGCGGGCGCGCCGGCGGCGCGCGCGGTCTCGATCTGCCCCGGGGCGACGCAGTTGACGACGATGCCGTGCTCGGCGAGGTCGTGGGCCAGCGCCTTGGTCAATCCCGCAAGCCCCGCCTTGGCGGTGACCACATGGGCGCGGCGGCGCGCGCCCGTATGCCCGCTGAGCCCGCCGACGTTGACGATGGCGCCGCCGCCGGCGCGGATCATCGGCGGCAGGCACGCCTGCGCGCAGATGAACGCGCCGTCGAGGATGATGCCGACGAGCTCGCGCCATTCGGCGAGGGTGATCTCGTCAAATGCCGCTTCGCGGCGCACGGCCGCGTTGTTCACGAGCACGTCGAGTCGGCCGTATCGGGCCACGGCTGCATCGACCATGCGCGCGACGGCGTCGGGATCGGTGACGTCGGCGACGAATGCCATGGCCTCGCCGCCCTCTGCGCGAATGTCCGCCGCGACGGTCTCCGCGTCGCCCCATGCGCTGCGCGCATTGACGATGACGCTCGCGCCGCCCGCCGCCAGCTCGCGCGCGATCGCGCGGCCGATGTTGCGCGCAGCGCCGGTGACGAGTGCCACGCGGCCGGCAAGCTCCGCTGCGCTGGACGGGTCGGTCATGCGCGATACCTCGCAAGGTCGATCGGCTGGTCGAACGCCGTGCGGACGAAACCCAGGAACGCCTCGCAGCGCGACTCGGGCCAGCCACCGAGGGCCGCGTTGCGTGCGAACTTCGCCTCGAGCTCGCTTCGGCTCAAGCGCTCCCGCGCCCCGCCGCGGAGGTGCGGCTGTCGCGCCTCGAGCTGCCGGCCGCCGCGCAATGTGACGCGCAGGTGCCCGGTGTAGTTGGCGGGGTAGGGATTGCGTGGATCGATCTCGTAGCGCACCTTCGCGGCGAGCGCCAGCACCCGCGGATCCCGGACCGCCGCATCGGTGAACGCATCCAGGCCCGCGCTTCCGGTCACGAACGCGCTGGCGATGCAAAACGGCACGCTGAACTTCGCTGCATAGGCATTCGGGGGGCGCCGCTTGGCGTCCAGCGGTTCCCACAACCGGTGCACGATGCCCTCCGCGGTTTCGCACACGGCGTCGACGACGTCGTCGACGCGCACGCCCTGGCCCGCGAGCGCGAGCGCGCAGTCGATGTAGGGATGGATCATCGTGCCGCAGGCATACGGCTTGAACGCGATGTCCTGCATCACCCAGCGCGAGCCGAAGTCGCCGGTCAACGCGGCGAAGTCGCCGTCCGCCGTGCGCGCGAAACCGTTGAACAGGCCATGCGTTCCTTCGAACACGCGAACCGGTCCGACGAAGCCGTGCTCGGCCATCAGCGCCGCGCGCAGTCCGGCCTGCGCCGCCCAGCCCGGGTGCATGCGCTTGGTCCACGCGCCGTCCGCCAGGTATTCGATGATGCCGCTCGCCATGCTCCCGGCGATGCCCAGCGCGTTGGCCAGGCGCTCGGGTCGAAGGCCGAGCGTCGCGCCGACCGCGATCGCGGAACCAGGGGCGCCGAAGACGCTCGTCGGGTGAAAGCCCGCCCGATGCACGGCTTGCGGCGCGACCAGGCTCAGCCGGCACATCGTCTCGGCGCCGGCGGCGATGCCGAGCAACGCCGAGCGGCCGTCGCGTCCGTAGCGCTCGCACGCGGCCAGGACCGCGGGAACGACCACCACGCCCGCGTGCACCGGTCCGCCTTCGAACGTGTCGTCGAAGTCCTCGCCATGGGCCGCGGTGCCGTTGATCATCGCGGCCGCGGTGGCGCCGACGCTGCCGGGGTGCCCGAGCGCCGTGCACGGCCCGGCGTCGCCCCAGCTCTGCAACAGCGCGCTCACGTAGTCGGCTTTCCGCGCCGCGACGCACAGGCCCGCGACGTCGAGCAGCATTTCCTCGGCGCGCGCGCGCACGAGGGCGGGAAGGTCGCGCGCGTCGAGCTGCGCGACGCGTTCGGCCAGCGCGCCGGAAACCGAAAGGGCCGGCACGGTCATCGGGCACCGAGCCTTGCACCGGCAGGCGCCGATCTGCGCCGTTCCCGCCACAGCGTGAACGCGAGCAGGACGAGCGCGGTCACGAGGAGGCCCAGCGAGACCGGGTCGCTCAGGAAAATCACGGGATCGCCGCCGGAGAGCAGCAGCGAGCGGCGGTAGTTCGACTCGATCATGAAGCCCAGCACCACGCCGAGCACCATCGGCAGGATCGGCACGTCGAAGCGTCGCATGCCGTAGCCCAGCACGCCAGCGGCGAACACGATGCCCACCTGGAAGAAGCTCTGCTCGATCGAATACACGCCGGTGACGACCAGCGCGAAGATGAAGGCCAGCAGATACGCTCGTGGCCGGTTGACGAGCCAGATGCACGGCGACAGGATGACCAGGCCGACGAGCAGCATCGCGACGTTCGCCACGAAGAGTCCCGCGTAAAGTCCATAGGCGACCTCCGGCGTCCGCTCGAAGAGCATCGGCCCGGGGAAGAGCCCGTGGACGAGGAATCCGCCGAGCAGCACGGCCGCCGAGTTGGAGCCCGGGATGCCGAGACTCAGCAGCGGAACCAGCGCGGTGCCCGTCACCACGTTGTTCGCGCACTCCGGGGCCGCGACGCCCTCGGGCGAGCCGTGGCCGAATTCCTCCGGATGCTTCGACCAGCGCTTCGCTTCGTTGTACGAGAGGAACGCGGCGATCGTGCCGCCGGCACCGGGCGTCACGCCTTCGACCGTGCCGATGGCGCAGCCGATCGCCTCGCATTTCCACAAGCGCTTCCACAAGGCCCACCCCGGGAGGCGGAGGCGCGCGTCGCCGCGCGTCACCTTCTTCCATTCCGGCTCGACCACCTGCACCAGCATTTCGCTCACGGCGAACAGGCCGACCATGACGAGGATCGGCTTCACGCCGCCGATGAGATCGGGAACGCCGAACGTGTAGCGCGAGACGCCCGACAGCGGATCGGTGCCGACGGTGGCGACCATCAGTCCCAGCACGCCGGACGCGAGTCCCTTCACGAGCGACTTGCCCGACAGGCTGGCGATGACGCTGAGCCCGAGGAGTCCCAGCGCGAAGTACGCGGGAGGCGTGAACGCGAGCGCCACGTCGGCGAGCGGCTCGGTCAGCGCGACGAGCATCGCCAGGCCGAACAGTCCGCCGACGAAGCCGGCCGTCAGCGAGATGCCGAGCGCGAGGCCGCCCTGCCCGCGCTGGTGCATCGCATAGCCGTCGATCGTGGTGGCCGCCGCGGAGTTGGTGCCGGGCGTGTTGATGAGGATCGCCGGGATCGAGCCGCCGTACTCGGCGCCGACGTACACCGATCCCAGCAGCACGACCGCCGTCACCGGATCGAGGCTGTAGGTGAACGGCAGCAGCAGCGCCATCGCGATCGAGGGCGAGATTCCCGGCAGTGCGCCGCCGAAGATGCCCCACATCACGCCGAGGATCGACGCCGGGACCGCCCAGGTCGACGTGAGGGCGTGCCAGCCGAGGGCGAGCTCATGCATCGGGACGGGCCGCGACGGTCAACCGAACAGCCGCGGCCAGAGCGATCCCGACGGAAGCGGGATGGCGAATAGCACGACGAACGTCGCCCACATCACGCTCGCGCCCACTACGCCGGTCGCGAACAGTCCCACGCCCGGTCGCGCTCCCGCATACAGCGCGACGCCCAGGATAAGCAGCAGGACCGTCGCGAAATACCCCAGGCTCCCGATCAGGAGCAGGTAAGCGATGCCGGGGAGTAGCAGGCCGAGGGCGCGAAGATGCGAGCCCCGGCCCGCGACACCACGCGCCGCGGATTCCGGGTCCGCCGCGCGCGCGGCCAGCGACCGCGCGATCAGCACGAGCGCAAGCAGCGCAAGCACCACGGCGTAGAGCGTCGGCAGTCCGGCGGCGCCCACCGAATCGGCCAGCAGGCTTTGCGGAATGCCTTGCGCGAGGTAGCCGTAGGCGCCCGCGAGCGCGAGCGCGGCCGCTCCCACCACGGCGTCGCGCCCGATCGCCCGCGTGACCCGGGAGCTCACTTGATGACGCCGAGTTCGCGCAGCGACGTCGCGACGTCCTTCGCGAACGCGTGGGTGAATTCCCGCGCCTCCTTCTGGTTGCGGTAGGCGGGAATCAGGGTGTCGCTCTCGTAGACCTGGCGATACTCGGGCTTGGCCATCACCTTCTGGACCGCCTGCTCCCATGCCTGCACGACCGCGGCGGGCAGCCCCTTCGGGCCCGCCAGCCCGCGAAACTTGGTCACGACGACGTTGAAACCCTGCTCGCGCACCGTCGGCACGTCCGGATAGCGTGCGAGGCGGCTGTCGTCGAACACGGCGAGCAGCCTGACGCGGCCCGCCTGGATCTGCGGCAGGATCTCCTGGACCTCGCCGATCCCGAGGTCGAGC
>DATLIR010000027.1:0-39264 GCA_035539315.1 Casimicrobiaceae bacterium
CAAGCGGTCCATTACTTGTTCTTGAGATAGTGCAGCGGGCCGCCGCGGAACGGCGCGAAGCCGGTGCCGAAGATCGCGCCCGCGTCGACCAGGTCGGCATCGGTGACGACGCCGTCGGCGAGCGCCGCCCGCGCTTCCGCCACGTAGGGAGCGATCAGCCGGTCGGCGAGGCCGGGCGGCACCGCCGTTGCGGCGCCCTTCACCGGCTTGCCGGCATCCCAGCGGTAGAACCCGCGGCCGCTCTTCTTGCCGAGCTCGCCCGCATCGACGTGCTTCATCAGCTCGCGCGGCGGCGCCACGCCGTCGCCCAGGAGCTTGCCGACGGCGACGCAGATGTCGAGGCCCACCGTGTCGGCCAGCTCGATCGGTCCCATCGGCATGCCGAACGCGAGCGCGGCCTCGTCGACGGTCTCCGCCGCGAGGCCCTCGTCGACCGCGCGCATCGCCGCCATCAGGTAGGGGGCGAGGATGCGGTTGACCAGGAACCCCGGCGCGCTTCGCACCGGCAGCGGCAGCTTGTCGATCTGCCGCACGAACGCCGCCGCGGGCGCGACCAGCGCGGCGCGCGTCGCGGCGCCGACGACGACCTCGACCAGCATCATGCTCCGCACCGGATTGAAGAAATGCAGTCCGATCAGCCGTGACGGATCGGACAGCGCCGAGGCGATGGCTTCGAGCGGGATCGACGAGGTGTTGGTGGCAAGGATCGCGCCCGGCTTCGCGCGCTTCTCGACCGCGGCGAACAGCGTGCGCTTCGCCTCGACGTTCTCGAAGATCGCCTCGATGATCACGTCGGCACGCGCGATGCCGTCGCCGGCGACGTCGGGGATCAGGCGGTCGCTCGCGTCGCGCACGCGCCGCGGCTCCTTCAGGCGCTCGGTGAAGAGCCGGGTCGCGCGGCCGATGGCCGGGGCGATGCGCTCGATGCCCTGGTCCTGCAGCGTGACGAAAAGCCCGCGCAGCGCGCACCAGGCGGCGATGTCGCCCCCCATCGTCCCCGCGCCCACGACGTGCACGTGCTTCACGTCCGCCGCGCCCTCCTTGCCGAGGGACTTCAGGCGCTCCTGCAGCTTGAACACGCGGATCAGGTTCGCCGCCGTGGGCGAGCGCACCAGCGTCACGAGGCTCGCCGGGTCGCCCGGCGGCGGCGCGAGGGCGTTGCCGTCGAACCGCTTCCACAGATCGAGGATCGCGTAGGGCGCCGGGTAGTGCTCGCGGCGCGCGCGCTTCGCGACTTCCTTCTCCGCCTGCGCGGCGATGACGCGGCGCGCGAGCGGGTTCAGCGTGAGCTTGAGCGGAAGGGGCAGCTCGCGCGGCGGCGGCAGCGCCTTCAGGACGCCGCGCGCCGTGTTCTCCATGATGCGCACCGGCACCGCCTCGTCGACGATGCCGAGCTTCTTCGCCTTGCGCGCGTCCACCGTCCTGCCGGTCAGCATGAGGTCCAGCGCGGCCGGCGCGCCCGCGAGCCGCGGCAAGCGCTTGATGCCGCCCCAGCCGGGCACGATACCGAGCATCACTTCGGGCAGGCCGAGGCGCGTGCCGGGTTCGTCGACGGCGACGCGGTAGCGGCACGCCAGCGCGAGCTCGAGGCCGCCGCCGAGGCAATAGCCGCGGATCAGCGCGAGCGTCGGGTAGCCCACCGCCGCCAGCCGCTCGAACGTGTCCCAGCCGCGCTTCACCAGCGCGACGGCGCCCGCCTCGGTGGCGATGGCGCCGAGCTCGTCGATTTCCGCGCCGGCGATGAAGCCGCCCGCCTTGCCGCTGCGGATCAGGAGCGCGCGCGGCTTCTCGCGCTCGAGGCGGTCGAGCACATGGTTGAGCTCGCCGAGCGCCTCGGCGGAGAGCGTGTTGGAGGTCGTGCCGGCCTTGTCGAACACCAGCACGGCGAGCCCGTCCGGCTCGCGCGCGAGCGTCCAGTGCCGCAGGGCGGTCTTCGCCGGCGCGACGTTGATGACCGTCGCTTCGGGATCCGTCGTGTCGATCGTGCTCATGCGCGCTCCACCAGCATCGCCCCGCCGAGCCCGCCGCCGATGCAGATGGCCGCCATGCCGCGCTTGCCGCCGGTGCGCTCGAGGGTCTCGAGCACGTGCAGCGTGATGCGCGCGCCCGACGCGCCGACCGGGTGGCCGAGCGCGATGGCGCCGCCGTCGGCATTGAGCTTCGCGCGGTCGATCGCGCCGAGCGCGCCGGGCAGCCCGAGCTCGGTGCGGCAGAATTCGTCGCTCGTCCACGCGCGGAGGCACCCCAGCACCTGCGCGGCGAACGCCTCGTTGATCTCCCAGGCATCGACGTCGTCGAGCCCGAGCCGGTGGCGCTGGAGCAGCGGGGTCGCGGCGTACACCGGGCCCAGGCCCATCTCGGCGGGATCCAGCCCGGCCCAGTGCGTGTCGACGATGCGCCCGCGCGGCACGAGCTTGTGCTCGTCCACGGCGCGTTGCGACGCCACGACCAGCCACACGCCGCCGTCGGTGACCTGCGAGCTGTTGCCGGCCGTCACGTTGCCGTACTTGCGGTCGAAGAAAGGCTTGAGCTTCTCGAGGTTCTCCGGCGTCGAATCCTCGCGCACCCCGTCGTCGGCCGGATAGAGCTTGCCCGCCGCGTCGACCAGCGGCACGAGCTCGCGCGCGAAATGGCCGGCCTTCTGCGCGGCGAGCACGCGACGGTGGCTTTCCGCCGCGTACGCGTCCATGGCCTCGCGCGTGATGCCGAAGCGGAACGCGACGTTCTCCGCCGTCTGCCCCATCAGCAGGCCGACGATCGGGTCGGTCAGCCCCTTCATGAGCCCGATGACCGGCGCGAGGTAGGTGGGGCGGAACTGCGCGAGCAGCGCCGCGCGCTGCCCCACGCTCTTCGCCGCGTACCAGCTCGCGAGCCACACGACCATCGCGTCGTTGAACAATAGCGGCGCGCGCGACAGCGCGTCGACGCCGCCGGCGAGCACCAGGTTCGAGCGCCCCGAGCGGATCTGCGCGATCGCGGAATCGACCGCCTGCATGCCGGACGCGCAGTTGCGCATCACCGTCCATGCCGGCACCTTCTTGCCGCAGCCCATCCGCAGCGCGGCGACGCGGCCGATGTTGACCTCGTCGGGCGAGGGCGCCGCGCAACCGAGGATCACCTCGTCGACGGCGTCCGGCGCGAACGGCTGGCGCAGGAGCAGCGCGCGTCCCGCCGCCGTGGCGAGATCGGAGGCGGCGAACGGCCCGGGGCGGTTGCGCGCCTTGAGGAACGGCGTGCGCGCGCCGTCGACGATGTAGATCGGTTCCGCGTTCATCGCTGTCGTCCTCGTCACGCGGCGGCGGTGTGTCGGCGCGCTTGCGCCGCCGGCGCGGCGGTCGGTTCCGTCTCGCCGCTGGCCGCAACCGCGAGCAGGCTCGTGCCAAGGTCGGGCGCGAAATCGTCGACGCGCACCACCTTCGCGACCAGCGCCCGCTGCTCGACCAGCGTGCGCCCCTCGCGCGCGTCGACGACGCCCGCGGAGACCGCGCGCGCCGCCAGCTCGTCGATGCCTTCGCCGGGCGCGAGCGCCGCGTCGAACGCACCGGCCCTGGCGGCCGCCTTGAGCTTCGCCTCGACCGCCTCCGCGGCGATCGTCGCCGCCAGCGCGCGCTCGATCTGCACGATCGGGTCCTCGTCGTCGCGCCCGAGGTACATGGGCAGCGTGAGGCGGTCGCGCGTGGCCGACGGCTCGATCAGGAGCCGCGCCACGTCGTGGCCGAGCTGGTCCGACGGCACGACATAGGGTCGGCCGAGCGGGAACACGATGCTGCGCATCAGTGCGCTGATCAGCGGGCGCGGGAAGTTGGTGATCACGCCCTCGAACGCGTTCTGCGCCTTGAACATCGCATCCCAGATCGCCCAGTGCGCGAGCGGCGCGTCGGCCGCCTGGCGACCCTCGCGCTCGAAGCGCGCGAGCGTCGCCGAGCACAGGTACAGCGACGAGAGCACGTCGCCCAGGCGCGCCGACAGCTTCTCCTTCCGCTTGAGCGCGCCGCCCAGCGTGCCCATCGACACGTCGGCAAGGAACGCGAGCGCGGCCGAGAAGCGGGTGAGCTGCTGGTAGTAGCGCCGCATCTCGGGAGCGACGCCGTCGGGCACGCGCACGAAATGCGAGCCGGTGAGGCCCATCACCAGCGTGCGCATCAGGTTCGACAGCGCGAAGCCGACGTGGCCCCAGAGCGCGCGGTCGAACGCGACCGACGCCTTCGCCGGATCGGGATCGCCCGCCGCGGCCATCTCGGCCAGCACGTAGGGATGGCAGCGGATCGCGCCCTGGCCGAAGATGATCAGGCTGCGCGTCAGGATGTTGGCGCCCTCGACGGTGATCGACACCGGCATCTGCATGTACGCGGCGCCGAGGAAGTTCGACGGCCCCATGCAGATGCCCTTGCCTCCCGCCACGTCCATCGCGTCGTTGATCACCTGGCGGCAGCGCTCGGTGATGTGATACTTGGCGATGCCGGACAGCACTGCCGGCTTCTCGCCGAGATCCACCGCGGCGGCGGTGAGCACGCGCGTCGCGTCCATCATGTAGAGGTTGCCCCCCATCCGCGCCAGCGCTTCCTCGATCCCCTCGAACTTGCCGATCGGTGTCTTGAACTGCGTGCGCACGCGCGCGTAGCCGCCGGTGGTGCGCACCGCGAGCTTTGCCATGCCCGTGTTCGACGACGGCAGCGAGATGCCGCGTCCCGCCGCGAGACATTCCATCAGCATGCGCCAGCCGCGGCCCAGCATCGGCTGGCCGCCGATGACCCAGTCCATCGGGATGAACACGTTCTCGCCGCTGTTGGGCCCGTTCTGGAACACCGCGTTGAGCGGCATGTGGCGACGGCCGATGTTCACGCCCGGATGCGCCGTCGGGATCAGCGCGCAGGTGATGCCGAGGTCCTCGCGGTCGCCCGCCAGGCGGTCGGGGTCGTACGCGCGAAACGCGAGGCCGAGCAGCGTCGCGACCGGCCCGAGCGTGATGTAGCGCTTGTCCCAGGTGACGCGCAGCCCCAGCACGCGCTTGCCCGCGTGCTCGCCCCAGCAGACGATGCCGTAGTCGGGGATCGCCGCCGCATCCGAGCCCGCGCTCGGACTGGTGAGCGCGAAGCATGGCACGTCGAGGCCCTTCGCGAGGCGCGGCAGGTAGTGGCGCTTCTGCTCGTCGGTGCCGTAGTGGAGCAAAAGCTCGCCCGGCCCGAGCGAGTTAGGCACCAACACGCTCACCGCGACCGAGCCGGATCTCGTCGACAGCTTGGTGATCACCTGCGAATGCGCGAAGGCCGAGAAGCCGAGGCCGCCGAATTCCTTCGGGATGATCATCCCGAGGAAGCCCTTGTCCTTCAGGTACTGCCACACCTGCGGCGGCAGGTCCTTGTAGACGTTGGTCGTCTCCCAGTCGCTCACCATCCCGCAGACCGTCTCGACCTCGTGGTCGAGGAAGCGCTGCTCGTCGGCGGTCAATGCCGGGGGGCTGAGCGACAGGAGCTTCCGCCAGTCGGGCCGGCCGGAGAAGAGCTCGCCATCCCACCACACCGTGCCCGACTCGATCGCCTCGCGCTCGGTCTGCGACATCGTGGGCATCACCTTGCGGAACGTGCGCAGCAGCGCGTCGCTGACGAGCGCGCGCCGCAGCCGCGGCACCAGCAGCGGAAGCGCCACGAGCAGCGCGACGAACCCGAGGGCGGCGTTGGCCGCGAGCGGCAGGACACCGCCCAGCCACGACGACGCGATGAGCGCGGCGATCGTCGCGGCCCATGCCGCGCCGGGAGCGCGCACGTAGGCGAGCGCGCCCAGCGCGACCACGCCAAGGAGAAGCCACAGGATCGTCAGCATCGGAATCTCCGCATCGGGATGGGCGCCGTCAGCGGCGCGCCGCGCCGAGTTCGCCATCGAGCTCGCGCGTCACGTCGGACAGGTCGGGCAGCGGCGCCTTGAGGCCCGCCAGCAGGAACGGCGCGAGGCGGCGCAGCAGCACCTCGTCGTTCGCCGTCTCCTTGGGATTGAGCTCGGCGATCAGCTTGAGCGCATCGGTGCCTGCCAGCGTGTACGACAGCGCGCCCATGATGAAGTGCAGGCGCCACGACAATTCCTTCTTCGGCAGGTGCGGCAGCGCGCGGCCGAACGCGGCCTTGAAGCGCGCGATCATCTGCGCGTACTGCTCGGACAGGAAGCGTCGGATGAACGGCGCGGGATCGGCGTAGGCGCGCCCGAGCAGCCGCAGGAAGTTCTTCCCGCCGAGCTCGGGATTGCGTGCGAGCTCGAGCGCCGGGACGAACAGCGCGACGACGATGCGCTCGCACGACAGCGGCGCGGGCGTCGCGTCGCGCTCGAAGCGGTCCAGCAGCGCGAGGCGTCGCTGGTTCATCGGGTCGAGGCGGCGCGTGAGCACCGCCTGGAACAGCTCTTCCTTGCTGCCGAAGTGGTAGTTGACCGCGGCGAGGTTGACCGACGCCGCGGCGGTGATCGAGCGCAGGCTCGTGGCCTCGAAGCCGTGCTCCATGAAGAGCCCCTCGGCCGCGTCGAGGATGCGATCCTTGGTCGCGGCGGGGCCGCGGACTTCGTTGAGCGGGACGACGGTTCCGTTCATGGCGCGAGGTCTCCTCCTGGAGATCGGGAGCGCGTCTCGGCGCGCGCTTCATTCAAACGACCGTTTCAATCCTATGTATGTTCGGATCCGTTGTCAAGTCGCGGGCGCCGCCCCGCCGCGCCCCCGCGTTGCGGTTGGGTTGTGAACACTTACTCTCACCGCATACCGCTGAGCGACGGTCCATGGGCTTATGGTCCGCGGAGGCCTTTTCGGGCACGATGCGGCTCCATGTCCCGCGACGCCGAACCGGCGGACTCCGCCCGGTCCGCGTCATTCGCCCTGAACGACGGGAAACCCGACGCCCCCGACCCTCGGGTCTCGCCGCGTCCCGGGATCCGCGACCGGCGCGTCGGCTTGCGTGGGGCGTCGTCGGCGTCGCGGCGTTCAGCCTGACGTTGCCGGCGACGCGCGCCGCCGTCGCCCACCTCGATCCGACCTTCGTGGGGCTGGGTCGCGCGATCGTCGCCGCCTCGCTCGCCGCGGTCGCCCTCGTCGCGGCCGGCGCGCCCCGACCCCGCGGCCGCCAATGGCGCGACCTCGCGATCGTCGCGCTGGGCGTCGTCGTCGGGTTCCCGCTCCTCTCGGCGTGGGCGATGCGCCAGGTGCCCGCCTCACACGGCGCCGTGTTGACGGGATTGCTCCCGCTCGCCACGGCCGGGGCCGCGGCGTGGCTCGCGCACGAGCGGCCGAGCGCGCGCTTCTGGCGCTGGGCCGGCTTCGGAAGCCTCGTCGTCGTCGCGTTCGCGCTGTGGCGCGGCGGCGGTGCGCCGCACGTCGCCGACCTGCTGCTCGTCGGCGCGGTCGCCGCGGCGGCGATCGGCTACGCGAAAGGCGCCACGCTGTCGCGCGCGCTGGGCGGGTGGCAAGTGATCTCGTGGGCGCTCGTGCTGTCCGCCCCGCTGCTCGCTCTTCCGACCTGGTTCGCGGCGGACGCGCGCACGCTCGACGCGCCGTGGACCGCGTGGGCCGGCTTCGCCTACGTCTCGGTCGTGTCGATGTACCTCGGCTTCTTCGCCTGGTACCGCGGGCTCGCGCAAGGCGGCATCGCGGCGGTCGGCCAGGTGCAGCTGCTGCAGCCGTTCCTGACGCTCGTCGCCTCGGCGCTGCTGCTCGGAGAGGCGCTGGATCCGCTGACCTTCGTCGCCGCGGCGCTGGTCATCGCCGCGATCGCGATGGGACGGCGCAGTTGACGCGCCGTCTACGCTTCGCCGGCCGGCGCGGCGTAGGCGGCCTCGATGCGGTCCCGGTAGCGTGCGAGGAGCATCGGGCGCTTGAGCTTGAGCGTCGGCGTCAAGAGCCCGTTGTCGACGCTCCACGGCTCGCGCGTGGCGATCACGCGACGCACGCGCATCCACCTCGGGAAGTCCTTGAGCCGCTCGTTCGCCCGTCGCAGCAGCGCTTTCTCGTCGGTCTCCTGCGACACCGCGAGCAGCACGACGAAGGGCTTGCCCTCGCCCACCAGCATCGCCTGCTCGAACACCGGGTCGTGGAGGATCGCGAACTCGACGTCCTGCGGCGGAAGCTTCTCGCCGTTCGACATCACGAGGATGTCCTTGACGCGCCCGCGGATGACGATGCGCTCGTCGCGGAACGCGGCGAGGTCGCCGGTGCGCAGCCAGCCGTCGGCGTCGATCGCCGCGCGCGTGGCGTCCTCGTTGCGCCAGTAGCCGAGCATCACGTTGTCGCCGCGCGCGAAGAGCTCGCCGTTGCCGGCGAGCTTCACTTCGACGCCGTCGAGCGGCCGCCCCACGGTGTCGGGCTCGTTGTCGGACAGGCGATTGACCGAGATCACCGGCGCTGCCTCGGTCATGCCGTAGCCCTGCAGCATCGGCAGTCCGAGGCCGATGAAGGTGCGCGCGAGCGCGGGATCGAGCGCGGCTCCGCCCACCACGACCAGGCGCAGGCGCCCGCCGAGCCGCGCGAGGATCGGCCTCGCGACCAGGCGGCGCAGCGCGCGGAGCAGCAGGCGGTCGGCGATGCGCGCCCGGCCCTGCTCGACGCGCCAGCCGCGGGCGACGCACGCCTCGAACAAGCGCCGCTTGCGCGGCGCGTCGGCGAGCGCCTGCTCGATGCGCTGCAGGAACTTCTCGAAGATGCGCGGTACCGCGAACATCGCCGTCGGCCGCTGCGTTGCGAGATCCTCGGGGAGTTGCGCGACGCCGCGCGCGTAGACGACCTGCGCCCCGATCGCGAGCGGCAGGTAGTAGCCGCCGGTGCGCTCGAACATGTGCGAAAGCGGCAGGATCGACAGGAAGCGGTCGCTCGCGCGCGCCATGCCGGTCGCGATGCAGCCCTCCACGTTCGCGCCGATGTTCCGGTGCGACAGCATCACGCCCTTCGGGCGGCCGGAGGTGCCCGACGTGAAGCAGATCGTCGCGAGCGCGTCGGGCTCGACCTCGCGCACCTCGAACGCGCGGTCGGCTGCCGGCACGAACCGCTCCGATGGGGTGCCCGGCTCGCCCGCATCGGCGCGCAGCACGACCATCGGCGGCAGCGCGTACTGCGTGGCGAGCTTGCGCAGGGCCTCGGCCATGCGGCTGCCATCGACGACGATCAGCCGCGCCTGCGCATGCGAGGTGCACCACGCGATGCTGTCCGGATTGTCGTCGACGTAGAGCGGCACGACGACCAGGCCCAGCCCCAGCGCCGCGTTGTCGAGCGCGACCCACTCGACGCCGTTGCGAACGCACAGCGCGACGCGGTCGCCGATCGCCAGGCCCTCGCGCCGGAAGGCCGCCTGCCACTGCGCCGCCCGCGCCGCGACCTCGTGCGCGGTGACGTCCTCCCAGCGTGCGCCGGTCCAGTGCCGGTAGGGTGCGCGGCCCGGAACGGTGAGAGCGCGTTGGAGCAGGTGCGCGAGGTTGGCGGCCATGGCGGCACGGCGCGGGCCGCGCGAGGCGGGACGCCGGGCGATTCTGACCCATCGGCGCACCGCGCGCCACGCGATGGCGGCCTCGCTATACTCGTCGCCTTTACGCCGCCCCAACCGCCCATGGCCACGATCTCGGTCGTCAAGAAGCACCACCTGTCGCACGCGAAGGCCAAGGCCGTCGCCGAGAAGATGGCGAAGGACCTCCACCGGCGCTTCGACCTCGCCTGCACCTGGGACGGCGACGCGTGCCGCTTCGAGCGCTCGGGCCTGACCGGCCAGATGCACGTCGAGAAGGACCGCATCTCGCTCGACGTGAAGCTGGGTTTCCTGCTCTCGGCGGTGGCGCCCTCGATCGAGCGGGCGATCCACGAGCAGCTCGACGGGCTCGTCGGCGAGTCGCCCGCGAAGGACGCGAAGCCCGCCGCGAAACCGGCGGCGAAGAAGCGCTAGCGCCGCCCCTGGGACGGCGGCTCCGGGAACGGCGCGTTGGCGCCGTCGAAGATCGCGTCGACCAGGGCGTTCTCGCGCGTGGCGATCGTGGCGAGGAACGTGTCCGCGCCGCGCATCGTGCGGAACGCGCTGAAGCCGCGCTCGAGGAACGCCTGCAGCTCGCCCAGGCCCGCGGCGCGCGCGGGGGCGCGCATCAGCGCGAGCGCGCTGCGCAGGACCGGCTTCCGCACATAGCGGTCGAGCGCCGTGCCGACGACGCCGATCAGGTCGACCTGGCGGCGGCGCTCGGCCATGTGGCCCGCGCGCCGGAACGCGCGGCAGTACTGCTCGACCGTGAACTCGCCGTCCGCGCGCGGCAGGTGCTCGAGCAGGCGCGCATCGAGCTCGTGCGAGAGCACCGACAGCTCCATCGCCCGCGCGGTGGTCGCGATGACCGCGTTGGGCAGCATGCGCGCCATCACCGGCACGATGCGCGCGAGGTCCGCGTCGCGCCGGCTGAAATCCTGCGGGCCGTAGAGGTCGGTCTGGAAGAATGCGATCGCCTCGGCGTAGCGCGGATCGCGCTTCAGGTCGGCATAGGTGTGCGCGAGGCGGCGCGATTGCCAGTCGGCGACGCGCTCGAGCGCACCGGCGAGGATCGGATTGGACGCGCGGGCGGCGTGCAGCGCGCGGCCGCGCTCGAGTGCGCGGACGAGTGCCTCGACGGCGGGCGTCGGCTCGGGGGACACCGGTCGGCGTAGGGTGAACGGCAGGAAGCCGGCGGGGTCGAAGTCTACGCCGTTCTCGTCGGCGCCCGGAAGGGAAACTAGGTTGAATGCTCTAGCGTTGCCCCGTAGCGTCCGACCGGCGGCGCACGTTTGGTGGCGCGCGCCCGTTCGCCCACGATGATCGACCTCACCCGCCGACGACTGCTCCAGGCCGGACTGGCCGGTGCCGCCGCGCTTGCCGTCGCCGGCGGCGTCGCATGGTTCCGGCGCCGCACCGATGCCACGCCGCGTGCGCTCGACCGCGACGCGCAGGAGATCGTGCGCGCCATCGTGCCGGCGATGCTTGCCGGTGCGCTCCCGGCGGACGGCGCCGACCGGACGCGTGCGCTCGACGAGACCGTCGCGGCGGTCGACCGTGCGGTGGCGGGACTTTCGCCCGCCGTGCGCGCGGAACTCGGCCAGCTGTTCGCGCTGCTCGCCCTGGGCATCGGCCGCCGCGTGTTCGCCGGCGTCCCGTCGCCGTGGGCCGAGGCTTCGCGCGGCGAGATCGACGCGTTCCTCGTCGCCTGGCAGTCGAGCGCCTGGGCGCTCAAGCGATCGGCGTACGACGCGCTGCACCAGCTCGTGATCGCCGCGTGGTACGCGAATCCGCGCGCGTGGCCCGCGGTCGGCTATCCCGGCCCGCCGTCGCTGGCAGTATCACTATGAACGACACGGCCACGCCACGCATCGCCGATCCGATCCGCGCCGGGCTCGCGGCAGGATGGGACGTGGTCGACGCGTCGACGCTCGACGCGGACCTCGCGATCGACGCGGACGTCGCGATCGTCGGCAGCGGCGCCGGCGGCGGCGTCACCGCGGAAACGCTCGCGCTCGCCGGCCTCAAGGTCGTGGTGCTGGAGGAAGGCCCGCTGCGCTCGTCGACCGATTTCCGCATGCGCGAGGCCGAAGCCTATCCCGAGCTGTACCAGGAATCCGCCGCGCGCAAGACGGCCGACAAGGCGATCAACATCCTGCAGGGCCGCTGCGTCGGCGGCGGCACGACGGTCAACTGGACCAGCTCGTTTCGCACGCCGCCGGTGACGCTCGCGCATTGGGCGCGCACGCTCGGCATTCCCGGCCTCGACGGCGACGCGCTGGCGCCGTGGTTCGCAAAGATGGAAGCGCGCCTCGGCATCGCGCCGTGGGAGATCGCCCCGAACGTCAACAACGCCGCGTTGTCGCGCGGCGCCGCGAAGCTCGGCATCGCGAGCGCGGCGATCCGCCGCAACGTGCGCGCGTGCTGGAACCTGGGCTACTGCGGCATGGGCTGCCCGACCAACGCGAAGCAGTCGATGCTGGTCACGACGCTGCCCGCCGCGCTGGCCCTCGGCGCGAAGCTCGTCACGCGCGTGCGCGCCGAGCGCCTGGTCGTCGTCGGCGATCGCGTCGATCGCCTCGAGGCCGTGGCGCTCGACCCCGGCGGCACGACACCCACGGCGAGGCGCGTCACGGTGCGCGCGCGGAGCTACGTGGCGGCGGCCGGGGCGATCGGCTCGCCCGCGCTGCTCCTGCGCAGCGGCGCGCCCGACCCCGCCGGCCTCACCGGCCGGCGCACCTTCCTGCACCCGACCGTGGTGTCGGCGGCGCTGATGCCCGAGCGCGTCGACGGATTCGCCGGCGCGCCGCAGACGATCTACTCGGATCACTGGCTCGACACGCTATCGCCGGGCGGCCCGGCGGGGTTCAAGGTCGAGGCGGCGCCGGTCCACCCGGTGCTCGCGGCGATCACGATGCCCGGGCACGGCGAGGCGCACGCGCGCTGGATGGGGCAGCTTCCGCACATGCACGTGCTGATCGCGCTCATCCGCGACGGCTTCCATCCGGAGAGCGCGGGCGGAACCGTGCGCCTGCGCGACGACGGCACGCCAGTCCTCGATTACCCGCAGACGCCGTATCTCTTCGACGCCGTGCGTCGTGCCTTCGCCGCGATGGCGGAGCTGCAGTTCGCCGCCGGCTCGACCTCGGTGATGCCGGTGCAGGGTCGCGGCGAAGCGTTCACCACGCGCGCCGCCGCTGCGCGCGCGATCGGCGCCTTCGCGCTCGCGCCGCTGGTGACACCGATGGTCTCCGCGCACGTGATGGGTGGCTGCCCGATCGGCCCCGATCCGAAGCGCGCGGTCGTCGACATGACCGGACGCCACCACCATCTCGCCAACCTGCACGTGATCGACGGGTCGCTCTTCCCGACCTCGATCGGCGCGAACCCGCAGCTGTCGATCTACGCGTTCGCCGCCAAGCTCGCCGACGGCCTCGCGGCGACGCTGGGCCAGCGCGCGCGCGGCGCCTAGGCGTGCCTGACGCCGCTTTAGGATGTTTGCTCTAGCGTGCGAGGCTAGAGTGGTCCCATGCCGCGTCGACATGCGGCCGTTCCTTCGACCCAGGAGTCCCTGATGGCCACCACCCACAATGCCCGCGCCCTCCCGGCCGGTGAAGCAATCCTCGCTGCCTCGCGCCAGGTCTGGCTCGCGAGCCTCGGCGCCGCCGTCGTCACGCGCGAATGGGCGCAGAACGAGGCCGGCGCGCTGTTCCGCACGCTGGTCAAGGAAGGGACCGCGGTCGAATCGCGCACCTTCCGCAAGGTCGGTGACCGCCTCGAAGGCTCGATCACGCTGGCGAACGATTTCTGGCGCACCGCGCGCGGCACGATGACGAGCACGGTCAAGCAGGCCGCCGACACCGCGACGACGCTGGTGCGCGAGACGCTGCCCGCGCGCCTGCCGAAGATCGCGCTGCCCGCGATGTTCCGCGGCGCGAAGCCCGCGAAGCGCCGCGCCGTTCGCGCCACACGCACCGTGAAGGCGCGCACCGCCCGCACGACCGCGAAGGCGCGCAAGACCGCGAAGCGCGCGACCAAGCGCAGCTGACCGGCTACACTCCGGGCACGCCGGAAGGCCGCGCGAGCGCGCGGCCGATCCGGGCATCGCCGCGCGCGCCGCGCCGCCCCAAGCGCACGGCGCCCCCTGCGGGGGGTGGCTCGCGAAGCGGGCCTGGGGGAGTCCGTCAGCCGGGAGGAGCATGCCGAAGAGCCCTGAGCGCACGCGCCGCGTTCCCAGGCGACGCGCGGCGTCGCCCCCGCGCATCGGCCTCGCGCTCGCCGGCGGTGGTCCGCTTGGCGGCATCTACGAGGTCGGCGCGTTGCTCGCGCTGGCCGACTCGCTCGAAGGCCTCGACCTCAACGGACTCGACGTCTATGTCGGCGTCTCGTCGGGCGGCTTCGTCGCGGCCGCGCTCGCCAACGGCATCTCGCCGGCGCAGATGTACCGGCTGTTCATCGACGACGGCGCCGACGCGGCGCTGAAGCCGGAGATCTTCCTCAAGCCCGCATTCGGCGAGTTCCGCCGCCGCGCGGGCGCGCTGCCCGGGCTGCTGTGGCGCGCCGGCACGCAGTACCTCCGCGACCCGTTCCACCGTGGCGTGATGAGCTCGTTCGCGACGCTCGCGCGCGCGGTGCCGACCGGCATGTTCGACAACCGCGCTATCGACGCCTTCCTCGGCCGGCTGTTCGCGGCGCGCGGGCGCACCAACGACTTCCGCAAGCTCGGCCGCCGCCTGTTCCTGGTCGCCACCAATCTCGACACCGGCGCATCGGTGACGTTCGGCGCCCCGGGGCGTGACCACGTGCCGATCTCGCGCGCGATCCAGGCGTCGAGCGCGTTGCCCGGGCTGTTCCCGCCGGTGGTGATCGACGGCGAGCACTACGTCGACGGCGCGCTCAACAAGACGCTGCACGCGTCGGTCGCGCTCGACGAAGGCATCGGGCTCTTGCTGTGCGTCAATCCGCTGGTGCCGTTCGACGCGTCGGGCGCGTCGCGGCGCGGCCACCTGACGGTCGAGAAGCTCAACCACGGCGGGCTACCGCTGGTGCTGTCGCAGACCTTCCGCGCCGTCATCCATTCGCGCATGCGCGTCGGCATGGAGAAGTACCGGCGCGACTACCCGGACGCGGACGTCGTGCTGTTCGAGCCGGACCGCGAGGATGCCGACATGTTCTTCGCGAACATCTTCAGCTATGCGCAGCGCCGGCGCCTGTGCGCGATGGCGTTCGCGACGACCCGCTACAACCTGCGCGTGCGCGCCCCGGCGCTGGAGGCGGTGCTTGCCCGGCACGGCGTTCGCCTGCGCACCGACCGGCTCGCCGACTCGACGCGCGACGTGCGCGCCGCGCTGTGCGACCCGCGGCCGATCCGCGCCGACCCGGGCGCGCGGAAGAGCGTGCGCACGACCGCCCGCGAGCTGTCCGCGACGCTCGACCAGCTCGAGCGCTGGCTGCGCGTGCAGCCGGCCGGCCGCGCCTGACCCAAGCGCGGGGGCGTTACACTCCCGGCGTGGAAAAGAAGCGGCCGCGCCGCACGCGCGAGCGCATCCTCGAGACTGCGCTGGCGCTGTTCAACCGCCACGGCGAGCCGTCGGTCACGACGGCGCACATCGCCGACGAGATGAACATCAGCCCGGGCAACCTGTACTACCACTTCCGCAACAAGGACGAGATCATCGGCGAGCTGTACGCGGCCTACGAGGCCGCCGTGCTGCCGCTGTTCGCCGCGCCGCCGGACCGCGCGCCGGGCGTCGAGGACTTGTGGCTGATGCTGCACCTCTTGTTCGAGCGGATGTGGGCGCACCGCTTCCTGTTCCGCGACCTCGACGAGATCGCGTCGCGCAATCGCCGTCTCGCCACGCGCTTCGCCGACCTCGTGCGGCGCGGCGAAACCGCCGTGCTAGAGTTGAGCGAGGGAATGGTCGCCGCCGGCACGATGCAGGCGAGCCCGCGCGAGATCGCGGCGCTGGCACGCAACGTGGCGCTCGTCGCGACCTACTGGCTGTCGTTCCAGCGCTTCGCGTCGCCGGCCGCGGAAGCGGGCGAGACTGCGCGACTGGACCGCGCGGCGTACCAGGTGATGGCGCTCGTCGCGCCGTTCATGCGCGGCGATGCGCGCATGCTGATCGACCGGCTCGGCAGCGAATACCTGTGACGTCCTGAAGGGAGGATCGCGCGATGGCCCGCAAGTGGTCGAAGTTTCCCTACCCCGACAAGTCGACCGACCGCGACGACGCGGCGGTGAAGAAGGCGTGGGCGCGCCTGCATCGCGGCGACGCCGAGGCCTTGCCCAAGGACGCCGCGGTGCTCTCCGCCTGGACGGCGTTTCACGCGGGCCGCTTCGGTGAAGCGGTCGACACGGGCAACGCCGCGGGCGGCGCTGGCGTCAACGCGGCGGTCAAGGCGCAGGTCGTGTACGCCACCTACCTCGAGACGGCCGAGAAGGCGAAGCTCGCGCTGTTCGAGGAAGCCGCGGGCTGGGCGGAGGCAAGGCGCCGCGCCGCGCCGAAGGATGCCAACGCGCATTACCTGTACGCATTCGCGCTCGGCCGCTACGGCCAGGGCATCTCGGTCGCGAAGGCGCTCGCGCAGGGCTTCGGCAGCAAGATCAAGGAGGCGCTGACCACGGCGATCCGGCTCGAGCCCAGGCACGCCGACGCGCACATCGCCTACGGCGCCTACCAGGCCGAGGTCATCGACAAGGTCGGCGGCATCGTCGCGGGCGTCACCTACGGCGCGAAGAAGGACTCGGCGGTCGAGCACTACGAGAAGGCGATCAAGCTCAACCCGGACTCGGCGATCGCGCGCATCGAGTACGCGAACGGCCTGCTGATGCTGTTCGGCAAGGCGCGCATCGGCGACGCCGAGAAGCTCTACAAGGAGGCGGCGAAATCGACGCCGGCCGACGCGATGGAGCGGCTCGACGTCGAGCACGCGAAGTCCGAACTCGAGTGAGCCGCGGCGCCGGGCGCTAGCCGCGGTAGCGCACCGCAAGCCATGGCGCGTTGACCTGGCATGCGTAGTCGGCATACCCGGGGATGCGTCCACGCATCTCGCCGTAGCGGTTTCCCGAGAAATTCCGCTC
Source organism: Casimicrobiaceae bacterium (assembly GCA_035539315.1). Classification (GTDB taxonomy): domain Bacteria; phylum Pseudomonadota; class Gammaproteobacteria; order Burkholderiales; family Casimicrobiaceae; genus VBCG01. Next base: position 16,546 of record DATLIR010000027.1, read on the forward strand.
GATGCGCGTGAACGGGAGCGTGTTCTCGGCGAGGTCGCGCACCATTTCGTCCAGGCTCTGCGCCGCGAACGCCGCCATCGCGTCGAACGCGTCCGCGGCGATGACCTGCAGCGCCGGCTCCGGGACGCCGTACGCCGGGAACCAGAACGCGGTCCAGCCGTCGTCGAGCGCGTTGATGCGCTCGACGATGCGGCGCGACAGCAGGAAAGCGTCGGACTCGACGTGCACGATGCGCGTGAAGCCGAGCGCGCGCGCGATGGTCAGCGAGTGGAGGAAGCTGCGCCACCAGCCACGGTGGCCGTAGAGCCCGGTGCGTCCCTCGTGCGTCGCGAAGCGGTAGACGAACGCGGCGGGACCGGCGGGCAACGCCTGGGGCAGCGCGTCGAGCACCTGCACGTCGGCGTCGTCGGGCACGAACGGCGACGCGTCGTCGACGATGAAGACGGCGTCGCGCTCGAGCGGCAGCGCGAGGTGGTAGTCGAGCCAGCGCCGCTGGCGCTCGCGCCACGCCTCGCGGTCGGCGCAGTACGACGTGCAGAAGAGCAGCGTGCGCCGCCCCGCGCTCACGGCGCGGGCGACGGTTCGGCCGCGCCCACGGCTCGCGCGACGCGCTCGGGGTCGAGGTCGCCGCCGGCGTCCCACGGGCACATCAGCGCGGTCAGCACCAGCGTCTCGAACTCGGCGCCGAAGCGCTCGATCACCGCTTCCGGTTCGGGGCACAGCTTGCGATCGGCGATGAGGCCGAACTGCACCTTGCCGTCGTACGACAGGATCGACACGCCGATCCCGATGTCGCCCGACTGCGGCACCCAGAACATCAGCGAGTCGAGGCGGGCGCCGGCGAACCACAGCGGCTGCTGCGGGCCGGGCACGTTGGTCATCACCGCGGTCGCGTTGCGCGCGAGGATCGCGAGCAGCGTCTCCTGCAGCATCTTCGGCCCGGCGCCCATCGCGGCGAGGATGCCGAGCGCGAGCACCGGCTGGAAGCTGCCCTTGAGCGCGCTCATGTTGTCGCGCACCGCGTAGAGCCGCGCGACCGGGTTCTCGATGCCGATCGGCAGGTCGAGGAACACGAGCCCGAACTGGTTGCCGAGCTTGTAGGCCTTTTCCATCGGACGCAGGTTGACCGGCACCAGCGCGCGGATCGCGACACCCTCGGTCGCGTCGCCCTGGGCGCGCAGGTAGCCGGCGAGCGCGCCCGCCACGCACGAGAGGAGCACGTCGTTGACCGAGGCGCCAAGCGCGCGGCCGATCGTCTTCACCTCGTCGAGCGGGAGCGGGTCGGCCCAGGCGACGCGCTTCGCGGCGTCGGGCTTGCCCTTGAAGCGCGTCGGCGAATCCTGCTCCATCAGCGTGAGCTTCGCGATCTCGGCGGTGAGCGCGCCGCCCTGGCTCGCGAGCGCGACCGCCTTCGACGGGTCGGTCCACAGCTCGACGCCCTTTCCGACCAGGGTGCCGCCGATCCGGCGCGCCGTGTCGAGCACGCCGGAGAACGGCTGCAGGAGCTGGGCGAACGGATCGTCCGCGGCCGGCTCCGCCTTGCGCGCCGGCGGCTCGAACGGCATCGCCGGCGGACCGTGCGCCGACGCGTCGGTCATCGACAGCATCACGCGCACCAGCGCGATGCCGTCCGCGTAGCAATGGTGGATGCGCGCGACGACCGCGCTGCCGCCTTCGTAGGGATCGACCAGCGCGAACTGCCAGCGCGGATGGCCGGCGTCGAGCGGCGTCGTCGCGAGCTCGCTGACCAGCGTCTGCAGCTCGTGCCGCCCCGCCGGCGCGGGAAGCCCGAGGTGCACGACGTGGCGGTCGAGGTCGAAGCCGCGATCGCTCTCCCAGAACGAGAGGCCGGCGATCTCGACCGGGCGCTGCCGGAACCGGCGGAACACCAGGAAGCGATCGTCGACGAGGCGTTTCAGGCGCGCGAGCGCGAGGCGCTCGCGGAACATGAGCACCCCGGTGATCACCATCAGGTTGTGCGGACGGTCCATCCGCAGCCACGCGGTGTCGACCGCGGAGACCTTCTCGCGCCTGGGAGTCGCGGCCATCGGGCGTCGACCGGATGCGGAATGGGAACGGGGAGGCACGCGGCGGCCCGTGCGTTGCGGGCGCTTTCGCGTTCGCGCTAAAGTAGCACGAAACCCCCGCGCACCGAGGGGGCACGCGACGCCGAGGAGACCGGGATGGCTGCCAAGAAGGACGACCTGAAGGCGAAATTCGAGGCCGCCGCCGCGGCCGCGAAGCAGACGAAGAAGAAGCCGGACAACGCGACGCTGCTCAAGCTCTACTCGTACTACAAGCAGGCGACCGACGGCGACGTCAAGGGCGATCGGCCCGGCGGATTCGACTTCGTCGGCGGCGCGAAGCACGACGCGTGGACGAAGCTCAAGGGGATGAGCCGTGACGATGCGATGACCAACTACATCAAGCAGGTCGAGAGGCTCAATCGCGAGTGAAAGGCGGCGATAGGCACAGGCGATCGAAACCCATCGTCCCTCGCCACTCCACAGCGACAAAAAAAGGCCCGCGCGCTGCGGGCCTTCTTGTCGTCCTGTCGCCTGGCGTCAGCCGAGCGCGCCCTTCACGACCTTCCGCGCGGTGCGCACCGTGCGCTTCGCGGTCTTGGTGGCGGCGCCGACGGCCCCGCTCGCGGTGCGCGTGGCCGCGCCGACCGCGTCGCTCGCCGTGCGTGCGGCGCTCGACGCCGATCGCGCGGCGGACGACACCGCACCCCTGACCATCTTCTTGACCGGCGAGCCCGGCGCGCGGCGCTTCGGCTGCACGCCGGTCGCCTTCAGGAGCTCGTTCACCGACTCGGCGAGCGCGTCGACTCGCTCGGACAGCTTCTCGACGTCGCTTTGCGTGTGCACGCCGAGCTTCGACAGCGCGCGCGCGACGCGGTCCTCGAAGACCTGCTCGAGCTTGTCCCAGGTGCCACCCGCCATCGCCTGTACCTCCTTCGCCTTGGCCTTCGCCGCGCCGCGCGCGGCCGCCGCGGCGTCCGCCGCCACGTGACGCGTGCGCTTCTCGAGCACCTCGCCCTGCTGCACGAGGGACTCGAACACCTTCATCCCGCCGGCCTGCGCCTTGGAGAAGGCCCCGAGCCCCGCGAGCCAGATCTGGCGCGACGACTCGAGCACCGCCTTCGGGAGCTCGCCGGCCGTTCCGTGCGACGGCGCATGCGCGCCGGACTCCGCCTTCGCCTTCGCTTTCGCCTGCTTCAGCATGTCGTGCTCCGCGGGTGGGGGCGACGGCGCGATTGCGCCGCGGTCGAGCGATTCTAGGTTCCGCCGATAGAGCAATCAACCTAAACCGGGCCAGGGCGTCGCCGCTGCCGAGGCGGCCCGTATAATCGGCGGCCCGTCTCGCGTGGCGCGCGGCGGCCGCGGTGCGACGGCGTCGACGCAGCGCGCTTCTGGTGGAGGTGCCCATGGCCTATTTCGTCACCGGCGCGACCGGATTCATCGGTCGCTATCTCGTCGCAAACCTGCTCGCGCGCGGCAAGCCGGTGTACGCGCTGGTGCGCAAGGGGTCGCAGAAGAAGCTCGACGCGCTGCGCAAGACGCTCGGGGCGACCGAGAAGACGCTCATCGCCGTTCCCGGCGACCTCGGCGCCAAGCACCTGGGCGTTTCCGCCGCGGAACTCAAGCTGCTCAAGGGGAAGATCGACCACGTCTTCCACCTGGCGGCGATCTACGACCTCAACGCGTCGGCCGAGGACCAGAAGGCGACCAATGTCGACGGCACGCGCAACGCGGTGAAGTTCGCCGAGGCGATCGGCGCCGGCTGCTTCCACCACGTCTCGTCGATCGCCGCCGCGGGCCTCTACGAAGGCGTGTTCCGCGAGGACATGTTCGACGAGGCCGAGGAGCTCGACCACCCGTACTTCGGCACCAAGCACGAGTCCGAGGGCGTCGTGCGCAAGGAGTGCAAGCGCCCCTACCGCGTCTACCGCCCCGGGTTCGTCGTCGGTCATTCGCGGACCGGCGAGATCGACAAGATCGACGGGCCCTACTACTTCTTCAAGACGATCCAGAAGATGCGGCAGCTGTTTCCGCCGTGGATGCCGATGATCGGCATCGAGGGCGGACGCATCAACATCGTGCCGGTCGACTTCGTCGCGGATGCTCTCGACCACCTCGCGCACAAGAAGGGCCTCGACGGCAAGTGCTTCCACCTCACCGACCCGGCGCCGCACCGGATCGGCGAGGTGCTCAACATCTTCGCCAAGGCCGCGCACGCCCCGCAGATGTCGATGCGCGTCAACGCCAAGATGTTCGGCTTCATCCCGGCACCGGTGGTCTATGGCGTCGCGTCGCTCGCGCCGGTCAAGCGCGCGATCAAGGTCACGCTGACCGACCTGGGGATCCCGCGCGACGTGTTCCAGTTCGTCAACTGGCCCACGCGCTACGACAACCGGGAGGCGACCAAGGCGCTCAAGGGCTCCGGCATCGAGGTGCCGCCGCTCGAGACCTACGCACACCGGCTGTGGGACTACTGGGAGCGCAATCTCGATCCGGACCTCTTCATCGACCGCAGCCTGTCGGGCCGCGTCAAGGGCAAGGTCGTCGTCGTCACCGGCGGCTCGTCGGGCATCGGCCAGGCGACCGCGCTCAAGCTCGCCGAGGCCGGCGCGACGGTGCTCATCGTCGCGCGCGATCCGGAGAAGCTCGAGGCGACGCAGAAGGAGATCGCCGCGAAGGGGGGCATCTGCCACACCTACTCGTGCGACCTCACCGACATGGCGTCGATCGACACGCTCGCCAAGCGCGTGCTCGCCGACCACGGCGGCGTCGACTTCCTCATCAACAACGCCGGACGCTCGATCCGCCGCGCCGTGATCAACTCGATCGACCGCTTCCACGACTTCGAGCGCACGATGCAGCTCAACTACTTCGGCGCGGTCAAGCTGATCCTCGCGTTCCTGCCGTCGATGGTCGCGAAGAAGCGCGGCCAGATCATCAACATCAGCTCGATCGGCGTGCTGTCGCGGGCACCGCGCTTCTCGGCCTACGTCGCGTCCAAGTCGGCGCTCGACGCGTTCTCCGAGTGCGCCGCGTCCGAGCTGCTCGACAAGGGCATCGCCTTCACCAACATCAACATGCCGCTGGTGCGCACGCCGATGATCGCGCCGACCAAGATCTACGAGAACGTGCCGACGCTCGCGCCCGAGGAGGCCGCCGGGCTGGTGGTCGAGGCGATCGTGCACAAGCCGGTCCGCATCGCGACGCGCCTCGGCATCTTCGGCGCGGTGTGCCATGCGGTCGCGCCCAAGCTCACGCAGGTGCTGCTCAACACCGCGTTCAACATGTTCCCCGACTCCGCGGCCGCGCAGGGCAAGAAGGACGGCGAGCCGCAGCCGCTCTCCGCCGAGCAGATCGCGTTCGCGCAGATCACGCAGGGCATCCATTGGTGAGAGGCCCCGCGCCCTGCCCCTCTCCCCGCATGCGGGGAGAGCGAAGGGTGAGCGGCGAGGAACGCCCTCTCCCCGCGTCGCGGCGAGAGGGTCGGGGTGACGGGCGCTAGCGCTTCAGCTCCTCGATCACGCGCTGCGCGACCTCCGGGTCGATGAGCATCGCGTTGTGGCCGACGCCGACCACCTCGACGTTGCGGCCGTGCTGGAGCCGCGCCGAGGTCTGCGGCGCGATCATCGAGTCGTGCCACGACCACACCGACACGAACTCGGGCACGGCGCCGAGCCCGGGCTCCGGCAGCGTCTCGAGCCACGCGTTGCCCGGCCGCAACTGCGCCAGCGACGTTCCGGGAAAGAGCCACGCGTGCACGCTGCCCGCGTGCGGCGTGCCGATCGTGATCACGCGCTTCACCTTCTCGCCGCCGTGCTTGCGCACGTACGCGCGCGCCACGAGGCCGCCCATGCTGTGCGCGACGATCGACACCTGCCGGGCGCCGGTGGCCGCGAGGATCCTGTCGACGGTCGCCGCGATCTGGTCGGCGAAGACCTCGATCGACGCGAGCGGCGGCCCGTACGACGGCGCGTACAGCGGCCCGATGCCGGCCTTCGCCAGGCGGCGCTTCATCTTGCGCCACACGCCCGCGTTGCACAGCACGCCGTGCAGCAGCAGCACCGGATCGCGCGCGGGCATCGGCTTCGGATCGCGAGCCGTGGCGCGATAGCTCATCATGCGCGGCGCCGACCCGGCGATCGCGAGGAACTCGCGGCGGAACAGGCGCCAGGCCCGGCGCGCATCGAGCCGGGCATAGGCGGGCCGCGCGGCGCGGCGCACCCACGCCAGCGCGAAATACGCGAGCGTGAAGACCAGGATCAGGCCGAGGTAGAGCCCGGGGATCGCGCCGATCCACGGCCACGGGTTCGCGCCGGCGCGCACCGCGTTCGCGGCGCCGATGCCGAACGCGACGACGCCCGCGCCGATCACCAGCCACAGCGACACTGCCGTCCACATGGCTGGCCCCCCGCGCGCGTCCCGATGCGCCCCGCAGCTACAGCGCCATCGGCGCGACCGCCGGCGTCGCGAGCGACTTGCGGAAGCGGTTGAGCTCCTGAACGGTCGCGAAGGTCTGGCCGAACAGGCTGGACAGGTTGTGCAGGATCATCCCGACGACGCGCTTCTCCCAGCTCGCGTCGAAGCGGATCTGCTCGTCCAGCCAGCGCTCGAGCCACGCCGGATCGGGCAGCCGGCTTTGCACCGTGTCGTTCGGGAACAGCGCCTCGTTGACGTGCAGGTTGGTCGGATGCAACGGCTTGCCCGATCGCGCCGCGCTCGCCATCAGGACGCCGATCTTCGCGAACGCGCGCTTCGCCTCGAGCCCGAAGCGCTCGATCGCGCGCTTCATGAAGCGCAGGTAGGCGCCGCCGTGTCGCGCCTCGTCGCGCGAGATCAGCTCGTAGATCGCGCGGATCACCGGCTCGGTGTGCCACTCGGACGCGCGGCGATACCAGTGGTTGAGCCGAATCTCGCCGCAGAAATGCATCATCAGCGTCTCGAGCGCCGGCGCGCGGTCGAATTCGAAGCGCACCGCGTGGAGCTCCTCCTCGGTCGGCACCAGGTCGGGCCGGAAGCGGCGCAGGTACTCCATCAGCACCAGCGCGTGCTTCTGCTCCTCGTAGAACCAGATCGACATGAACGCCGAGAAGTCGCTGTCGTGCTGGTTGTCGCGCAGGAACATCTCGGTAGCCGGCAGCGCCGCCCATTCGGTGATCGCGTTCATCTTGATCGTGCGCGCCTGCTCGTCCGAAAGCCGCGCCGGATCGAATGACGACCAGGGGACGTCGGTCTCCATCGACCAGCGGACCGATTCGAAATTGCGGAAGAGCTCCGGGTAGAGCATGGGCGTTCCTGGCGGCAGCGACGTGAACGGTCGATTCTAGCGGGTTCGGGGCGGGAGACTGCACGCTCCCCGGGAGGCGAGGGGGGCGCGCGGCGCGCATCGGCCCGCGCTCGCGCGACCGTCCCGCAGCCTTCCCTACGGGGCAGAAACCCACCTGGATGCGTGCGGACGTCTGGAATCTGCACGCCGGTCCCACCCGAGGGGCGTTCCGCGTGTCACCCGCCCGCGCGGACCGGCGGCAGCCAATGCGTGCGCCAGCTCTTGAGCGCCGGGATCGCCGACGCCAGGTCCGGCAGGAGCACCATGCCGGGGATGGTCTTGCGCATGCGGCGCGTCATCTCGCCGCCGGCCCAGATCGTGACGTGCGGGGGCAACTGGCCGCGCAGCGCGTCGAGGCCGTCGACCGCGACGCGCAGCGGAAACGCCCCGGAGAACGACAGCGCGAGGATGTGCGCCTTGTGCGCGACCACGGCGCGCCGGATGTCCTCGATCGGCGTTTGCGTGCCGAGCGACACGCATTGCGCACCTTCGGGTACCAGCAGCGCCTCGACCATCAGGAGGCCGACGCCGTGCTGCTCGTTGGGGAAGGTCGTCAAGAGCACGCGGGGTTGCGCGGTCTGCGGGCGCGGGAACGCATTGATGGCCGCGCGCAGCGCGACGTTCACCTGCTCGGTGTACAGGTGCTCCTCGAACACCTGCAGCTCGCCGCGCATCCACGCATCGCCGACGGTGCGGTTGAGCGGCGTCACCGTGTCCAGCACGAAGCGCTGCAGCCCCTGGCGCATGACGAGCTGCACCAGGAGCTGCTGCAGCGCGGCGCTGTCGTGCCGCTTGAGCGCGTCGAGGATCTCCCGCTCCAGCGCCGGCGCCACGCCGTCCCTGCGCGCCGTCGCGCGCGCATCGGCGAGCGCGTTCAGCTCGTCGAGGGATTCGTGGATGATCTTCCCCGGGCGCATGCCGACGTCCATGAGGCGCTTGATGGCGCGCAGCTTGGAAACGTCCGCGGTCGAGTACTGGCGCTCGCCGGCAGCATCGCGCGGCGGGCTCGGGTACCCGTAGCGCCGCTCCCACATGCGCAGCAGGTCCTTGGACAGTCCGGTGTCTCGCTCCACCGCACTGATGTTGAAGCCGGGTCGGGACGCTGCCACGGGGCCGGGGTTGTCTTGGACGAAAGGTTGACAATAACGCATCGGGGGTCTAATGTCGCATCAAATGATGAAATTGTCCTGGACAAATAGCCCTTTCGTCCATCCCCATGCCGAGGCCGCGGGCGGCAGCGCCCGGCACCGTGGCGGGATCCTCCGTCGTGCCCCGAGAAGGCTGGCCCTCGTCGCGGCGGCGGTCCTCGCGCTCGCCGTCGGAGCGCCATGCGCCCACGCCCAGGGCGGGCGCATCGCCGCCGACAGCACGCCACCCGGCGACTGCCCTGCCTTGCTCGACCACCGCTTCCAGCGCCTGCAAGGCGGGAAGGCCGAGTCGCTGTGCGACTACCGCGGCAAGGTCGTGCTGGTCGTGAACACCGCGAGCTACTGCGGCTACACGCACCAGTACGAACGGCTCGAGGCGCTCTACCGCAAGTACAAGGACCGCGGCCTGGTCGTCGTCGGGTTCCCGTCCAACGATTTCGGCGGCCAGGAGCCGGGCACCAACCAGGAGATCGCGGAGTTCTGCCGCACCACCTACGGCGTCGCCTTCCCGATGTACGAGAAGACCTCGGTATCCGGCGTCGCCGACAACCCGCTGTTCACCGAGCTCGCGCGCCGCACCGGCCAGCGGCCGCAGTGGAACTTCCACAAGTACCTGATCGACCGCCGCGGCGCGAAGGTCGCGAGCTTCAGGAGCGCCGTCGAGCCGGACAGCCGCGAGCTGGTCCGCACGATCGAGCAGATGCTCGCCGAGCCGGCGGGCGCCGGGCGCGGATGACGGCGGCTCCCCCCGCGCCGTGCCGGGTTCCACCCGCGCATCCATTCCCCCGCCCGGCGCGTAAGCCCAGGCGAGGTCGCGGCATCGCGGCTTCCCGCGCTTCCGCCGCACACCGATAACGTACCGGCCCGCGTCGCCGCGTTGGCCGCCAGGGGAAAGTCATGCGCATCGCCATCGTCGGATCGGGCATCGCCGGGCTCGGCTCCGCGCTGCTCCTGTCGCGACAGGGACACGCCGTCACCGTGCTCGAGGCCGAGCGCGAGCCCGGCGGCCATTCGCACACGGTCGACGTCACGCTCGACGGAGAGACGTTCCCGGTCGACACCGGTTTCCTCGTCTTCAACGACCGCACCTACCCGAAGCTCGTGAGGCTGTTCGACGAGCTCGGCGTCAAGAGCGTGCCTTCGGACATGTCGTTCTCGGTGCGCAACGACCGCGCCGGCCTCGAATGGGCCGGCACCAGTCTCGCGACGCTGTTCGCGCAGCCGCGCAACATGCTGCGCCCGGCGTACTGGCGGATGCTGCGCGACATCGTGCGCTTCAATCGTGACGCCACCACCCTCGAGCACGGCGGCAAGGTCTGGTCGGTCACGCTGGGCGAATACCTCGACGCCGAGTCGTACTCGGAAGCGTTCCGCGACTGGTACCTGGTGCCGATGGCCGCGGCGATCTGGTCGGCGCCGGCGCGCGACATCCTCGACTTCCCGCTGCCGTCGTTCGTGCGCTTCTGCCACAACCACGGCCTGCTCTCGGTCGCCGATCGTCCGCTGTGGCGCACCGTGACCGGCGGCTCGCGCAGCTACGTGCGCCGCATCGTGGCGCAGCTCGACGACGTGCGGCTCGCGACGCCGGTCACCGGCGTGCGGCGCCATGCGCAGGGCGTGGAGGTCGACACGGCGGCGCGGCACGGCGAGCCCTTCGATGCGATCGTGCTCGCCTGCCACAGCGACCAGGCGCTGGCGCTGCTCGACGACCCGTCGCGCGACGAAGCGCGCCTGCTGGGCCACGTGCGCTACCAGCGCAATCGCGTGATCCTGCACACCGACACCGCGCTGCTGCCGCGCTCGCGGCGTGTGTGGTCGAGCTGGAACTACCTGAGCGCCGACGATCCGCGCGGCGAGCGTCCGGTCGCGGTGAGCTACCTGATCAACCGGCTGCAGCCGCTGCCGACGCGCACGCCGGTGATCGTCACGCTGAATCCGCCGTTCGAGCCGGACCCGCGCGCGGTGATCGGAGCGTTCGAGTATTCGCACCCCCTGCTCGACGCGATGGCGATCGCCGCGCAGCGCTCGCTGGGGCTCCTGCAGGGCGTGCGCCACACGTGGTACGCCGGCGCGTGGCTCGGGAACGGCTTCCACGAGGACGGCCTCGCCTCGGCGCACGCCGTGGCCGAGAGCGTCGCGCGCCGCGCCGCCCCGGCGTCGGCGCCACATGACGATCGCGTCGCCGCATGAAGGACGCGCGATGAATGCCCGCCTGCCTGTCGGTGCACTCCACCGCCTCGACACGCTGCGTGCCGACGGCCTCGCGATCCTCGCCGGCGAGATCACGCACCGACGCTCGCGCCCGGCGCGCCATGCATTCACCTACCCGGGCTTCTGCCTGCGCCTGCCGTTGTCGCGCCTCGACGAGCTCGCCATGCGCGGCATTGCATGGAACACGCGTGGCGCGGTCGCGTTCCACGATCGCGACCATGGCGCGCGCGACGGGTCGCCGCTCCTGCCCTGGATCCGCGGCCTGCTGGACCGCGAAGGCGTGGCGGCCGACGGGGAGGTCGTGCTGCACACGTTCCCGCGCATGCTGGGCTACCTGTTCAACCCGGTGAGCTTCTGGGTCGCCTACGACCGCCATGCGCAGGTGCGTGCCGTGCTGGCGCAGGTGCGCAACACCTTCGGCGAGTGCCACGACTACCTGGTCGCGCATGCCGACGGCCGGCCGATCGCATCCGGCGAATGCCTGACCGCGCGCAAGGCGTTCCATGTGTCGCCGTTCTGTGCGGTCGCGGGGCGCTACGCGTTTCGCTTCCATTTCGGCCCGCAGCGCTGGCTCGCGCGCATCGACTACTTCGACGGCGCGTCCACGGACGAGCCGCTGCTCGAGACGTGGATCAATGGCGAGGCCGAGCCGCTCGACCGGGCGTCGGCGCGCGCGCTCCTGTGGCGCTACCGCTGGTTCACGCTCGCCGTCGTGCTGCGCATCCATTGGCAGGCGGCGAAGCTCGCGTTCAAGCGCGTTCCGTTCTTCGCCAAGCCGGCGCCGCCTTCCCACCACCTGACCCGCTGATGTCGACCACCTTCCCGTCGTCAACTCCCCATCACGTTCCCCATCGCAGCGGCGGCCGCGGCACCGCAGGAGCGCTGCTGCTCGCCCTGCTCGCGCGCCTCGATCGCGGACGGCTCGAGGTGCATGCGCCCGACGGCAACGTGCACCGCTTCGGTCCCGGCGGCGCTCCGTGCGCCGGTGCGCAAATTGCGCCGGCGGTGCTGCGCATCGCCGACTGGCGCTTCGCCGTCGCGACGCTCAAGGGCGGCGACGTCGGCTTCGGCGAGAGCTACATGGCCGGCCAGTGGACGACCCCGGACCTGCCGCAGCTCCTCACCGTGCTCGCGGCCAACCAGCCCGCGATCGAGCACGCCTTCTACGGCCGCGCGTGGACGCGAGCGCTGCTGCGCCTGCGCCACTGGCTCAATGCCAACACGCGCCGGCAGGCGAAGCGCAACATCGCTTCGCACTACGACCTCGGCAACGACTTCTACGCGCTGTGGCTCGACCGCACGATGTCGTACTCGTCGGCGCTGTTCGCAGGCGAACGCACGGGCACGCTCGAGGCGGCGCAGCAGGCCAAGTACGACCGGCTGCTTCGCGAGCTCGCGCTCGCGCCCGGCGCGCACGTGCTGGAGATCGGCGCGGGGTGGGGCGGCTTCGCGGAGACCGCGGCGCGCGCCGGCCATCGCGTGACCGGCATCTCGCTGTCCGAGCGACAGACCGCATGGGCGCGCGAGCGGGTGGCGGGCGCCGGCGTCGCCGAGCGCGTCGACCTCCGGCTTCAGGATTACCGGGACGTGCGCGGCCGTTACGACGGCGTCGCGTCGATCGAGATGGTCGAGGCGGTGGGCGAGCGCTGGTGGCCGGCGTATTTCGCCGCGGTGCGCGACGCGCTGGTCGCGGGCGGGCGCGCGTGCATCCAGGCGATCACGATCGCGGAGGCGCGCTTCGGGCGCTACCGCACGCAATCGGACTTCATCCAGCAGCACGTCTTCCCCGGCGGCATGCTCGCCTCGCCGTCCGGCTTGCTCGCCGTCGCGGAGCGTGCCGGATTGCGCCCGGTCGCGTCGCATCGTTTCGGGACCGACTACGCCGAGACGCTGCGCCGCTGGCTCGACGCGTTCGACCTCCACGCCGAGGCGATCGAGCGGCGCTTCGATGCCGCGTTCGTGCGCGGCTGGCGCTTCTACCTCGCGTACTGCATCGCGGGATTCGCGACCGGAACCACCGATGTCGGCCAGTACACGTTCGAACGCCGTTAGCGGTCGCGTCCGGGGTCAGCTTGCGAACCAGGTCGGCAACCTGACCCCTGTCCTGGCAGCGCTACTGTTCGCAGCGTGCTGCATCGCGCTTCCGCGGACCGCGCTCGCCGCGGCGCCGCCGCTGCCGGCGATGGTCACCGCGCTCGCGCCGGACCTGCGTCTGCTCGGCGGCGGCGAGATGCGGATGCTGGGCTGGTCGGTTTACGACGGCTGGTACTGGGCCGATACGCGCGAGTTCTCGACCGCACAGCCGTTCGCGCTCGACCTCCACTACCACCGCGCGCTCGACGGGGCGAGGATCGCCGAGCGCAGCGTCGCCGAGATCGAGAAGCTCGGCTACGGCACGCCGGCGGAGCGCTCGCGCTGGGCCGCGGCGATGAAGGCGATCTTCCCCTCCGTGGACAAGGGCGACCGGCTGACCGGCGTCAACCTCCCGGCGCTCGGCGCGCGCTTCTTCCACAATGGCCGGCCGATCGGCGACGTGGCCGACCCCTCGTTCGCGCGCGCGTTCTTCGGCATCTGGCTCGATCCGCGCACGTCGCGCCCCGATTTCCGCGCGCGCCTGCTCGGGCTCGTGGACGGAACGCGGTGACGATGCCTGCAGCCGCGGTGCTCGGTCGATCCACCGACGCGTCGTCCCGGCTGTCGCCGGCGTCGCGTTTCGCGTACGGTGCGTTCGCGCTGCCGCTCGCAATGGGCGCGCTGCCCCTGTACGTGCACGTGCCCAGGTTCTATGCCGAGAACCTCGGCGTCGGTCTCGCGGCACTGGGCGCGCTGCTCCTGGCGCTGCGGCTCGCCGACGCCGTTGTCGATCCGTTGCTCGGCGCGTGGAGCGATCGCGGCCCGCCGCGCAAGCGCCTCGTCGCGCTCGCCGCGCCCGTGCTGGCGCTTGGCATCCTCGCGTTGTTCATGCCGCCGGTGCGCGGCGAAGGCGCGCTCCTCCCGTGGCTCGGCTTGGCGTTGGCCCTCGTCTACGCCGCGTTCTCGCTCGCAACGATCAACCACAACGCCTGGGGCGCCGAGCTCTCCGCCGATCCGGCCGAGCGCACGCGCATCGCCGCGACGCGCGAAGGCATCGCGCTGTTCGGTGTGGTCGTGGCGAGCGTCGCACCGGGACTGCTGGGCGGTGCAGGTGGCGAGGCGGCTGGCTTGCCGCGCTTCGCCCTCGTCTATGTCGCCATCGTCGCCGTCGGACTTGCGATCACGCTTGTTGCACCGACGGCGCCGCGCGTGCGCTCAGCGGACGCCTCGCTCATCGCCGGATTGGGCAATACGTGGCGCGACCCACTGTTCCGGCGCCTGCTCGCGGTGTTCGTCGCCAACGGCATCGCCGCCGCGATCCCCGCCACGCTGGTGCTCTTCTTCGTCGCCGACGTGTTGCGCGCCGATGGGAGCCAAGGGTGGCTCCTCGCGGTCTACTTCGTCTCCGGGACCGCCGGGCTGCCCCTGTGGACGCGGCTGTCGGCACGCTTCGGCAAGGCGGCCGCGTGGGGCGCGTCGATGCTCGTCGCGATCGGCGCGTTCGTGGGCGCCGCGCTGCTCGGGCCCGGGGACGTCGTCGCCTTCGCAGTGGTCTGCGCCGCCTCGGGAATCGCGCTCGGCGCCGACCTCGCGCTGCCGCCGTCGATCCTCGCCGACGTGATCGGCCGGCGCGGCACGATGCGCGGCACCGGCGCGTACTTCGGCGTGTGGACGCTCGCGACCAAGCTCAACCTCGCGCTCGCCGCCGGCATCGCGCTGCCGCTGCTGGATGCGCTCGGCTACGTACCCGGAACGCAGGATGCCGGCGCGGCGCGAGCGCTCGCGATCGTGTACGCCGCGTTGCCCTGCGTGCTCAAGCTCGCGGCCCTGGCGGCCCTCGTAGCCTTCGCCCGTTCGAGCCCGAGGACCCGGGCGTGCTGACTCCGCTGAACCCGCCGCCGCCCGCATGGCCCGACGCGCGCGTCTGGATCGTCGGCGCGTCGACCGGCATCGGCGCCGAGACGGCGAAGCTGCTGCTCGCACGCGGCGCGCGCGTGGCGCTGTCCGCGCGCTCGGCAGACAAGCTCGCGGACGTGGCCGGCGACGCGGTAGCCGCCGGCCGCGCGATCGTGGAACCGCTCGACTTCACCGACGCGCGCGCCGTCGCGGCGGCATGGAGCCGCCTCGTCTCGACATGGGGGAACGTGGACCTCGTGCTGATCGTCGCCGGCACGCACGAGGAGATTCGCGCGTGGGAGCTCACCGACGCCAAGGCACGTGCGCTGTTCGAGACCAACCTGCACGGCGTCATCGGCACCGTCGCAGCGGTCGTGCCGACCCTCCTTGCGCAGCAACGGGGCGCGATCGGCATCGTGGCATCGGTGGCAGGGTACAGCGGCTTGCCGAAGGCGCTGATCTACGGCGCGTCGAAGGCGGCGCTCATCAACTTCACCGAGACGCTCTACCTCGACCTCCACCCGCGCGGGCTCGGCGTGTTCCTGATCAACCCCGGCTTCGTGCGCACGCCGCTCACCGCGCGCAACGAATTCCGGATGCCGCACCTGATCGACGCCGACCAGGCGGCGCGCGAGATCGTCGCGGGGCTCGAGCGCGGCGACTTCGAGATCCATTTTCCGAAGGCGTTCAGTCGCCAGCTCAAGCTCCTGCGCCTGGTGCCCTACCGCTGGTACTTCGCCCTGATCCGACGTTCGACCGGCCTGTGAGAACCCCACGACGATGACCGACGCCGCCGCCATCCGCACCGCCGCGCTCCGCGCCAAGGATTTCTTCGAGAAGATCGCGCCCGGCGACGTCGCGCGCATCGACGCCATCTATGCGAGCGGTGCGTACTTCCGCGACCCCTTCAACGAGGTCGCCGGCATCGCGGCGATCGCGCGCGTCTATGCCAGGATGTTCGAGCACCTCGACGACGTGCGCTTCACCGTGCTCGAGGCCATTGCGGACAGCGCCGGCGCGATGCTGACCTGGGACATGAGCTACCGCGTCAAGGCGTGGCGGCCGAAAGAGACGCAGCGCATCCACGGCGCCACGCACCTCAGGTTCGCGGCCGATGGCCGCATCGCGTACCACCGCGACTACTGGGACGCCGCCAACGAGCTGTACGCGAAGCTCCCGCTGGTCGGGCCGGTGATGCGCTTCCTCAGGAAGCGGCTCGCCTGAACTGGCGGACGCCCGCGCGACGTCAGTCGTGCGGGTGCGGTGCCGCCTCGTGACGGGCGCCGCTCAGCGGGGCGACGTGCGCGTCGTCGCGAAAGCAAGCGGCGTCGCGGGAACACTCGTCGTCGCGATCCGCGAAGCACACGCGCGCGCCTGCGTCCGGCGCGTCGTCGGCGCTGAGGCCCGCATCGAAACCGACGTCGCGCAAGTGCGGCATGGCGGTGGAAAAAGTTCGGGTCCCGACCTGCGGGACCCGTGGGGGAGAAGCAGGAGCCGGATCAGTTGACGCGCGTCGCGCGCTCCAGCGACACCATCACCACCTCGACGCTGGGCGTCGTCTTCGCGTAGGCGTCGGACTGAACGGCGTTGGCCGGCGCGACGGTCGCGGCGAGCAGCGTGAGCGTCGACAGCGCGATCGCGGCGACGGCGAGGGTGGTGCGTTCGTAGGCGTTGGTCAGGCGGTGCATGATCGTCTCTCCTCGTTTCTTGTGGGCTCGCGTTCGCAGCGATGCCTCTTGGATGCGCAGTGTCCGCGTTTCGGATTCACGCGCCACGGGCTCGCGACGAACCGCTCCGACTGCCGGACGAAACGCCGGCCGCCGGGATGGGCGGAGCAGCAGGTCCGCGCCCGAGCGCCCGGAATCAGCGGGTTGGCCGGGCTTCGTACCGTCACCAGCGGATCGCCGACGGGGGGTTCGGCGCAGCTTCCCCGTCTCCGCACCTGCGGAGAGAGGGTTGGGGTGAGGGGCGCGGAGGTGCGTCGACCCGTGCCTTCGGACGGGGTCAGGGCGTGCCGCCGGCGGCGCCCGCGCGAGCCGCCGCGGTTTGACGCCCCGCGAATTCCCGGCGATAATTCAAGGCTTTGGCGAGCTAGCTCAGCTGGTTAGAGCAGAGGAATCATAATCCTTTGGTCCGGGGTTCGAGTCCCTGGCTCGCCACCAATCCCCGAAGGCCCGCCATCGTGCGGGCCTTCGTCTTTTGGCGAGCGGCTGCGCGCTTGACCTTTCTGGTCACACCGCCGAGGAATCCCATCGACCCTCCGTAGTTTTCGCGCGTCACGCTGTTGCGTACAACCATGCGCCCCTGCAGACTTTGTTCACGCCGATCCCTGCCCTGACCCGTGAACGACCGGACAGGCGGGCGCGACGGGCCCTGGGGAACCCGCCGTTGGGCGCCACCCCTGCATGCAAAACGACAGGGAGCGTCGAACATGAATGCAAAGGAGTGGACCGCTGTCAGCGTCGCCGCGATGGCGGGTGCTGCCATCGGGGCGTACTACGTGTACGGAACGCTGGACGACACCATCTGGCAGCCATGCTCGACCGCCAAGTGCTCGGTCTACATCTCGGCGAAGACCGAGAGCGGCAAGTGCACGGTCACCAACGTCAGCCCGCATCGCCTCCGCGCCACCGAGAAGGGGGCGATCCTAGTGTGGAAGTTCGAGGACACCACGTCCGGATACCGGTTCTGCAAGCGCGCCGATGGATCCGACGACGGCCCGGTGCTCAAGGAAACGGATCCCTACAACCAGTTCGAGGAGAAATGCCGCACCAGCCAGGGCGACGACTCGTGCGTCGCGACCGACGACTGCACGACCAAGTACCGCATGAAGAGCAAGGGGACCACGATCAAGAAGTACGAATACAAGATCTACTTCCACGACACCGCGAACGGCAACGCCGAGTGCATCATCGATCCGTGGGTCAGGAACGGCTGACTCGCACGCGCGCCACGACATGCCCGCGGACTGGCTGACGCAACGTGCGCAGCGCGCGGCGCCGTCTCGTAACGCATTGACAGGGGAGACCACATGTTTGCTAGGGGAGTGATGGCCGGCATCGTGCTGCTGGCCGCGTTTGCGGTCGCGTGGCGATATTTCACCGGATCGCCGTTGCTCGAGTCGTTCCCGGTCTTCACCACGGCGCTGCCCCTCAACTGCAAATCGGGCACCGGATCGTCCATCGAGTGCCGGGTGAAGGTCACCGTCAAGACCGCCAATGCGTGTCCGGTGGCGGCCACGGACATCGACATCGATCCGCCCAAGCTTCCGCTCAACGGCACGACCAAGACGATCATCGTGTGGAATTTCGCCGGGCCGAACGAATACTACTTCTGTCCCACGCGCGGACACGGCGTCTGGTTCGACAAGCCCTCGGTGGAGTACGACGGCCAGTTCGACCGGAACTACGCCACCGACGACCGGGATGGCGGTGGGGCGAGCGGGACGAAGGTCTGCTACCAGTACTACCGCTGGCGGGACGAAAACGAAACCAGGACGCACGGCAAGGAATACCCGTACTCGATCGAATTCGGAAACAAGGAAGGGACGGTCAACTGCAAATGGGATCCGTGGATCCGCAACGGCTGACCCTCGAGCGCGACGTCATCCGCCGCGCTGCACTCGCCACTGCAAGGAGATCCTCATGTACGCTCGCTCTGCCACCGTCCTCGCCGCATCGATGCTCGCGTTGTGCGCCTGCGCGCCGATGCCTCCATCGCCGCCGGTTGGCGTACGCTCGGCCGACTGCAACACGTCGGGCGGCGGCGCACGATGCGATATCACGGTCCGCGTCGGAACGCAGTACGCCTGCGAGCTCGGACGCTTCGATGTCGACCCCGACCTGCTCAACCTGCGGGGCGGCCGGCCCGTCAGCCTCGTGTGGACGCTGCCCGAGCCGTTCGGCTTCTGCGGCGACGACAACGTGTATCTCAAGCCCGGCGTGACCAGCGATTTCCGCCAGGCGTACGAAAGCTTCGGCTCGAGCAACGCGGACGGCTCGCGGGGGCCGAACTCGTCGGTCGCCGGAACCTGCCAGTCCAAGTGGCACTGGAACTGGCGCAATACGGGAACCGACCTCTACCCGTACAACTTGCAGTTCACCGACCGGGCCACCGGCCGCAAGTGCACGATCGACCCGTGGGTCCGCAACGGGTGACGTGAACCCGTCACGAGGCGTGCTCCAGCCAAGCGCGCGCCTCGTCGATGCCCTGCTCGTAGCTGAGCGCCCGGCCGGACAGCTCGGCCCTCTCGAACGCCGCTTTGCCGAGCGCCGCGCGCGCGCGGTCGATCAGCGGCAGCAGGAATGCCTCGTCGGTCGGGTCGCGCTGCAGTCCGATCGCGAGCGCCTGCCCCTGCGCAGCGCCGAAGAAGCGCGCCGCACATTCGAACTGGTTCAACGACGCGCTGAAGCCGGCCGACACGTCGAGCGCGCCCTGCGCGACCGGCTTCGAACCGATTTCAGTGGCGATCGCGACGGTCTCGGTGAGCATGTGACGCGCGCCATCGACGCTGCCGCGACCGATCGACACCATCGCGAGGTTCAGCAATCCGATCGCGACGCTTTCGCGGTCTCCGATCTCGCGGAACAGCTTCACCGCGTCGTCGTAAAGCGGTTCGGCCGCGTCGAGCTCGCCTTCGATGCGGTGGAGCTGCGCGAGCCCGTTCAGCGCAGCGGCGAGCTCGCGCTTGTCGACGGCCCGGCGCGCGATGTCGATCGCCTCGCGCAAATAGCCGCGCGCCGCCTCGAGGTCGCCCCGTCCGAACGCCGCCATCCCGAGCGGCTGGAGCAACCGCGCGTGCAGGCGCTGGTCGCCGAGCTCGCGGGAAATGGCCAGGCTCTCGCCGAGCCAGCGCTGCGCCTCCTCGTAGCGGCCCAGGTGGCAACACTGCCAGCCGGCCTCGAAGAGTGCGCGGGCGCGCGAACGGGTTCGTGGCACGTTGTCACGACGGCCGAGCATCTCGACCGCGAGTCGCAGCCCTACTTCCGGAAGCCCGCGCGCGAACCAGTACGGGCCGATCGCATACGTCAGCCGCAGACCGAAGTCGCCGCCGCTCGACGCCGACCACGCGTGCGCGGCGAGAATGTTCTCGCGCTCGAGGTCGAGCCGCGCGAGCCAGCGCGCGTGGTCCGGCCCGTTGAGCGACGATCGCGCGGTCTCGGCGAACGTCACGAAGTGCTCGAGATGCCGCGACCGTACCGCATCGCCCTCGTCTGACGCGTCGAGCTTGCCGCGCGCGTACTCGCGCACGGTCTCGAGCAATCGGTAGCGCGAACCCTCCGCATCCATCGTGACGAGCGACTGGTCGACGAGGTGGGTGAGGAGTTCGAGCACGTCCGCCTCGTGTATGTCGCCGCCGGCGCCGACCGCATCCGCGGCCTCGAGCGTCCAGCCCCCCGCGAACACCGACAGGCGCCGCAGAAGCGTCTTCTCCGCCGCGGTGAGGAGGTCGTAGCTCCAGTCGATCAGCGCGCGCAGCGTCTGCTGCCGCGGCAGCGCGGTCTGATCGCCGCCGGCAAGCAGCCGGAAGCGATCGGACAGCCGTGCGTCGATCGTCTCGACCGGCAGCGCGCGCACGCGCGCCGCTGCCAGCTCGATCGCGAGCGGGATACCGTCGAGTCGCCGGCAGATGTCGACAATCGCCGCAGCATTGCGCGTGGTCGCCTCGAACGACGAATTCGCCGCGGTGGCGCGATCGATGAACAGGCGCGTCGCCTCGTAGTGCTGCAGCACGACCGGGGAAAGCAGCGCGCTCGCGTCGGGAACCGCGAGCGCTGGCACGGGATACGTGGTCTCGCCGGCGACGCGCAACGGCGCGCGGCTCGCCGCGAGGATCTTGAGCTTCGCGCCGGAGCGCAGGAGCGTCGTCGCCAGGTCGGCGCACGCGTGCAGCAGGTGCTCGCAGTTGTCGAGCACGAGCAGCAAGCGCTTGTCCTTCACGTAGCCGACCAGGGCGTCGGTGACCGTGTTGCCTGCCTCCTCCTTGACGCCGAGGATCGACGCGACCATCTGCGGTACCAGGCGCTCGTCGGACTGCGGCGCGAGGTCGACGAACCACACCCCGTCGGGATAGTCGTCCATCGACTCCGCGGCCGCATGCAGCGCGATGCGCGTCTTGCCGATGCCGCCGGCGCCGAGCAGCGTCAGAAGCCGCGTCGTCCCGAACAGCCGCTTCACCTCGGCGAGCTCGCGTTCGCGCCCGATGAACGAGGTCACCTGCTGCGGCAGGTTGTTCGGCGTCGCTTCGAGCGAGCGCAGCGCCGGGAAGTCCTTGCGCAAGCGTGGATGCAGCAGCTGGAAGATGTGCTCGGGGCTGGTCAGGTCGCGCAGGCGCACCAGGCCCAGGTCGCGGAGGCTGATCTCGGGGGGCACGCGATCGACCAGCAGCGCAGCGACCGACTGCGACAGCAGCATCTGCCCGCCGTGCGCGACGCTCATGATCCGCGCCGCGCGATTGACGGCGCTGCCGAAGAAGTCGTTGTCGCGTCGCTCGACCGCGCCGCAATTGAGGCCGCTGCGGATCTTCAGCGGGAGCCCGCCATCGGGCGGGGGCTCGGCGAGGGCCAGCTGCAGCTCGAGGATCGCCTCGATCGCGTCGCGGGGATCGTCGAACGCGGCGTGCACGCCGTCGCCGAGCATCTTGACCACGGTGCCGCGGTGGCGCGCCACCGCGCCGCGGATCAGCGCGTCGTGCCGCGCGAGGGCGGGGCGCATGCGCTCGGGATCGGTCTCCCACAGGCGGCTGCTTCCCTCGATGTCCGTGAACAGGAACGTGACGAGGCCGGCGGAGGCGGTCATGGCGGTGGTCGACCGGATGGGCCAGGCGGGAGCGGCATCGGGGCCGCTCAAGTATACGAAATGCGGCTCCGGCCGCCGGCCCCGGGCGCGCGATGCGCGTTTGTCGCTCGCGCATCGGCGGCGTGACGCAACCGCAGGAGAACGCCGCAGGCTCGCGCCGCTGCGTGCGAGTCAGTCGCGGCGCAGCGCGCCTTCCGGCCGTGCGTCGTGCGCACTCCGATCGCGCCGAGTCCGGCGAGCAGCGACGCCAGCAGCGCGAGAACGGAGGCCAAGGCGGCCACCGCACAACCGCGGAGCGGAAAAGCAAGCGCCGCCGCACTCGCGTGCGACGGCGTTCGATGCGGCGCCCGATCGCGACGACTAGTTCGCGCGCAACTCCGCGACGACGCTGCCGGGCGCTTCCTGGCCGGGCAACGACATGCGCGGCGCCGCGATCTTCTTCGTGCCGCTGGACGCCACCGGCTCGAAGGCCGCATTCCGCGCCACCAGCGTCGCGCTCACCGGCATCGAGGAAGCCATCGTCGTCGACGCGCGCACGTACTGCGGCGTGCCGCTCGACGCGGTCAGGTCATAGCCGCGCGAGCCGTTCGGATAGCCGGGCCGCGTCGCGGGCGCGTGCGATTGCGGCACGGGCTGCGGGGCCGACTGCGGGAGCGACTCCTGCGGCGCCGGCGCAGCGCCATCGTTCGGCAGCACCCGCAGCCACTGCTGCGAGCACTGCGTCACGTCCGGGTAGAAGGCGTTGGTCGCGGGACAGTAGAGCCGGATCGCCGGCGCTTGCTGGGGCACCGGCGTCCCCTGCGGGTCGGAGCGGTAGATCATCGTCCCCGACGGCGCGCCGTAGTAGTAAGTGGTCGCCGGCGGGGTGTAGTAGGTGTAGCCGGGATCGCCGTAGTAGCCGGCCCAGTAGGGCCAGGTCGCCGCGAGGCCGATCGTCGCGCCCCAGGCGGGCCACCACCAGCCGCCGTAGTACGGGTACCAGCCGGAGTAGCCGTACCAATGGCCACCGTGCCCGTGCCCGTGCCAGTTGCCCGAGTGGCTCCCGTTCCAGTTCCCGTTGCCGTTCCAGTTGCCGCGCCCTGCCGTGGCCCCGCGGGAGCCGACGCCGGCGCTGGGCCCGCCGGCGCTTGGCACGCTCATCGACGGTCCCGACGCGCCGGCCGCGCGAGCGCCCCCGAAGCCGCCGCCGAACCCGCCGCCACCGCCGCCATAGGAGCCGCGTCCGCCGCCGCCTCCACCCATGTAC
>DATLIR010000028.1:0-4294 GCA_035539315.1 Casimicrobiaceae bacterium
ATCCACGATCGCGTTTTCAGCGCAGCTCGTAGTCGTAATCGATCACCAGCGGCGCGTGGTCCGAGAAGCGCCGGTTGACGTAGATCGATGCGGCGTGCGCCTTCGCCGCGATGCCGGGCGTGGCGATCTGGTAGTCGATGCGCCAGCCGACGTTCTTCTTCCACGACTCGCCGCGGTTGGACCACCACGTGTAGCGCTCGGGCCGCGGGTCGAGCCGGCGGAACACGTCCACGAAGCCCAGCTCGTCGAACACGCGCGAAAGCCACGCGCGCTCCTCGGGCAGGAACCCGGAGTTCTTCTGGTTCGCGCGCCAGTTCTTGAGGTCGATCGGCTGGTGCGCGATATTCCAGTCGCCGCACAGCAAGATCTCGCGCCCGGCGCGGCGCAACGCGGCGAGGTGCGGCAGGAACGCCTCGAGGAAGCGGAACTTCGACGCCTGCCGGTGCGGGCCGCTCGACCCGGACGGCAGGTACATCGAGACCACCGTCAGCTCGGCGAAATGCGCTTCGAGGTAGCGGCCTTCGTCGTCGAACTCGGCGTGCCCGAAGCCGCGGCTCGCGCGGTGCGGGACCTTCGAATAGAGCGCCACGCCGGCGTAGCCTTTCCGCTGCGCCGGCAGGAAGGTGCCCACGCTTTTCCGCGGCGCCATCAGCGCGCGCGGGATGTCGCACTCGGCGCACTTGATCTCCTGGACGCAGACGACGTCCCAGGGCTCGGCGCGCGCGAGCCAGCGCACGAAGCCCTTGCGCTCGGCCGAGCGCAGGCCGTTGACGTTGAGCGTGACGATGCGCATCGGGCGAGCTTCAGGGGACCCGGAAGGCGCGCGAGTGTACACGACACCGGCGCGCGGGCGCGCGGCGAAGCCCTATACTCTCCGCCGGTCGCGCCGACTTGCCTCCGCATGGACGATTTCCGCCAGGCGTTCCTCGCATTCTCCGTGGCACGTGACGTGCTTCGCTTCGGCGATTTCACGACCAAGGCCGGGCGCCGCACGCCCTATTTCTTCAACGCCGGGCTCTTCGACGACGGGACGAGCCTCGCGCGGCTCGGCGGCTTCTACGCCGATGCGCTCGTCGCGTCGGGCCTGCCGTTCGACCAGCTCTACGGCCCGGCCTACAAGGGCATCCCGCTCGCCTGCGCCACCGCGATCGCGCTCGCCCAGAAAGGGCACAATGTTCCGTGGAGCTTCAACCGCAAGGAGGCGAAGGACCACGGCGAGGGCGGCAGCATCGTCGGGGCGCCGCTCGCCGGCCGCATCGTGATCGTCGATGACGTCATCACCGCGGGAACTTCGGTGCGCGAATCGGTCGAAACGATCCGGGCCCACGGGGCGACGCCGGCCGGCGTGCTGATCGCGCTCGACCGGATGGAGCGGGGCAGCGGCGCGGCGTCGGCCGTCGACGAGGTGCGATCGGCCTTCGGCATTCCGGTCATCGCGATCGCGACGCTCGACGACGTGATGGCCTTCATCGCCGGGCGCGCGGAGCTCGCGCGCTGGCAGGAGGCGGTCGCGGGCTACCGCGCCCGCTACGGAGCGAACCAGGCGACCCATGGCTGACACGGCGACGACCAGGCGCACGGACCGCGGGATCGCGCTGGCGACGCTCGCAGGAGCGCTCCTGCTCGCGCCGGCCGCGATCGCGCAGCAGCTCTACAAGTGGACCGACGAGAAGGGCGCGGTCCACTACTCCGACAAGGCGCCCGAGTCGCGCGCCGGCACCGTGCTGGACAAGCAGGGGCGCCAGGTCCGCACGCTCGAAGCGCCGCCCACGCCCGAGCAGGCGCGGGTCCGCGAGGCGGAGGACGAACGGAAGCAAGCCGCCGCCAAGGACCAGGCGGCCGCGGCGCGCCGCGACCGCGCCTTGCTCGCCTCCTACACGATGGAGTCGGAGATCGACCTCGCGCGGGCGCGCGCCTCGGCGACGGTCGAGTCGCAGATCCAGTCCGCGCAGGCCTACATGGCGCAGCTCACCAAGCGCAAGCAGGAGATCGACGCGCGCAAGGCGCGCTTCGGCGACAAGCCGGTTCCGCCGCAGCTCGAGCACGAGAGCGCCGGTGTCGACGGCGAGTACGCGAAGAACAACGACCTGGTCGCGCAGAAGCGGCGCGAGCTCGCGCAGGTCGTCGCCAAGTACGAGGCGGACAAGCAGCGCTGGCGCGAGCTCAAGGCGGTGGAGAGCGCCAACGCCGCGGCGCAGGCGGCCAACCGCGCTCCCGTGCCGGTGGCCGGCTCGAAGAAGTAGGCGCGCGCCCCGCTGCGCCTGCGGCGAAGGTGCGGCGAGGGTGGATCGTGGACGGCGACAGGCGTCGCAATGCGTCGCCGTCCGTGCGGCCCCGCCTGGCGACCATCCCCCCTCCACGATCCACAATCCCCTGACGGGCGTTCCCCGTCTGCGATAATCCCGGGTTCCCCGCAATTCCCCCGAAGGCATTCCGATGGCGCAGTACGTGTACACCATGAACCGCGTGGGCAAGATCGTGCCGCCCAAGCGGCCGATCCTGAAGGACATCTCGCTGTCCTTCTTCCCCGGCGCGAAGATCGGCGTGCTCGGCCTCAACGGGTCGGGCAAGTCGAGCCTGCTCAAGATCATGGCCGGCGTCGACCGCGAGTTCGAGGGCGAGGCGGTGCCGATGCCCGACCTCAAGATCGGCTTCCTCGAGCAGGAGCCGAAGCTCGATCCGGCCAAGACCGTGCGCGAAGCCGTCGAGGAGGGCATGAGCTCCGTGTTGAGCGCGCAAAAGCGCCTCGACGAGGTGTACGCGGCCTATGCCGAGGACGGCGCGGACTTCGACGCGCTTGCCGCCGAGCAGGCGAAGCTGGAGGCGATCATCGCCTCGTCGGGCGCGGATGCGAGCGTGCAGATGGAGGTCGCCGCCGATGCCTTGCGCCTGCCGCCGTGGGACACGAAGATCGCGACGCTGTCGGGGGGGGAGAAGCGG
Organism: Casimicrobiaceae bacterium; assembly: GCA_035539315.1. Lineage (GTDB taxonomy): Bacteria > Pseudomonadota > Gammaproteobacteria > Burkholderiales > Casimicrobiaceae > VBCG01. The sequence goes on from DATLIR010000028.1 coordinate 2,941, forward strand.
CGTGTGGCGCTGTGCCGCCTGCTGCTGTCGCGCCCGGACATGCTGCTGCTGGACGAGCCGACCAACCACCTCGATGCGGAGAGTGTCGAGTGGCTCGAGCAGTTCCTCGGCCAGTTCCCCGGCACCGTCATCGCGGTGACGCACGACCGCTACTTCCTCGACAACGCGGCCGAGTGGATCCTGGAGCTCGACCGCGGATACGGCATCCCGTGGAAGGGCAACTACAGTTCGTGGCTCGAGCAGAAGGAGCAGCGCCTCGCCACCGAGCAGAAGCAGGAGGAGGCGCGCACCAAGGCGATGAAGCGCGAGCTCGAGTGGGTGCGCAAGGGCGCGAAGGGGCGCCAGGCGAAGAACAAGGCACGCATCCAGCGCTTCGAGGAGCTGTCCTCCTACGAGCACCAGAAGCGCAACGAGACCAACGAGATCTTCATCCCGGTGGGCGAGCGCCTCGGCGGCCAGGTCATCGACTTCGACCACGTGACCAAGTCGTTCGGCGACCGCGTGCTGATCGACGACCTCTCGTTCAAGATCCCCGCCGGCGCGATCGTCGGCATCATCGGCCCCAACGGCGCGGGCAAGACGACGCTGTTCAGGCTGATCACCGGCAAGGAGCAGCCGGACAGCGGCAAGATCACGATCGGCCACACGGCGGTCGTCGGCGTGGTCGACCAGTCGCGCGAGGCGCTGCCCAACGACAAGACCGCCTGGGAAGCGATCTCCGGCGGCCTCGACATCCTGACCATCGGCAAGTTCGAGATCCCGTCGCGCGCCTACCTCGGCCGCTTCAACTTCAAGGGCGCCGATCAGCAGAAGAACGTCGGGCAGCTGTCGGGCGGCGAGCGCGGGCGGCTGCACCTCGCCAAGACGCTGCTCACCGGCGCGAACGTGCTCCTGCTCGACGAGCCGTCCAACGACCTCGACGTCGAGACGCTGCGCGCGCTCGAGGATTCGCTGGTCGAGTTTCCCGGCACCGTGCTCGTGATCTCGCACGACCGCTGGTTCCTCGACCGCATCGCCACGCACATCCTCGCCGCCGAGGACGACTCCAAGTGGGTGTTCGTCGAGGGCAACTACCGCGACTACGAGGACGACAAGATCAAGCGGCTGGGCGAGGAGGGCGCGATGCCGCACCGGCCGCGGTTCAAGCCGCTGATGGCGTAGCGGGGGCGCGACGCGGCCGAAGGTGAGGGCCCACTTACCTCGCGGGCTTGCGCTGGGCGGCCGCACCCCCATCTCGGGCGGATCATGACGACCCCCCGCCTCGCCACCCGCATCTCCCGCGGCGTCCCGACCTCCGACGGCGCCGGCGTCCGACTCACGCGCCTGATGGGCGGCGATCCGCGCATGCCCTCGG
>DATLIR010000029.1:0-3789 GCA_035539315.1 Casimicrobiaceae bacterium
GTGCATGCGAACCAGGCCTTCGTGCTCGACGACCGGCACATCGGGCTCCAGTGCCACATCGAGATGACGCGCGAGCTCGTGACGACCTGGTGCGACGGCGCGCCCGGCGACCTGCCGGCGCAGTCGAGCGCGGCGCAACAGGCGCGCGGCGACATCGAGCGCGACCTCGACGCGCGCCTGGCGGCGTTGCACGGCGTCGCCGACGCCGTCTACGCGCGCTGGTCGCGGCACCTGAGGGCGTGATGGGCGCGATCCGCCCGCTGCCCGATCTCCTGATCAACCAGATCGCCGCGGGCGAGGTGGTCGAGCGACCCGCGGCCGCGCTCAAGGAGCTGATCGAGAACAGCCTCGACGCGGGCGCGACGCGCATCGACGTCGACCTCGCCGGCGGCGGCATCAAGCGCATCCGCGTCGTCGACGACGGCGCCGGCATCGATCGTGAGGACCTGCCGCTCGCGATCGCGCGCCACGCGACCTCGAAGATCGGCGCGCCCGCGGACCTCGAGGCGATCGCGACGCTCGGCTTCCGCGGCGAGGCGCTCGCATCGATCGCGGCGGTCTCGCGCCTCGCGCTGACGTCGCGCGCGAGCGGACGGCCGCACGCGTGGCGCATCGAGGTCGAGGGCGGAACCGTCGCGCCGATCGCTCCCGCGGCGCTGGCGTCGGGAACGTCGATCACGCTCGAGGAGCTGTACTTCAACACGCCGGCGCGCCGCAAGTTCCTGCGCACCGACGCGACCGAATGGGCGCATTGCGAGGAGGCGTTCACGCGCGTCGCGCTCGCCTATCCGCAGGTGGCGTTCACGCTCGTGCACAACGGCCGCCTGGTCCATCGGCTGCTGCCGGGCTCGCGAGCGCAACGCGTCGAGGCGTTGCTCGGCGAGGCGTTCCTGCGCGGCGCCGCACCGGTCGGCGCGGACGCGGCGGGTGTGACGCTCGAAGGCTACGCGATCCGGCCCGCACACGCGGTGGCGGGCAGCGGGCCCCAGCTCCTGTTCGTCAACGGGCGCTGCGTGCGCGACCGGATGCTCGCGCACGCGGTGCGCGAGGCCTACCGCGACGTGCTCCATCACGATCGCCAGCCCGCCTACGCGCTGTGGCTCGGCGTCGATGCGCGCCGCGTGGACGTCAACGTCCATCCGCAGAAATCGGAGGTGCGCTTCCGCGACGGCAGCGCGCTCTACCCGTTCGTGCGCTCGGCGGTCGAGCGCGCGCTCGCCGCGAGCGCCGCGGTGGCGCCGGCGGTGTCGGCCGCCGAGCGGCTCGGGCTGGTTGCGGCGCGCACGCCGCCGCCCGGCAGCGGAGGCGCGGGGCACGGCGGCGGATCGTTCGCGTCACAGGACGCGCTGGCGCTCGCGACCGCCGAGCCGGCGCCGTTCTACGCCCGGCTATTCGGCGAGCGACGGCCGGATGCTCCGGCGCTCCCGCAGACCGGCGACGACCATCCCCTCGGCTTCGCGCTCGCGCAGCTGCATGGCGTCTATGTGCTTGCGCAGAACCGCGCCGGCCTCGTGCTGGTCGACATGCACGCCGCGCACGAGCGCATCGTCTACGAGAAGCTCAAGGGGGCCTACGCCGGCCGCCTGCCGACGCAGCCGCTGTTGGTGCCGGCGACGTTCGCCGCCGAGCCGGTCGAGATCGCCACGCTCGACGAGCACGCCGACGAACTCGACCGGCTGGGCTTCACGCTGACGCGCCTGGGCCCGGCGACCCTCGCCGTTCGCGCGATTCCGGCGCCGCTCGCCGACGCCGACGCCGCGACGCTGGCGCGCGCCGTGCTCCACGAGCTGCGCGACCACGGCGGCAGCGGCGCGATCGACGCGCACCGCGACGAACTCCTCGCGTCGATGGCCTGCCACGGCGCCGTGCGCGCCAACCGCCTGCTCGCGATCCCCGAGATGAACGCGCTGCTGCGCGAGATGGAGGCGACCGAGCGCGCCGGGCAGTGCAACCACGGCCGTCCCACGTGGTACCAGCTCACGCTGCCGGAGCTCGATCGGTTGTTCATGCGGGGACGGTAAGGCGGCGATGGGCGATGGGCGATAGGCGATAGACAAGCGCGTCCCGCCTGTCGCCGTCTTTCCTATCGCCGATCGCCCAACGCCGATCGCCGCCTTTCCATGATCCTTCTCATGGGCCCCACGGCCACGGGCAAGAGCGCTCTCGCGCTCACGCTCGCGGAAGCCCTGGACGGCGAGATCGTCAGCGTCGACTCCGCGCAGGTCTACCGCGGCATGGACATCGGCACCGCGAAGCCCGACGCGGCGACGCGCGCACGCGTCGCGCACCACCTGATCGACCTCATCGGGCCCACCGAGGCGTACTCGGCCGCGCGCTTCTGCGCCGACGCGCGCGGCGCGATCGCGGCGATCCGCGCGCGCGGGCGCGTGCCGATCCTGGCCGGCGGCACGATGCTCTATTTCAAGGCGTTGACCGAAGGGCTGTCGGCGCTGCCGCGCGGCGATGCGAAGGTGCGCGCGGCGATCGATGCGGAAGCCGCGCGCGCCGGCTGGCCCGCGATGCATGTTGCGCTCGCGCGCGTCGACCCGGTGACGGCCGCCCGGATCGCGCCGCACGATGCGCAGCGCATCCAGCGCGCGCTCGAGGTGGCACGACTCACCGGCCAGCCGCTGTCGTCGTGGCAGGGGCGCCGGGAAGCGCCCGCGCACGAAGCTGGAATCGTGCGCGTCGCGCTGATCCCCGAGGACCGCGCGCGCCTGCACCGCGAGATCGCTCGGCGCTTCGACGCGATGCTCGCCGCCGGCCTCGTGGACGAGCTCGCGTCGTTGCGCGCGAAGCACGCGCTCGACCCCGCGATGCCATCGATGCGCTGCGTCGGCTATCGGCAGGCGTGGGCGCACCTCGACGGCGCCATCGATCGCGATGGACTGCGCGCCGCCGGCATCGCCGCGACGCGCCAGCTCGCCAAGCGCCAGCTCACCTGGCTTCGCGCGACGCCGGCCGCGCGCTTCGATCCCTGGTCGGACGACCTCGCCGGGCGCGTGCTCGCGGCGGTCGCGGGCGGGAGCCGATGACCCCGCTCGCGGCGCGGACGCCTGCTGGGACGCGCGCGTGGGCCGTGAGATAATGTCCAGCTCCATGCGTCGCACGCTCTACGACAAGCTCTTCGACAGCCACGTCGTCCGCACCGAGGCGGACGGCACGGCGCTGCTGTACGTGGACCGCCACCTCGTGCATGAGGTCACCAGCCCGCAGGCCTACGAGGGGCTGCGCCTCGCCGGCCGCAAGCCCTGGCGCATCGCGTCGATCGTCGCGACCGCCGACCACAACACGCCGACGCGCGACTGGGCCCAAGGCATCAAGGATCCGATCTCGCGCACGCAGGTCGAGACGCTCGACGCGAACATCCGCGAGTTCGGCGCCAAGGCGTACTTCCCGTTCCTCGACCGCCGCCAGGGCATCGTGCACGTCATCGGTCCGGAGACGGGCGCTACGCTCCCCGGCATGACGGTGGTGTGCGGCGATTCGCACACCAGCACCCACGGCGCCTTCGGCGCGCTCGCCTGGGGCATCGGCACGTCCGAGGTCGAGCACGTGCTCGCGACGCAGTGCCTCATCATCAAGCGCGCGAAGACGATGCTGATCCGCGTCGACGGCAAGCTCGGCCGCGGCGTCACCGCCAAGGATCTGGTGCTCTCGATCATCGGGCGCATCGGCACCGCCGGCGGCACCGGCCATGCGATCGAGTTCGCCGGCTCGACGATCCGCGCGCTGTCGATGGAGGCGCGGATGACGATCTGCAACATGGCGATCGAGGCGGGCGCGCGC
>DATLIR010000030.1:0-32108 GCA_035539315.1 Casimicrobiaceae bacterium
CTCGTACTCGGCCTCGTACTCGACCCGCTCCTCGGGCTCCATCTCGAACAGGAGGTAGGCGTCGTTGTCCCACTCCCTGGCCGCCATCTCCTGGCGGCCGAGGTACTCGGGGTTGCCGCCCAGCAAGATGTCCACGCCTCGGCCGGCCATGTTCGTCGCGACCGTGACGGCGCCGAGGCGGCCCGCCTGCGCGACGATCATCGCCTCCTTCTCGTGGTTCTTCGCGTTGAGGACGTGATGCTCGATGCCGCGGCGGTTCAGGAGCGTCGAGAGCTTCTCCGACTTCTCGATCGAGACCGTGCCGACGAGGATCGGCTGGCCCTGCTCGTGGCGCTCCGAGATGTCCTCGACGACCGCGTTCCACTTCGCGTCCTCCGTCTTGTAGATCAGGTCCTGCTGGTCGTCGCGGATCATCTCGCGGTTGGTCGGGACCTCGGCGACGTCCAGGTCGTAGACCGACTGGAACTCGGCGAGCTGGGTCTTGGCCGTACCGGTCATGCCGGCGAGCTTCTCGTACATCTTGAAGTAGTTCTGGATCGTGATCGTCGCGAGGGTCTGGTTCTCCTCCTTGATCCGAACTCCCTCCTTGGCCTCGATCGCCTGGTGCAGGCCCTCGGAGTAGCGCCGGCCCTCGAGCACGCGGCCCGTGAACTCGTCGACGATCTTCACCTCGCCGCCGGTCACGATGTACTCGACGTCGCGGTGGTAGTGCTCCTTGGCGCGGAGCGAGTTCTGGAGGTGGTGCACGAGCGGCGTGTGCACGTGCTCGTACAGGTTGTCGAGGCCGAGCGCTTCTTCCACCTTCGCGACGCCGGCCTCGGTCACGGCGATCGTCTTCTTCGCCTCGTCGACCTCGTAGTCGTCGTCGCGCTTGAGGCGCGGCGCGAGCCGCGCGAACGTCTGGTACCACTTCGCGCTGTCGGCCACCATGCCGCTGATGATCAGCGGCGTCCGAGCCTCGTCGATCAGGATCGAGTCGACCTCGTCGACGATCGCATAATGGTGACCACGCTGGACCAGATCGTTCTTCGACCCGGCCATGTTGTCACGCAGGTAGTCGAAGCCGAACTCGTTGTTGGTGCCGTAGGTGATGTCGGCGGCGTAGGCCTTCTGCTTGTCGTCGTGGCCCATCTGCGACAGGTTGACGCCGACCTCGAGGCCGAGGAAGCGGTAGATGCGCCCCATCCAGTCGGCGTCGCGCTGCGCCAGGTAGTCGTTGACGGTGACGATGTGCACGCCCTTGCCGGCGAGCGCGTTCAGGTAACCGGGCAACGTCGAGACCAGCGTCTTGCCCTCGCCGGTGCGCATCTCGGCGATCTTGCCGTGATGCAGCGCCATGCCGCCGATCAGCTGCACGTCGAAGTGACGCATCCCGAGCGTGCGCTTGCCCGCCTCGCGGACCACCGCGAACGCCTCGGGCATCACCTCCTCGAGCGTCGCGCCGCCGGTGACGCGCGCCTTGAGCTCGGCCGTCTTCGCGCGAAGCGTCGCGTCGTCGAGCGCCGCGATGGCGGGCTCGAGCGCGTTGATCTCGCGGACGGTGGCCGTGTACTGCTTGAGGAGCCGCTCGTTGCGGCTGCCGAAGATGCGGGTGAGGATGTTGGAGATCATCGGGAGGAAGGCACCACGACCCCTTCGGACCGCGCCGCATCCCGGGTCGTTCCGGACGCGGGGCTCGACCGCGCGCCCGGCTTCGTGCCGGCGGCGGGCGGGCGCTGGGGCGGTTCAGTTCTGCAGGAAGCGCGCCGGGTTCTGCGGCACGCCGTTCAGGCGGACCTCGAAGTGCAGGTGCGGACCGGTCGACCGCCCGGTCGATCCGACCGCCGCGATCTGCTGTCCGCGCACGACGAGGTCGCCTTCGCGCACGGCCATCGACGAGGCATGCGCGTAGCGGGAAACGAGACCATTGCCGTGGTCGACTTCGATCATTTTACCGTACTCGCGATGGAGGTCCGCGAAGATGACCTTGCCGCTCGCCGCGGCGACGATGGGTGTCCCGCTCTCGGCCGGAAAGTCCACGCCCTCGTGGTAGCTCTGCTGGCCCGAGAACGGGTCGATCCGGTAGCCGAAGTTGGACGAGTACCAGCCCTCGTTGATCGGATAGCGGCTGGGAAGGAACTTGAGGCTGGCGGAGGTCTGGATCAAGAGGGCCTCCAGCACCGAGAGCTGGTCGGTGCGCTGGTCGACCTTGCGCCCGAGCGTATCGAGCAGCCCGCCGAAGTCGTCGACGGACAGGTCGCGCGACGGCATCGAGGTCGACGCGGCGCCGCCGCGCGCGGGCGCGGTGCCCTTGGCGGGGAGCTCCTGCGGTTTCAGGCCGGCGACGCCGGCGAGCCGGTCGCCCAGGCTGTCGAGCCGCATCACCTGCGCCTCGAGGTCGCCGAGCTTCAGCGCCATGGCGTTCAGGTGCGCCTGGATCTTCTCCTGCGCGCGCTGCGCCTCCTCGCGCTGGTCGGCCAGCACGATCGCCTGCAACCACGGGTGCTTGACCGCCGCGGCCCACTTGAGCGTCGCGTAGTTGAACGCCAGCGTGAACACGACCAGCAGGACCGTCGCGACGAACGCGACGACGACGCCGTGGCGCCAGTCGAGCGAAAGCGTTCTCGCGCGTGCGCTCGCTCCGCTGACCAGTATGATGTCCACGTCGACAGCCTCCCCTGAATTGCGCCGCGATGCCCAAGGAAGCGCTCGCGTCCGGCCGGCCGCTCGCCCGGGTCCTCGCCGACGACCCGCAGGTCGCGGCCTGGGACCGCCGCCGCCGCGACGAAGCCGCGGTGGCGAAGGCGATCGGAACGGTGCTGCCGCGTCCGCTGGCGGCGCACGTCGCCGCCCTGCTGCCCGCACCCGACCGGCTGGACCTCGTCGCGTCGACCGGCACGATCGCCGCGGCGTTGCGCCAACGACTTCCGGCCGTGCGCGCAGCCCTCGGGCACGAGGGGTGGGATTTTAGGGACATTCGGGTGCGGGTGCAACCCGGGGTCGCCCCGGAGCCCGCGAGGAAACCTCTTCCGCGTCAATGGGATAGTGCGCAAAAGCCGGCGCTCGCCGGGCTCGAGCGCGATTTGCCTCCCGGACCCCTCAAGGCCGCGCTGGCGCGCTGGCTCGCCCGGGCGGGCCGCTAGGGGCCCGCTCAGACGCCCGACGGCCCCGCTCAGAGCATCAGCAGCACGCGCTCGACGGCGAAGAACACCAGGACGCCGGCGAGCACCAGCAGGAGCACCTTCACGACCTGCGCGATGAAGCGCAGGTAGCGGCGGTCGCGCGTGACCAGGAACAGCACGAAGGCCACGCCGACGCAGGCGAGGCCCAGGACCAGGAGCAGGCGGACGAGGACCATCGGGGGTACCTAGGCGAGCGAGCGGGCGTCGGGCTGACGCCCGCCCCGGCCCGAGGCACCGGGCTCGACGTGGAACCGGGGCCGCCGCAACCCCGCGCGCCGGCGGCGCATCAGGCCGCGGCGGTGCGCCAGTCGTAGAACGCGCTCGGCACCTCGTCGACCGCGTCGAACGTGATGATGCGCGCCGCGTCCGGTCGCGCGAGCAGCGCGCGGCACAGCGCGTTGTTGAGCGCATGGCCCGACTTGTGCGCCGTGTACTGGCCGACCAACGGATGGCCGAGCAGGTAGAGGTCGCCGATCGCGTCGAGCACCTTGTGGCGCACGAACTCGTTGTCGAAGCGCAGACCCTCGCTGTTCAGCACGCGCACCTCGTCCAGCACGATCGCGTTCTGCAAGCTGCCGCCGAGGCCGAGCCCGGCGGCGCGCATCGCCTCGACGTCCTGCATGAAGCCGAAGGTGCGCGCGCGCGCCACCTCGCGCACGTACGAGTGCTCGGCGAAGTCGATGACGACGTGGCGGTTCTCGGTGCCGAAGACCGGGTGCGGAAAGTCGATCGTGAAGTCGAGGCGGAAGCCGTCGTGCGGCTCGAAGCGCGCCCACTTGTCGCCGTCGCGCACCTCGACCGGCGCGACAATGCGGAGGTAATGCTTGGGCGCCTCCTGCTCGACGATGCCCGCGCCCTGCAGCAGATAGACGAACGGTCCGGCGCTGCCGTCCATGATCGGGACTTCGGGGCCGGCCACGTCGACGTTCAGGTTGTCGATGCCGAGGCCGGCGAGCGCGCTCATCAGGTGCTCGACGGTCGAGACGCTCGCGTCGCCGGCGCGCAGCGTCGACGACAATCGCGTGTCGCCGACCATGACCGCGGTCGCCGGAATCGGCGCGCTGCCGGCGAGGTCGGTGCGATGGAAGACGATGCCGGCGTCGACCACCGCCGGACGCAGCGTCAGGTCGACGCGCGCGCCGGTGTGCAGCCCGACGCCGGTCGTGCGCGCGGCGGCCTTGAGCGTGCGTTGGCGAAGCATGGTGTCGGGATTCGCGCGGGCGTGGCGCCGTTCCGCCGCCCCGGCGGCGCCGGAGCGCGAAACCTGGCGACTTTAGCACATGGCTGCGCCCGCTTCCTCCTCTCCCTCGCCGCGGCTCAGTCGCTCTGCTTGCGCAGGAAGGCCGGGATCTCGATGTCCGGCACGCCTGCGCTGCCGCCGCCGATCGACGGCGTGCGACGCCGCACCACGGCCGGCTGGTCGAGCTTGTCGTAGTCGATCGTCTCGACCGACATGCCGATCCCGTCGGTACCGGTGCGCTCGACGATCGCCGGTTGCGACAGCACCTCGAGCTTCGGCGGGCGCTTCAACTGCGCCGCCGCGGCACCGCCCAGGCCGGTCGCGATCATCGTCACGCGAAGATCGTCGGCCATGCCGTCGTCGATCACCGTGCCCACGATCACCATCGCGTCGTCCGCGGTGAACTCCTTGATGGTGTTCATCACGTCGTAGTATTCCTTGAGCGTCAGCCCCGACGACGCGGTGATGTTCACCAGCACGCCGCGCGCGCCCGCCAGGTTGACGTCCTCGAGCAGCGGGCTGCGCACCGCGGCTTGGGCCGCCGCCCGCGCGCGCTCCTCGCCGTTCGCGCTCGCCGATCCCATCATCGCCATGCCGACCTCGCCCATCACGGTCCGCACGTCGGCGAAGTCGACGTTGACCAGGCCGGGGTTGTTGATGACTTCGGCGATCCCCGACACGGCGCCGTACAGCACGTCGTTGGCCTGCGCGTAGGCGTCGAGCAGCGAGACGTTCGCGCCGAGCACCTCGGCCAGCTTCTCGTTGGGGATGATGATCAGCGAGTCGACGCGCTTGCCGAGCTCCTCGATGCCGGCCTGCGCCACCTTCTGGCGCTTGCCCTCGAAACGGAACGGCCGCGTGACCACGGCGACGGTGAGCACGCCCATGCTCTTCGCGATGTCGGCGATGATCGGCGCCGCCCCCGTGCCGGTGCCGCCGCCCATGCCGGCGGTGATGAACAGCATGTCGGCGCCGTCGATCAGCTCGCCGATGCGGTCGCGGTCCTCCATCGCCGCGTCGCGGCCGATCTCGGGCCGCGCACCGGCCCCGAGCCCTCGCGTCAGCGCCGAGCCGAGCTGCAGCTGCGTGCGCGCCGTCGAGCGCTTGAGGGCCTGCGCGTCGGTGTTGGCGCAGATGAAGTCCACGCCGGAAAGTCCCCTCAGGATCATGTGCTCCACCGCGTTGCCGCCGCAGCCACCGACGCCGATGACCTTGATGATCGCGCCGTCCTGCGGGGCCTGGTCGATGATTTCGAACATGGGATTACCCTTCCTTTCTCGAGTGCGAGTGCGATGCGGAGTGAGGCGTTGCGGGGATGCTTGAATCGGTCTGGCAAGAAACGTGTTCGGTGTGCCGTGTTGCGAGCCGGTGCTGGAACCAAGACGCCAAGGATCGACGCGAGTCTTCGTGCTCCTGTCGCCGAAAATCGACTGGCGTCGCCAGCGATTTCCGGTCGTAGCTCTTGTCGCTGCGAACCGACGGGCTACGCCCGCGATGCGCAGGAGACGGGATCCGGCCAAAGTCGGTTCTCATGTTGGCCGGCCTCAGAAATTCGCCTTGAACCACTGCCGCATCCGCTCGGCGACGCCGCCGATGCCCTTGACCTGCGCGCGCGCGGCCTCGGCGCGCATCCACTGGTCGCGGCCGTACTGGAGCAGGCCCACCGCGGTCGAGTAGCGCGGGCTGCGCACGACGTCGGCGAGGCCGCCCACGTACGACGGGATGCCGATGCGGCACGGCAGGTGGAACACCTCCTCGCCAAGCTCGGCCATCCCCTGGAGCATCGACGTGCCGCCGGTGATCACCACGCCCGAGCTCAGGAGCTCCTCGAAGCCCGAGCGGCGCAGCTCCGACTGCACCAGCGTGTAGAGCTCCTCGATGCGCGGCTCGATCACCTCGGCGAGCATCGGGCGGCTGAGCTTGCGCGGCGAGCGCTCGCCCACGCCGGGCACCTCGACGATGTCGTTCGCGTCGGCGAGCTGGCGCAGCGCGCAGCCGTGACGGATCTTGAGCTCCTCGGCCTCCTTGGTCGGCGTGCGCAGCGTCATCGCGATGTCGTTGGTCACCTGGTCGCCGGCGATCGGGATCACCGCCGTGTGGCGGATCGCGCCGCCGGCGAACACGGCGATGTCGGTGGTCCCGCCGCCGATGTCCATCAGGCAGACGCCGAGCTCCTTCTCGTCGTCGTTCAGCACCGCGGCCGCCGAGGCGAGCGGCTGCAGCACGATGTCGTTGAGCTGCAGGCCGCAGCGGCGCACGCACTTGGCGATGTTCTCGACCGCCGACACCGCGCCGGTGACGATGTGCACCTTGACCTCGAGCCGCACGCCGCTCATGCCGAGCGGCTCGCGCACGTCGTCCTGGCCGTCGATGATGAATTCCTGCGGCAGGATGTGCAGGATCTGCTGGTCGTTGGGGATCGCGACCGCCTTCGCGGTCTCGATCACGCGGTCGATGTCGGGCTGCTGCACCTCGCCTTCCTTGATCGCGACCATGCCGCTCGAGTTGAGGCTGCGGATGTGGCTGCCGGCGATGCCGGTCGTGACCGCCCCGATGCGGCAGTCGGCCATCAGTTCGGCCTCCTCGAGCACGCGCTGGATCGACGCCATCGTCGCCTCGATGTTGACGACGACGCCGCGCTTGAGCCCGCGCGAGGGCTGCGTGCCGAGACCGATCACGTTGAGCTCGCCCTCGGGACCGATCTCGGCGACGATCGCCACGATCTTCGACGTGCCGACGTCGAGGCCGACGACGAGGTTCTTGCTGTCCTTGACCATGCGTTCCCGTTCCTAGTCGGCGCGCCGCGCCGGCTTCTCGCGAAAGCCCGGTACGCGCGCCGTGAAGCCGTTGCGGTAGCGCAGGTCCACGTCGGCCACGCGCGTGCCGCTCCGCGCGAGCGCGCCGACCGTGCGCGCGTAGGCCGCCACGAACCGCGCGAGCCGCGCGTCCGGCTCGTCGCGGCCGAGCTCGATCGAAAGCGGCGCCGCGGCGCTCGCGGCCTGCAGCCGCCACCCGCCGCGTGCCGATACGCTGACCGCGCGCAACGTGAGGCCGAGCGGCGCGACCAGCGCGCTCCAGGCCCGGTGACGCGCCGTCACGTCGGCCGCACGAGTGTCCGGTCCTTCGAACTGCGGCAGCTCGCCGTCGAACGCCGCGGCGAAGATCTCGCCGTCGGTGTTCACGAGCGCCGCGTCGCCCCAGCGCGCGTAGGGCACGTGCTCCTCGACCGCGACCTCGAGCCGTCCCGGCCACTGGCGGCGCAGCGCGACGCTTCGCACCCACGGCACGCGCGCGAGGGCGCCGCGCGCAGCCTCGAGGTCGAGCGTGAAGAACGTGCCGGCGAGGTCGGAGCGGATCGCCGCCTCGAGGTGCGCCGGGCTCGAGCGCTTGAGCGGCGTCGCGACGACGACCTCGCGGATCGCGAACGCGCCGTGGCGCGCGCCCCACGCGAGGGTCCCGAGCGCGATCAGCGCGAGCGCCACCGCCGCGAGCGTGGCCGCCAGCGCGTTCAGCGCCTTCGGGTCATCCCACATGGGCGCCCTCCAGGATCTTCACGCACAGGTCGGCGAAACCGATGCCCTCCGCGCGCGCGGCCATCGGCACGAGGCTGTGCCCGGTCATGCCGGGCGAGGTGTTGAGCTCGAGGAACGACCAGCTGCCGTCGCCGCGCAGGATCAGGTCGAGGCGCCCCCAGCCGTTCGCGCCCAGGATGCGGAAGGCGGCCAGCGATTGCGCCCGGATCGCGTGCTCGACCGCGTCGGGGAGTCCCGCCGGGCAGTGGTACTTCGTCTCGTCGCTGAAGTACTTGTGCTCGTAGTCGTAGTTGCCGCCCGGGGCCTCGATGCGGATCAGCGGCAGCGCGCGGTCGTTCAGGATCGACGCGGTGAGCTCGCGGCCTTCGACGAACTCCTCGGCGAGGACCAGCCGGTCGTGCCTCGCCGCCTCGGTGATCGCGAGCCTGAGCTCGTCGCCGTCGACCGTCGACACCTTGGTGATGCCGATGGTCGAGCCTTCGCGCGCGGGCTTCACGATGAGCGGCAGCCCGAGCTCCGCCACCACCTGCATCGGGTCGGTCGTCGCGTCGACGACGCGAAAGCGCGGCGTCGGGATGCCCGAGGCAATCCACACGAGCTTGGTGCGCCACTTGTCCATCGCCAGCGCCGAGGCCATCACGCCGCTGCCGGTGTAGGGGACGCCCAGCGTCTCCAGCGCGCCCTGCACCGTGCCGTCCTCGCCGAAGCGACCGTGCAGCGCGTTGAACACGCGCGCGTAGCCGTCGCGACGCAGCTCCCAGACGTCGCGCTCGGCCGGGTCGAACGGATGCGCGTCGACGCCGCGGTCGCGCAGGGCGCCGACCACCGCGGTGCCGGACATCAGCGAGACTTCGCGCTCGGCCGACGGACCGCCGAGCAGCACTGCCACCTTGCCGAAGTACGCCGGTTTCACGACGCTTCTCCCGGCTCGCCCAGGACGCGCACCTCGGGTTCGAGCGTCACGCCGAAGCGCGCGCGCACGGTGTCGCGCACGTGCCCGATCAGCGACTCGATGTCCGCCGCGCGTGCGCGGCCCCCCGGGTTGACGATGAAGTTCGCGTGCATCTCCGAGACGCGCGCGCCCCCGATGGCGCAGCCCTTGAGGCCCGCGGCCTCGATCAGCCGCGCGGCGTGGTCGCCGTCGGGATTGCGGAACACGCTCCCCGCGTTGGGCATCGACAGCGGCTGCGTCGCGATGCGGCGCGCGAGCAGCTCCTTGATGCGGGCGCGGGCGCGCACGGCGTCTCCGGGCGGGAAGCTCAGCCACGCGGCGGTGTAGATGCCATCCTGCGGGCTCCCGTCGGCGCGCCGCACGCTGCGATAGCCGATCGCGTAGTCGGCGGGCGTGCGCACCTCGAAGCGGCCGTCGCGGGCCAGCACCTCCACGCGCACCACGTGGTTCCAGGTCTCGCCCCCGTAGCAGCCCGCGTTCATCGCGAGCGCGCCGCCGATCGTGCCGGGGACGCCGGCAAGGAACTCGGCGCCCTCGCAGCCCAGGCGCGCGGCGAGCCGCGCGACCTTGGGGCTCGCGGCGCCGGCTTCGGCGTAGACCAGCCCGTCGGCGACGGTGAGCGCCGCGCCCGGGTCGTGCAGGACGACCACGGCGCCGCGCACGCCACGGTCGCGCACCAGCGTGTTGCTGCCCAGGCCGAGCACGGTCAGCGGCAAGCCCGCCGGCAGCTGGCGCACGAAGGCGGCCAGGTCGTCGCGCCCGGCCGGTCGGTAGAGCAGGTCGGCCGGCCCGCCCGCGCGCCAGCTCGTGTAGCGCGCGAGCGGCGCGTTGCGCTCGAGGACGCCGCGGAGGCCGGTGAAGGGTGCGATTTCGTTCATGTTCACGGCGCCCCCGCCGCGAGCTGCGGCGCCACCTGGCCGATCGAACCGGCACCCATCGTGAGGATGACGTCGCCGTCCCGCGCGACGGTGCGCACCGCCTCCGCGACGTCGCCAATCTCGTCGACGAACAGCGGCTCGACCCGGCCGCCCACGCGGATCGCCCGGGCGAGCGCGCGGCCGTCGGCGGCGACGATCGCCGTCTCGCCCGCCGGGTAGACGTCGGTCAGCACCAGCGCATCGACGGTCGACAGCACGCGGGCGAAGTCCTCGAACAGGTCGCGCGTGCGCGTGTAGCGGTGCGGCTGGAACGCGAGCACGACGCGCCGGCCGGGGAAGCTGCCGCGCGCCGCCTCGAGCACCGCGGCGATCTCCACCGGGTGGTGGCCGTAGTCGTCGATCAGCTCGGCGTGCCCGCCCGACGGCAGCGCGATCGCGCCGTGGCGCTGGAAGCGCCGCCCGACGCCCTTGAACTCGGCGAGCGCGCGCACGATCGCCGCGTCGCGCACGCCGACCTCGCGGCCTACCGCGATCGCCGCGAGCGCGTTGCGGACGTTGTGCACGCCGGGCAGCGCGAGCTCGACCGCGAGGTCGGCGTGCCCGGCGGAGGTCGCGACGAACCGCATCCGCCCGCCCGCGTGGGTCACCGAGAACGCGCGCAACCGCGCGTCGGCGGCGAGGCCGTAGGTCACGATCGACTTCGCGACCGACGGCACGAGCGAGCGCACCGTGTCGTCGTCGATGCAAAGCACGGCGACGCCCCAGAACGGCAGCCGCTGCAGGAAGTCGACGAACGCGCGCTCGAGGCGCTTCACGTCGTGGCCGTAGGTCTCCATGTGGTCCTGGTCGACGTTGGTCACCACGGCGATGGTCGGCGTCAGGTGCAGGAACGAGGCATCCGACTCGTCGGCCTCGGCGACCAGGTACTCGCCGGTGCCCAGTCGCGCGTTGGCGCCGGCGGCGAGCAGCCGCCCGCCGATCACGAAGGTCGGGTCGAGGCCGCCTTCGGCCAGCACCGACGCGACGAGGCTCGTCGTGGTCGTCTTGCCGTGCGTGCCCGCGACCGCGATGCCTTGCTTGAAGCGCATCAGCTCGCCGAGCATCAGGGCGCGCGGCACGACCGGGATGCCCTGCTCGCGCGCTGCCACGACCTCGGGGTTGTCGGCGGCGACGGCCGTCGACACGACGACGACGTCGGCGCGCGCGACGTGCGCGGCGTCGTGGCCCACCAGCGTGCGGATGCCGAGCGAGGCGAGCCGGCGCGTCACGGCGCTCTGCCCGAGGTCCGACCCGGACACCTCGTAGCCCTGCGTCGCCAGCACCTCGGCGATGCCGCTCATGCCGGCCCCGCCGATGCCGACGAAATGCACGCGGCGCACCTTGCCCTTCATCGCTTGGCCTCCGCGAGGGCGAGGCAGGCGTCCACGACGCGGGCGGCCGCATCGGTGCGTCCGACCGCGCGTGCCGCGGTCGACCACGCGAGCGCCTGCGCGCGGTCGAGCGCGGCGATCTCCGCGGCGAGCCGCTCGGGCGTGAGATCGTCCTGCGCGATGCGCTTCGCCGCGCCGGCGCGCACCAGGAAATCGGCGTTCGCCGTCTGCTCGTCGGCGATCGCGCCGGGCAACGGCACGATCAGCGCGCCCAGACCCACGGCGGCGAGCTCCGAGACGGTCAGCGCACCGCCGCGCGCGATGGCGACGTCGGCCCATGCATAGCGCGCCGCCATGTCGTCGATGAACGCGACGCACTCGGCGACGACGCCCGCGTCGCGGTACGCGGCGGTGAGCGCGTCGATGTGCTTCGCACCGGCCTGGTGGACCACCTGGGGACGTGCGTCGTGCGGCAGCCGCGCGAGCGCCGCCGGAACGCGCTCGTTGAGGCCCTGCGCGCCGAGGCTGCCGCCGACGACGAGCAGCCGCAACGGTCCGGCGCGCCCGGCGAAGCGTTCGGCCGGCGGCGGCAGCGCGGCGATCGCGACGCGCAACGGGTTGCCGGTCCACACGACGATCTTCGCGTGGCGGCCGCCGAGCGCGTCGGGGAAGCCCAGCAGCACGCGATCGGCCCCGTACGCGAGCACGCGGTTGGCGAGGCCCGCCACCGCGTTCGCATCGTGCACGGCGAGCGGGCGCCCGCTCGCGACGCCCATCAGCGCGCCCGGAAACGACGCGAAGCCGCCCAGGCCGAGCACGACGTCGGGCTTGCGGCGCCTAATCACCGACCACGCCTCGATGCACGCGGCGATCAGCGCGAACGGCCCGAGCAGGAGCGTCGCGAGTCCCTTGCCACGCACGCCGCGGAACGACAGCGACTCGAACGCCACACCGTGCCGCGGCACCAGCGTCGCCTCGAGGCCCTCGCGGGTGCCGAGCCAGAACACGCGCGCACCGCGGGCGGCGAGCGCGTCCGCGACGGCGAGCCCGGGAAACACGTGTCCGCCGGTTCCGCCCGTGGTGATCATCACCGTCGTCGTCACGCCACGTAGCCGGACAGCACCCGGCGGTTCTCGTAGTCGACGCGCAGCAGGATCGCGATCGCGAGGCAGTTCGCGACGATCCCCGAGCCGCCGAACGACAGGAGCGGCAGCGTGAGGCCCTTGGTGGGCAGCACTCCCATGTTGACGCCCATGTTGATGAACGCCTGCACGCCGATCCACACGCCGATGCCCTGCGCGGCGAGCGCGGCGAACGGCCGCGACAGGCGCACCGCCTGGCGACCGATCGCCCACGCGCGGTAGAGCACCCACGCGAACAGCGCGAGCACGAGCGCGACGCCGGCGAAGCCCAGCTCCTCGGCGATCACCGCGAGCAGGAAATCGGTGTGCGCCTCGGGCAGGTAGAGCAATTTCTCGACGCTCGCGCCGAGTCCGACGCCGGCGAGCTCGCCGCGACCGAACGCGATCAGCGAGTGCGACAGCTGGTAGCCCTTGCCGAGCGGATCCGACCAGGGGTCGAGGAACGCGGTGAGCCGCTGCAGCCGGTAGGGTGCGGCGACCAGGATCGCGCCGAGCGCGAGCGGCAGGAGCGCGGTCAAACCCGCGAAGAGGCGCCAGTCGAGCCCGCCGAGGAACAGGATCGCGAAGCCGATGGCGACGATCACGACGAATGCGCCGAAGTCGGGCTCGAGGAGCAGGAGCCCTCCGATCGCGACCATCGTGGCGAACAGCGGCGCGAAGCCGCGGACGATGGTCTGCCGCAGCGGCTGGCGCGCGTGCAGGAACGCGGCCTTGCGCACCGCGTAGCTCGCAGCGTAGAGCACCACTGCGAGCTTCATGAACTCGGACGGCTGCACGTTCACGACGTAGAGCGACAGCCAGCGCCGCGAGCCGTTGACGCTGCGACCGACCCCGGGCACCAGCACCAGCACCAGCAGCGCGATGCCGGCGACGAACAGCCAGGGCGCGAGCGCCTGCCAGGCCTTGACCGGCACCTGCAGCGCGCACAGCGCGGCCACGAGGCCGACCGCGACGAAGGCGCTGTGCCGCGCGAGGAAATACCACGAGCGATGCCCGGTCTGCGCGCTCGACTCGGCCATGGCGATCGAGGCGGAATACACCATCACCAGCCCGATCGCGAGCAGCAGGAGCGTGGCCCATGCCAGCGACGCGTCGTAGGCAAGCATCGCGCGCGCGGGCGCGCGCTGCGCGGCGACGCCGAACAGGCGCCCCATCGACAGCGTCGCCGTCTCCGGCACGCGGTTACGCATCGAGGGCCTCCCCGGTGCGCTCGCGCACCAGCTCGCGGAAGCGCACGCCGCGTGCCTCGTAGTTCGCGAACTGGTCGAGGCTCGCGCACGCCGGCGACAGCAGCACGGCGTCGCCGGGACGCGCGAGCGCGACGGCACGCGCGACCGCGGCATCGAGGGTCCCGACCGTCTCGACCGGTGGCTTCGCGCCGGCGAGCCCGCGCGCAACGTCGGGGGCGTCGCGGCCGATCAGCAGCACGGCGCGGCATCGGGCGTCGACCGTCCCGCGCAGCGGGGCGAAGCTCTGCCCCTTGCCGTCACCGCCGGCGATCAGCACGACCGGGCGGCCGATGCCGTCGAGCGCGACCGCGCTCGCGGCCACCGTGGTCGCCTTCGAATCGTTGACGTACAGCACGCCGTTCGCCTCGCCGACGCGCTCCATCCGGTGCGGCAGCCCGCGGAACGCGCGCAGCGCCTCAAGCACCGGCTGGCGGATGCGCGCCACCGACGAGACCAGCGCGAGCGCGGCGAGCGCGTTGAGCGCGTTGTGCCGGCCGACCAGCGACAGCGATGCCGCGGGCACGATCAGCTCGCCGCCGCGCGCGAGCCACGGGCCGTCCGGCCGGGCGACGAGCCCCCACTCCTCCTCGGACAGCGGCACCGACGAGCCGAACGTCTGCAGCGTCTCGCCGGGACGCCGCATCAGCCGCACGATCGGATCGTCGCGGTTCAGTACCTGCACGCGCGCGTGGTTGAAGATGCGCGCCTTCGCCGCCGCGTAGTCGGCGAGGCCGGCGTAGCGGTCCATGTGGTTCGGCGTCACGTTGAGCACGGTCGCCGCGGTCGGCTTGAGGTTCGACACGGTCTCGAGCTGGAAGCTCGACAGCTCCAGCACGAACACGTCAGGCCACGGTGCGCCCGCGTCGATCATCGCGAGCGCATCGAGCACTGCGTCGCCTATGTTGCCGGCGACGCTCGCGGCGAGCCCCGCCGCGCGCGCGAGCTCGCCGGCGAGCGCGGTGGTCGTGGTCTTGCCGTTGGTGCCGGTGATCGCGAGCACCTTCTGCCCGGGCGGCAGCGCGCGGGCGAACAGCTCCACGTCGCCCGCGAGGTCGGCGCCCGCCGCAACCGCCTCGGCAATCGCCGGATGCTCCTTCGGAACGCCGGGGCTGATGGCGATCAGGTCGGCGCCCGCGAGCGTGGAGGCGGTGAACGGCCCGGTCTCGACCGGAACGCCTGGCAGCTCGTCGGCGAGGCGCGCGGCGTTGGGCGGATGCGCACGCGTGTCGGCGACGCGCACGCGCGCTCCGTGGCGCGCGAGGTAGCGGGCAAGCGTGAGCCCGGTGAGCCCGAGGCCCAGGACGACGGCGTCGCGTCCGGTGTAGTCGGCGCTCATCGCAGCTTCAGCGTCGACAGGCCGAACAGGACCAGCAGCATCGTGATGATCCAGAAGCGGACGACGACCTGGTTCTCCTTCCAGCCCTTGAGCTCGTAGTGGTGGTGGATCGGCGCCATGCGGAACACGCGCTTCCCGGTGAGCTTGAACGACGCCACCTGCACGATCACCGATAGCGTCTCGACGACGAACACGCCGCCCATGATGAACAGCACGATCTCCTGGCGGACGATCACCGCGATCGCGCCCAGGCCCGCACCGAGCGACAGCGCGCCGACGTCGCCCATGAACACCTCCGCCGGGTAGGCGTTGAACCACAGGAAGCCCAGCCCCGCGCCGGCGATGGCGCCGCAGATCACCGCGAGCTCGCCGGCGCCGCCGATGAACGGGAACTGCAGGTAGCGCGCGAAGATCGCGTTGCCGGTCACGTACGCGAAGATCCCGAGCGCGGCGCCGACCATCACGGTCGGCATGATCGCGAGGCCGTCGAGACCGTCGGTCAGGTTCACCGCGTTGCTGGTACCGACGATCACGAACCACGACAGGACGATGAAGCCCCAGACGCCGAGCGGGTAGGTCACCGTCTTGAAGAACGGGACGAGCAGGTCAGCCTTCGGCGACAGCGCGCCGGCGAAGCCGCTCTGCAGCCATCCGGAGAGGAGCTTCCCCGCCTGCGCGCTGTCCGGCGCGGAGACGGCGAACGCGAGATAGATCGCCGCGACCAGCCCGATCACCGACTGCGCGAGGAACTTCGCGCGCGCGGAGAGCCCCTTGGGGTTGCGGTAGACGACCTTGCGGTAGTCGTCGACCCAGCCGATCGCGCCGAAGCCCAGCATCACCAGCAGCACGACCCACACGAAGCGGTTCTCGAGGTCGCCCCACAGGAGCGTCGTGATCGCGATCGACACCAGGATCAGCGCGCCGCCCATCGTCGGCGTGCCGGCCTTGGTGAGGTGCGTGCGCGGGCCGTCGTCGCGCACCGCCTGGCCGATCTTCATGCGCGTGAGCCACGCGATCATGCGCGGGCCCACGACGAACGAGATCACCAGCGCCGTCATGCAAGCGAGCACCGCGCGCAGCGTCAGGTAGCCGAACACGTTGAACGCGCGGACGTCCCTGGCGAGCGCCTCGGCGAGCCACAGGAGCATCAGTGGCCTCCCGGCGCCGCACCCGTCAGGGAGGCGACGACGCGTTCCATGCGCATGAAGCGCGAGCCCTTGACCAGCAGCGTCGTGCCCGCGGTCGCGCCCGGCACCACGGCGGCGATGAGCGCGTCGATGCCCGGATGCCAGTGCGCGCCGGCGCCGAATGCCTCCACCGCCTCGCGCGCGAGCTCGCCCGTCGCGTCGAGACGCTCGACGCCGCGCTCCCGCGCGTAGCCGCCGATCTCGCGGTGCCAGGCCGGTCCTTGCGCGCCCACCTCGCCCATGTCGCCGAGCACGAGCCAGCGGCGGCCGCCGGCGCGGGCGAGCACGTCGATCGCCGCGCGCACCGAATCCGGGTTCGCGTTGTAGGTGTCGTCGATCACGATGGCGCCCGACGCCGCACGCGCGGTCGCGAGCCGGCCGGCGACCGGGCGGAACGCCTCGAGGCCGCGCACCACGCAGTCGAGCGGCGCGTCCGCGGCGAGCGCGATCGCCGCCGCCGCGAGTGCATTGCGGGCCATCGGCTCGCCCGCCGCCGCGAGGCGCACGGTCGCGCTGCCCTCGGGCGTGGCCAGCGCGAGGTCGCTGCCCAGGCCGGCCGGCGTGAGCCGCGCGGTCACGTGGGCGGCGTTGTGCAGCGCGAAGGTCCTGACCTCCGCGAAGGCGCGCGCAGCCGCCTCGCGCCACAGTCCGCACCAGGCGTCGTCGGCGTTGAGCACCGCGATGCCACCGCGCGGCAGCGCGGCGATCGCGTCGGCGTGCTCGGCCGCGACCTCCGCGACGCTCGCCAGGAACTCCTGGTGCTCGCGCTGCGCGTTGTTGATGGCGACGATGGTCGGCCGCGCGATCGCGGTGAGCTCGCGTGTCTCGCCGCGATGGTTCATGCCCACCTCGACCACGGCCACGCGATGACCGTGCGAGAGGCGCAGCAGCGTCAGCGGCAGCCCGATCGCGTTGTTGAAGTTGCCCGCCGTCGCGAGCGTGGCCTCGGCGCCGAACGCCGCGCGCAGGATCGACGCGGTCATTTCCTTGACCGTCGTCTTGCCGTTGGAGCCGACCACGACCGCGAGGGGCAGCGCGAAGCGCGCGCGCCACTCGGCGGCGAGGCGGCCCAGCGCGGCGAGCGGATCGCGGACCGCGACGACCGGCCCGGGAAACGCGCCGCGCCCCTCGGCGACGATCGCCGCGGCGGCGCCGCGGCCGAACGCGCTCGCCACGAACGCATGGCCGTCGTGGCGCTCGCCGGCGAGCGCGACGAACAGGTCGCCCGGCTCGACCGCGCGCGAGTCCGTCGTCACGCGCGCGAAACGCACGTTGGCGCCGTCGACGCGGCCCTGCATGGCGTGGGCGGCGGTCGCGAGGTCCATCATGCACCGCTCCAGGCGGCGAGCGCGGCGTCGGCGGCGTGCGCATCGGTGTAGGGATGGCGCTCCCCCGCGATCTCCTGGTAGGCCTCGTGGCCCTTGCCGGCCACCACGACCACGTCGCCGGTCTTCGCCGCGTGCACGGCACCTTCGATCGCGGAGGCGCGGTCGAGTTCGATCCGCCAGCGCCGCTGTCCCGACTCGACGATGCCCTTGGCGACCGCGCTCGCGATCGCGGCAGGGTCCTCGAAGCGCGGGTTGTCGTTGGTGACGATCACGCGGTCGGCCAGCTCGCCGGCGATGCGGCCCATCAGCGGCCGCTTGCCCGCATCACGGTCGCCGCCGCAGCCGAACACGCAGACGAGCTCGCGACCGTGCATCACGACCGGGCGCAGCGCCACGAGCACCTTCTCGAGCGCGTCGGGCGTGTGCGCATAGTCGATCACGACCAGCGGCTTCCCATCGCCGCCATGGCGCTCCATGCGCCCGGGAGGCGGACCGAGCCGGGCCAGCGCGTCGAGCGCGACGTCCAGCTCGACGTCGCTCGCAAGTAGCGCGCCGAGCGTGGCGAGCAGGTTCGACAGGTTGAACGCGCCGACCACGCCGGTCTCCACCGTGCCGCGTCCCCGTGGCGTCGACACGCTGAGCGAGTAGCCGCGCGGTCCCATCGCGTAGCCGGTCGCCGCGACCTCCGCGTTGGCGAGCCCGTAGGCGAGCGCCCTGCCGCCGCGGCCGCGCACCTCGTCGATCAGCCGCTGGCCGTAGGGATCGTCGGCGTTGATCACCGAGCACGCGAGCCCCGGCCACGAGAACAGCCGCGCCTTCGCGGCCCCGTAGTCGGCCATCGTGCCGTGGTAGTCGAGGTGGTCGCGCGTCAGGTTGGTGAACACCGCGACGTCGAACGTCGCGCCGTTGACGCGCCCCTGGTCGAGCCCGATCGAGCTCACCTCCATCGCCACCGCCTTCGCTCCCGCGTCGCGGAAGCGCGCGAGCGTCTCGTGGAACACCGCGGCGTCCGGCGTCGTGTTCGTGCCCGGCTCGAGCGCGCCGACCAGCCCGATCCCGAGCGTGCCGATCACGCCGCAGCGGCGCCCGGCATCGTCGAGCGCCCGGGCGATCCACTGCGACGTCGTCGTCTTGCCGTTGGTGCCGGTGACGCCGACCATCCACAGGTCGCGCGACGGATTGCCGTAGACGACGTTGGCGATGTAACCGAGCCGCGCCGCCAGCCGCTCGACCGCGGCGTTGGGCACCGTCCAGCCGGCATCCCAGCGGAAGTCGCGCGCTTCCCACAGCACCGATCCCGCGCCGCGCGCGATCGCCTCGGGGATGAACGCGCGGCCGTCGACGCGCGTGCCCGGCCACGCCGCGAACGCGTCGCCGCTGCCGACCTGGCGGCTGTCGGATGTCAAGCGGCGCGGTGGCGGCCCCATGTTCGCGAGGAGCGACACCGCGTCGAAGGCCGGCTCGGCCATCGTCAGGTCTCCTCGCCGATCTCCGCGCCTTCCGGCGGCAGGATCACGTTGTCGACCGGCGCGTCCGTGGGCACGCCGAGCGTGCGCAGCGTCGCGCCCATCACGGTGGAGAACACCGGCGCGGCAACGGTGCCGCCGTAGTACTGCCCCGCCGAGGGCTCGTCGATCATCACCGCGACGACGATCCGCGGATCCGAGGCGGGCGCGAAGCCGACGAACGAGCTCACGTACTTGCTGGTCGCGTAACCGTGGCCCTCGAGCTTGTGCGCGGTGCCGGTCTTGCCGGCGACGCGGTAGCCGGACACCTGCGCGCGCGGCGCGGTGCCGCCGGGCTGCACGGCCATCTCGAGCATCCGGCGCACCGCGAGCGCGGTCTCGCGCTTGAGCGCCGGACGCCCGGCGACCGGCGCGCCGGTCTTCATGAGCGTCACCGGCATCAGTTCGCCCCCGGTCGCGAACACCGTGTAAGCACGCGCGAGCTGCACCAGCGTGACCGAGATGCCGTGGCCGTAGCTGATCGTCGCCTGCTCGATCGGCTTCCACGTCTTCGCCGGGCGCAGCCGGCCGCTCACCTCGCCGGGGAAGCCGGTCTTCGGCAGCGTCCCGAACCCGGCATCGGCGAGCTCCTGCCACAGCGTCTGCGCCGGCAGCCCGAGCGCGATCTTCGCCGCGCCGACGTTCGACGACTTCTGGATCACCTGGGCGACGGTGAGCGTGCCGGCCGGGTGCGCGTCGTGAACCGTGTTCGGGCCGATCGTCAGCGAGCCATTGCCGGTCGCGATGAGCGTGTCCGGCCGCACCGCGCCCGCGTCGAGCGCGGCGGCGATCGCGAACGGCTTCAGCGTCGATCCGGGCTCGAACACGTCGGTCAGCGCGCGGTTGCGCATGCGCTCGCGCGCCGTGCGGTCGCGGGCGTTGGGGTTGTACGCGGGCCAGTTGGCAAGCGCGAGGATCTCGCCGGTGCGGACGTCGAGGATCACGAGCCCGCCGGCCTTCGCCTTGTTCGCCTCGACCGCCGCCTTGAGCTCGCGGAACGCGAGGTACTGCAGCCGCGAGTCGAGCGAGAGCGCGAGGTCGCGGCCTTCCTGCGGCGCGCGGATCGACGCGACGTCCTCGACCGCCTCGCCGCGGCGGTTGATGATCACGCGCCGGCTCCCTGGCACGCCGGCGAGCCATTGCTGCTGCGCCAGCTCCATGCCTTCCTGCCCGGCGTCGCGGTCGCCGGTGAACCCGAGCACGTGGCTCGTCACTTCGCCGCCTGGGTAGTAGCGGCGAAACGCGGTCTCCTCGTTGAGCCCCTTGATGCGCAGCGCGAGCGCGCGCTCGGCCACTTCCGGCGACACGAGCTTCGCCAGGTAGGCGAAATCGTCCGACGCGTCGACGCGCGACTTCAGCACCGCGGGCTTGACGTCGAGCACGCGCGCGAGCCGCGCGAGGTCGTCCGCGCCAAGGTCGAGCTGCCCGGGAAACGCCCAGAGCGACTTGACCGGCGTCGACACCGCGAGCGCCTCACCCTGGCGGTCGACGATGCGTCCGCGATGCGCGGGCACGTCGAGCTCGCGCGAGTAGCGCGCCGCGCCGCGCTCCTGCAGGAACGCGTTGTCGACCCATTGCAGGTAGAGCGAGCGGCCCGCGAGCGTCGCGAACAGCAGCGCGAGGCCGCCGAACAGGAGCGCCGCGCGCCCGCCCGGAATTGCGGGGCCCGCGTTCTTGCGCGGCGCCCGGCGCGAGGCCAGCGCGGCGGTGGTCACGAGGCCCTCCCTCGGGCCAGCCGCTTCGCGGCGTCGCGCACGCCCTCCTGGACGAGGGGGCGATCGCCTCGGGACGACCCAGGGGCGATCATCGCGGACCTCCGAGCCCGGGAATCTCGACCACTTCGACCCGGCCCGCCGGCGGCACCAGCATGCGGAGCTGCTCGCGCGCCACCTTCTCGACGCGCGCCGGCATCGACCAGGTCGACTGCTCGAGCTGCAGCTGGCCGTACTCGACCTCGTAGGCGCGAGCGCGCGCCTGCTCGCGCTCGAGCTCGACGAACAGCTTCCGCGACTGGTGGCGCGATGCGACCAGCGACACCGAGCAGGCGACCAGCACGGCCAGGAGGACGAGGGCGAGGCGCGTCATGGCGTCGTCAGGCGGCGGCGAGCGGCCAGTCGGGCGGCAGGGGCGCCGCCGTCCGCTCGGCGACGCGCAGCACGGCGCTTCGCGCGCGCGGGTTCGCGTCGCTTTCGGCGCTCGACGGCCTGATCGCGCGCCCGACCGCCACGAGCGGCGGCTGCGGCAGCTCCGCTTCGGTGATCGGGGCGCGCGCGAGGCGCGGATCGCCGCCGAACGGCTTCGACGCGCGGGCGACGAACTGCTTGACGATGCGGTCCTCGAGCGAGTGGAAGCTGATCACCGCGAGGCGTCCGCCGTTGCGCAGCCGCGCCACCGCACGCGGAAGCACGCGCTCGAGCTCGGCGAGTTCGTCGTTCACCGCGATCCGGAGGGCCTGGAACGTGCGCGTGGCCGGATCCTGACGCCAATCACCCCGCGTGCGCGCGCCGACGGCTTGGGCCACGATCGCCGCCAGCTCCCGGGTCGTGACGACGGGGCGGACCGCGCGAGCCGCAACAATCGCTCTTGCAATCGGTTGAGCAAGCCGTTCTTCACCATGGTTGCGGATGACCTCGGTCAGTTCGCGCAGGCTCGCGCGGGCGATGAACGCGGCGGCGGATTCCCCCGCGTCGGGATCCATGCGCATGTCGAGCGGGCCTTCGTGCCGGAACGAGAAGCCGCGTGCGGCGGTGTCGATCTGCGGCGAACTGATGCCGAGGTCGAGCAGCACGCCGTCCACCGCGGTGATCGCGAGAGCGTCGAGGACGCGGTCGAGCGCGGAGAAGCGCGCGCGCTGGAACGTGAGCCGCGCGTCGTCGATGGCGAGCGCCGCATGCGCGGCGTCGGGATCGCGGTCGATCGCGACCACGCGCCCGCGCGGCGCGAGGCGCGCGAGGATCGCGCGCGCATGCCCGCCGCGGCCGAACGTCGCGTCGACATAGGTGCCTTCGGGCTTGAGCGCCAGCGCTGCGACCGACTCTTCGAGCAGGACGCTGACATGGGACGCCTCCGGCATCAGAGCGAGAAGCCGTCGAGCCCCGGCGGCATCGCGCCGCCGTCGAACGCGATCGCCTGCGCGGTGCGCGCCGCCCAGGCGGCGTCGTTCCACAGCTCGAACTTGCGTCCCTGGCCGACCAGCACGACGCGCTTGTCGAGCGACGCGTAGCGCCGCAGCGCGGGCGGCACCAGGATGCGGCCCGCCGCATCGATCTCGACGTCGTCGGCATGGCCGACGAGCAGCCGTTGCAGTCCGCGCAGGCGCTCGTCGAACGACGAGAGCGCCATCAGCCGCGCCTGGATCGGCTCCCACGCGGCGAGCGGGTAGAGCAAGAGGCAGCGCGACGGGTCGGCGGTGAGCACGAGGTGCGCGCCGCTTTCCGCGACGATCGCGTCGCGATGACGCGCCGGCACGGCGAAGCGCCCTTTAGCGTCGAGCGCGAGCTCGGTGACGCCACGGAACATCGGCATCGCGCGCTCGTCGCCATTACCCCCTGTCGCCACCGCCTCCTCCCCGGATGCGTGCACCGGCGCCCCCGCGCGTCAGGAACCCCCGACCGGGCGGCGCACCCACCAAAACCCACAATTTCCCACTTCTCGCCACTATACGCGGCGGTTTTGACGCCGGTCAACGAATTTCCACTGACCGAACAATCACTTAGCGTCGTTTTCACCACAAACCGCCAACCCATTAAAAAACAATCATTTAGAGCAACTATCGAAGGAATTACGCGAAGACGGGACGACGGTCACTCCCACCTTGGCGAACGAATGTTCGATGGCCTGGCCGACCAGCCGACGAAAGGTCGAAATGGTGGCCGTGGGACCGTGAATCGGGCGTTCCGGACGGTGGCGGCACGTGCTTCATGCCGCCGGCATGGGTGCGAGCGCAGGGGATCGGGCGAGGGGCGCTGCGCCGAAAGCTGCCGTCGGCGGCGCGGGGACGAGCCTGTGGACATCCATCGCGCGCGCCGGGGAAAACGTGACATTTCAGCCACACCCGGGGGACGGTGGCCCCGTTAGCCTCCGTGGAGGCATGGTTCCTGCGAGGGCTTGTGGGAAACTTGCCATTCCGGCTGGACCGTCGCGCCACCTCGCTCGACGCCCCCGCCTTCGGACAGGAGAGTCGCCATGCGCCGCGCCCCGCTCGTCCTCGCCGCCCTCGCGACGCTCGCGCTCGCCGGCTGCGCGAGCTGGAACGATCGCTACGGTCACGTCCGCACCGATCCGGTCCTGTGGTTCCTCGGCGGCGCGCCCTTCGAAACCCAGCTCGACTGGCCGCGGCGCGAGGTGCCGACGTTGCGACCGCTGATCTCGACCGACCTCGTCTCGCCGAAGACCCCGCGCCCGGGCGACGCTCCGCGCGGCTGGTCGCCGGACTACCCGCCGTACTAGCGCTTTCCCGAGCCGGCAATCGCTGGCGACGCCAGTCGATTGCAGGCGACGGCCTGGAAGCGCCTGACGCCCGGCGCGCCGGCGCGCCGGTATCGCGCACGGTGGCGCGAAACGACCATCAACTCGAGGAAGCGCGCTCGTCGCAGCGTGCGCGCGACTGCGCGCGGGAACGCTACGAGCCGGAGGGCGCGACCGCGGACGCCGCGCGCGCAGTGCCTCGTAGCGCCGGCGGCCCGCGCTCGGCTGGCGGCGCCGGCGATGTCAGGCGGTCGGCTCCGGGAGAAAGCCGGACTGCACTTTCGACCGATGTCCGTGGCGCGCCCGACAGGATTCGAACCTGTGACCCTTGGCTTCGGAAACCAATACTCTATCCAACTGAGCTACGGGCGCGCGAACCTGACATTGTAGCTTTGGCGGGGAACGGCCGTCCAACGCCCCTGATCGCGTCGCGGGCACCGCACCGAGGGCCGGTATAATCGTCGTTTGTCCGCGTCTCCACGCGCCGGGAACCGCCGCGCCGCCATGATCGAACCCGACCAGCACACCTCCCCGATCCAGACCCCGAAGCAGCTCATCGTCGTCGTCGTGCTGGCGTTCGTCGTGCCGATCGCGGTGATCCTCCTGATCACGCAGCTGGTGACGGGCGTCTCGCACAACGCCGGCGACGACGCGGCGGTGCGCGCGCGCATCGCCCCGGTCGGCACGGTCGAAGTCGCGGCGCCTTCCGCGCCCCAGGGCTCGCTCGCCGGCGAGCAGGTGTTCGCGCAGGTGTGCAAGACCTGCCACGAGACCGGGCTCGCGGGCGCGCACAAGCTCGGCGACAAGGCGGCGTGGGCCAAGGTGATCGCGCAAGGCGAGAAGCTCACCGTACAACACGCGATCGCCGGCCTTCGCGCGATGCCGCCGCGCGGCGGCAACGCCACGCTCACCGATGCCGAGGTGCAACGCGGCGTCGCCTTCATGGCCGGCAAGGCCGGCGCGAACTGGAAGGAAGCGCCGCAGGCCGCCGCCCCGGCGACGGCAGTGGCGGCCGCGCCGATGGCGGCCGTTCCCGTCGCGACCGCCGCGGTCCCGGTGGCGGCGGGCGCATCGGCCGCCGTCGACGGCAAGAAGGTCTACGACGGCATGTGCGTTGCCTGCCACGGCGCGGGCGTCGCCGGCGCGCCGAAGTTCGGCGACAAGGCCGCGTGGACGCCGCGCGTCGCGCAGGGCGCCGCGACGCTCTACGACCACGCGATCAAGGGCTACCAGGGCAAGGCCGGTGTCATGCCGCCGAAGGGCGGCAACGCCGCGCTTTCCGACGCCCAGGTCAAGGCGGCGGTCGACGTGATGGTCGCGGCGGCGAAGTAGCCGCTTGCGGTCGACGACCAACGCGACCGCCCGACCGCGTGGTCTCGCGGCTAGCGCCGCTCGGCGAGCGCGCTCTTCAGCGCCTTCAGGCGCTCCATTCCGGCTTCCTTTTCGCGCGCGGCCTCGTCCGGCGGCAGCGGCGTACCGGCCCAGCGCAGGTCGTCCTGCGCGAGCTCCGCGAGAAAGCGCGACGGTATGCCGTCGACGCGTCCGCCGGCGCGGCTGCGCGTGCGGCACAGCGAGAGGTGCAGCGAGCGCCCGGCGCGCGTCAGCCCGACGTACATGAGCCGCCGCTCCTCGTCGATCGCGCCGGTCTCGATCGCCTCGCGGTGCGGCAGGATGCCTTCCTCGAGCCCGACCAGGAACACGTGCGCGAACTCGAGCCCCTTCGCCGCGTGCAGCGTCGACAGGCGGACCGCGTCGGTGCCTTCGGTATCGCGCCCTTCGAGCATCGTGATCAGCGCGATCGCCTGCGCGAGCTCGACCAGCGATTTGCCTTCGGCCGCGCCCTTTCGCGCGAGCCAGCCCGCGAACTCGCGCACGCTCGCGACCTTCGCCTCGGCCTCGCGCTGGTCGAAGGTCGCGACCACGTGGTCCTCGTAGCCGATGCGACTGACGAGCTCGTCGACCAGGCGGCCGGCACTTTCGCGCGGCGCGCGGTGTCGCAGGCCCTCGACCAGCTGCACGAACGCGGCGAGCGCCGCGTGCGCGCGAGGCTGCGCCGACCCGGCGAAGGCCGGATCGCGCACGGCATCGGCGAGCGCGAGGTGCTTCGCGCCGGCGATCTCCGAGAGCCTCGCCAGCGTCGTCTGGCCGACGCCTCGCTTCGGCACCGCGATGGCGCGCAGGAAGGCGGGAGCATCGTCCGCGTTGGCGATGAGCCGCAGGTACGCGACGAGGTCCTTGATCTCGGCGCGATCGAACCACGACTGGCCGCCCGAGACCTCGTAGGGAATCGCCTGCGCGCGCAGTGCCGCTTCGAACGGCCGCGACTGGTGGTTGCCGCGGTAGAGGACCGCGTAGTCGGACCAGCGGCCGCGGTGCTCGAAGCGGTGTGCCGCGATCGTGGCGGTGACGATCTCGGCCTCCGCCTCCTCGTCGCGCGCGGTGACGACGCGAATCGCGTCGCCGTGGCTCCGGTCGCTCCACAGGCGCTTGTCGTGAAGCTTCACGTTGTTCGCGATCAGCGCGTTGGCGCTGCGCAGGATGCGTGTCGTGGAACGGTAGTTCTGCTCGAGCTTGACGACGACGAGGCCCGGATAGTCGCGCCCGAGCTGCGCGAGGTTCTCGACCGTGGCGCCGCGCCAGCCGTAGATCGCCTGGTCGTCGTCGCCGACGGCCGTGAAGCGCCCCCGCTCGCCGACCAGCGCGCGGAACAGCCGGTATTGCGCCGGGTTCGTGTCCTGGTACTCGTCGACCAGCACGTGGTCCGCGCGCTGCTGCCAGCGCGTGCGCGCGCCGCCATCGCGCTCGAGGAGCTCGACCGGGAGCCGGATCAGGTCGTCGAAATCCACCGCCTGGTACGCCGCGAGCGCGTCGGCGTAGTGGACATAGGCCTTCGCGGCGACCGCTTCGTCGGGATCCGCGGCCGTGCGTAGCGCCTCCTCCGGTGCGACCAGCGCGTTCTTCCAGCGGCTGATGGCCCACTGCGCCTTGCGCGTACGCGCGCGATCGGCGGTCGCGACGAGCTCGGCCACGATCGGCTCGAGATCCTGCGGGTCGAGCACCGAAAAGCCGGGCCGCATCCCCAGCGCCTTCGCTTCCGCGCGCACGATCGCCAGGCCCAGCGCATGGAACGTGGCGATCCGCACGGCCTTCGCGGCGTCCCCGCGGCCCGCCGACGCGAGGAGCCCGTGGGCGCGCTCGCGCATCTCGCGCGCGGCCTTGTTGGTGAACGTGATCGCCACGACGCGCGACGGATCCATGCCCTGCGCGACCAGGTGCGCGATCTTGGCCGTGATCACGCGCGTCTTGCCGCTGCCCGCGCCGGCGAGCACGAGCATCGGCACGTCGGTGCGACGCACCGCGTCGCGCTGCGCGGGGTTGAGCGGGAAGGCCATCGGCTAGAATGCCTTCATCCTAACCATCGGCACGCGCGAACGGCAGTCTTGACGTGCGCGCGAATCCGCGTCCGCGATTCCCCAGCGCATGGCGCACTATGCGATCGGCGACCTCCAGGGCTGTCACGAGGAGTTCGTCCAGCTCCTCGGGCTCGTCGGATTCGCGCCTGCGCGCGACCGCCTGTGGCTGGTCGGCGACCTCGTCAACCGCGGTCCCGGCTCGCTCGCGATCCTGCGCGAGGTGAAGGCGCTCGGCGACGCGGCGAAAGTCGTGCTCGGCAACCACGACCTGCACCTGCTGACCGTGGCCGCGGGCCACCGCGACGCCCACCGCAGCGACACGCTCGGCGAGGTCCTCGCGGCGCCCGACCGGGGCGAGCTCCTCGACTGGCTGGCGACGCGCCCGCTGGTCGTGCGCGACGGCGAGCTCCTGATGGTGCACGCGGGACTCCTGCCCGCGTGGACGGCAGCGCACGCGCAGATGCTCTCCGGCGAGGTCGAGGCCAAGCTCGCAGGCAGTGACGCCTATCGCTTCCTCGGCGTGCTCTATGGCGACGAGCCGAGCCGGTGGCGCGACGATCTCGACGGCGACGACCGGCTGCGCGCGATCGTCAACGTGTGCACGCGCCTGCGCTTCTGCACCCCCGAGGGGCGCATGGAGTTTCGCGAGAAGCGCGGCCGCGAGCATGCGCCGGAGGGCTTTCGCGCCTGGTTCGCGCACGACATGCGCCGCACGTCGCGCGAGACCGTCGTGTGCGGCCACTGGTCGACGCTTGAGCTCGACCTCGCGCCCAACGTGCTGATGCTCGACTCGGGCTGCCTGTGGGGCGGGACGCTGACGGCGATCAGGCTGCCGGACCGCCGCGTGTTCCAGGTGCCGTCGCGCCATCCCGTGCAGCCAAAGCCGTTCGGATAGCGTCCTCGGCCGCGCGCGCGAGCTCGCGCCGGTGCGCCGCGCCGGCGGGCAGCGGCGCCGCCGCGATCAGGTCCACCGCGAGGCGCCGCGCGCCGCACACGCGCCAGAACGATGCCGCGAAGCTCGTGTCGCCCGCGTACTCGGGCGCGAGCGAGAGCGCGCCCGCGCCGTCGTGGTAGCGGATCGCCACCGGCAGCAGGTGCCCGTCGGCGTCGACGATCGGCTGCAGGAGCGAGCCGTGGAACTTGAGCACGGTCGTGCCGTCGGTGGTGGTGCCCTCGGGGAACACGACGATCGCGTCGCCCGAGCGCAGCGCATCGGTGGCGCTGCGGTTCACGCGCTGCGTGTCGAGGCGCCGCGCGCGCTCGATGAACAGCGTCCCCGACCCCCGGATCAGGCGACCGACCACCGGCCAGCGGGCGAGCTCGGACTTGGCCACGAAGAGCGACGGGTGTTGCGCGTTCAGCACGAAGATGTCGAGCCACGAGATGTGGTTGGCCACGATCAGCACGTTGCCGCCGGTCGCATCGATCGTCCCGTGCACGCGCGCGTCGATGTCCATCAGCGCGAGGAGCTTGCGGCACCAGCGCAACGTCAGCGCGCGGCGGCGCTCCGAGGGCGCGCGCGGGAAGACGAACGACGTGGTCGCGATGCCGGCCAGCACGTGCACCGACACGCGCGCGGCGCGCCAGGCGCGGACCGGCAGCGCGACGGTCGTGCGCCGCGGCCGGCCGCGCGCGCGGCGCGGGCGCGGCGTCATCGGACGGGTGCCCCAAACGCAGCGGCCCGCACCAAGGCGGGCCGCGGGTCCCGGCGTGCGCAGCGCCGGCTAGCGGGAGACACGCGCAATCACGCCGTCCGAGACCACGCGCACCCGGTCGCCGGGGCGCAGCGCATCGATGGCGGCGTCCTGCACGACCACGACGAGGGCGCTGGTGTCGAGTCGCACCGATATCTCGACGCCGTCGCGCGCGGTCGTGCCTTCCTCGAGCGCCGCTCCGGTGATCGCGCCGAGGATCGTGCCGACGATCATACCGATGACGTTGGCTTCCCAGCTTCCGCCCACGAAGCTGCCGCCGACGCCGCCCACGAACGCGCCGGTCGCCGCGCCCGCGCCGGAGCGCGAGCCGCCGATGCGCACCGGCCGCAACGACTCGACGAAGCCCAGCTCCACGGTCTGCGCGCGCATCGTCTGCGCCGGCGAATAGACCGGCATGCCTTCGGGCGGCAGCGGCGCGCACGCGCTCGCGAGCAACGCGAGCGACACGATGACGAGCGATGTAGGACGGAGCATGGCGATCACCACGGGGACGAGCCGAAGGATTCAGCATACAACGCTGCCACGCGGTCGCGGTTGACGACGTGGTTCTGGCCGCCGCGCGAGCCGATCTTCAGCGCGCCGAGCGTCGAGGCGAGCTGGCCGGTGCGCTCCCAATCCCAGTCGTGCGCGAGGCCGTAGAGCAGCCCGGCGCGGTAGGCATCGCCGCAACCGGTCGGATCGACGATCGCCCGCGCCTTCGCCGCGGCGACGATCACGGTGCCGCCGCCGGCATGGATCACCGAACCTTCCGCTCCCATCGTCACGACCAGCGCCTCGACGCGGCTCGCGATGTCGTCGAGCGCGAGCCCGGTGCGCTCGCACAGGATCTTGCCCTCGTAGTCGTTGCACGCGACGACCGTCGCGCCCTCCACCATCGCGAGCAGTTCGTCGCCGTCGAACAGCGTGATGCCCTGGCCGGGGTCGAACACGTACGGGATGCTCGCCGCACGGAAGCCCGCGGCGTGCTGCAGCATGCCGTCGCGGCCGTCGGGGGCGACGATCCCCCAGCCGACGCCTGCGATGTCGCCGACGCGGTTGTCGTGCGAGCGCGTCATCGCGCCGGGGTGGAACGCGGTGATCTGGTTGTCGTCGAGGTCGGTGATGATGAACGCCTGGGCCGTGAAGGTCCCGGGGACGTGGCGCACGCCTTCGGTGCCGATGCCCAGCGCGTCCAGCCGCTCGCGGTAGGCGACGCCGTCGTCGCCGACCGTGGCCATCACCACCGGCGACGCGCCGAGCCCGCGCAGGTTGTAGGCGATGTTGCCGGCGCAGCCGCCCCATTCGCGCCGCATCTCGCCCACCGTGAACGACACCGACAGCACGTGCGACTGCTCCGGCAGGATGTGCCGGGCGAAGCGGTCGGGGAACACCATGATGGTGTCGTAGGCGAGGGAGCCGCAGATTAGCGTCTTCATGAACCCCGGCGCCCCATGGTGGCGTCAGCAGGACGCGAGTGTAGCGCCTTGGCGAGACGCAAGGCGGCGATGGGCGATAGGCGATAGGGAAAGCTCGCCCGATGGCGCGGGTGCTTCGCCGCCGATGTCGTCGCAGCGAAAGTCGGCGTGACGTCCTCTCGCCTATCGCCTATCGCCCATCGCCGCCTCCGGACCTACCCCACGCTCTCCCGCGCCATCTCCCGCACCACGCCCTGCTGCCGGCGCGAGACCGGCAGCGTCTCGGTGAGGCCGTTCAGCAGGACCTCCCAATGCGCGTCGCCGTCGTCGTTGACGCGGCGCTCGAAGCCGCGGATCGCGTCGCGCGCGACGAGGCAATTGCGGTGCACCCGCACGAAGCGATGACCGAACTCGGTCTCGAGCCGCGTCAGCGATTCCTCGAGCAGGAACTCCCGGTCGTGCGTGCGGATCGTGATGTACTTGAGCTCGGCCTTGAGGTAGATCACGTCCTCGATCGGCACGAGCACGACGCGCGAGCGCTCGGTCACCGACAGGAAGCGGCGTGCGTTGGCCGGGAGCTGCGAGATGCGCTCCGCCGACAGCGGCCGCAGGCGCGGCACCTTCTGCAGCGCGGAGAGCAGTCGCTGGACGCGCACCGGCTTCACCAGGTAGTCGACCGCGTTCACCTCGAACGCCTCGAGGGCGTGCTCGTGGAACGCGGTGGTGAACACGACGACCGGCGGGCGCGGAAGCTTGAGCAGGTGGCGCGCGAGCTCGATGCCGTCCATGTCCGGCATGTGGATGTCGGTCAGCACGAGGTCGGGCGGCGCCGACTGCATCAGGTCGAGCGCTTCGCGCCCGTTTGCCGCCTCGCCGACGACGGCGATCGGCAGCGACGCCGAGCAGTCGTCGAGCAGCTCGCGCAACCGCCGTCGCGCCGGCGTCTCGTCGTCGACGACCATCACCCGAAGCGGCGCGTCAGCCATGCGCGGCTCCGGTGCGGAGGTTCGGGCCGGTCGCGCGGGGGCGCGCCTGCGCCGCCTCGGGGGCCTTGCGGGCGACGCCCGGGACGGACCCGGCGTTCTCGGTCCGGTACGGCATGCGGATGTGCACTTCGTAGGCATGCTCCAGCACCTTGGACTCGAGCGACGCCTCGGCGTCGAAGTGCAGCGCGAGGCGTTCGCGCACGTTGTCGAGCGCCATCTTGTTGCCCGAGTGATGGTTGCCGCCGGTCGACCGGTAGGGATTGCGCAGCACAGCGTGCACCTCGCCCTTCGAGAGGAAGATGTTCACCGAGATCGTGCCCGGCTGGCTCGACGGCTCGATGCCGTGGTAGACGGCGTTCTCGCAGATCGGCTGCAGCACCAGCGGGGGCACCAGCGCGTCCGCGGGCATGCTCTTGACGTTCCACTCGACGTTGAGCCGGTCGCCGAGCCGGAGCTTCTCGAGCTCGAGGTAGGCGCGGCACAGCTCGACTTCGTCGGCAAGCGGGGCGAGCTCGCGATTGTCGCGCATCAGCACGCGGAAGAGATCCGCCATGTCGTGCAGCGCTTCCTCGGCGCGCTCGGGATCGCGGCGCACCAGCGACAGCACGCCGTTCAGGCTGTTGAACAGGAAGTGCGGCCGGATGCGAGCCTGCAGCGCCTGCAGACGCGCCTCGGCGATCGCCGGCGACAGCGCGCGCGCGCGCAGCCGGAAGTACGCCACCAGCACCGCGGTCGCGGCGAGCACGAACAGGAGGTGCTTGAGCAGCGAGTCGGCGACGCCGGGCACGAGCTGGCGCAGCGCGACGTGCATGACGAGGCCGACTGCAACCCCGGTGGCGTAGACCCACGCGACGCCGACGCGGTAGGGCTGGCGCGACAGCATCGGCGCGGCCGCGTAGAGGACCGCGAGCTCGGCGATCAGCTGCGGCTCGACGTACGCGGTCAGCCGCACCCACTGGTCGACGAAGCCGCTCGGCGTCGTCGCCTGCGCGAGGGCCACCACTGCGGAGGCTCCGTTGACGGCGAGCAGGATCCGCAGGATCGTGCCGAGGTTGCGCAGGTCCGGGAGAGCCGGCACGTGTGCCGGGCTATGCTTTATAATCGACGCCATCTTGGTGGCCGCATGCAAGCATCGTGCCCGCCACCCGGCGTGCCTCGAGCGACACCTCGTGGCGCCCTCGCTGCCGGTGACCGCGATGGTCGGGAGGCGACGGGGAGCGCGCAGGCGACGAGCCCTTGTGACCGAGCCCCGCCCCTCCGCGCCCCCTGACC
>DATLIR010000031.1:0-9137 GCA_035539315.1 Casimicrobiaceae bacterium
CCCCGGATCGAAGGAGCGCCTGAAGAATCTCGAGCGCGAGCTCTCCGCCCTGGAGAAGCGCTCTGCCGATCTGAGCGCGCGCTGGAAGGCCGAGAAGGAGAAGTTGTCGGACGCCCAGAAGCTCAAGACCGAGCTCGACCATCTGCGTGTCGAGCTCGCCAACGCCCAGCGCAGGGGAGAGTATCAGCGCGCCGGCGAGCTGGCCTACGGCCGCATCCCGGAGATCGAGAAGAAGCTCGCCGGGCTCGAGGCCGCCGAGGGCAAGGGCGCAATGGTCGAGGAGGCGGTGACCGCCGACCACGTGGCGCAGGTGGTGTCGCGCTGGACCGGCGTTCCGGTCGACCGGATGCTCGAAGGCGAGAAGGAGAAGCTCCTGCGCATGGAGGAGCAGCTCGGCAAGCGAGTGATCGGACAGGCGGAGGCGGTCAAGGCGGTATCGACCGCGGTGCGCCGCGCCCGTGCCGGCCTGCAGGACCCGCATCGGCCGATCGGATCGTTCATGTTCCTGGGCCCCACCGGCGTCGGCAAGACCGAGCTCACCAAGGCGCTCGCCGAGTTCCTGTTCGATTCCGACCACGCGCTGATCCGCATCGACATGTCGGAGTACATGGAGAAGCATTCGGTCGCGCGCATGATCGGTGCGCCGCCGGGCTATGTCGGTTACGAGGAGGGCGGCGCGCTCACCGAGGCGGTGCGTCGCAAGCCCTACAGCGTGATCCTGTTCGATGAGATCGAGAAGGCGCACCCGGACGTGTTCAACGTGCTGTTGCAGGTGCTCGACGACGGGCGGCTCACCGACGGGCAGGGGCGCACGATCGACTTCAAGAACACCGTGCTGGTCATGACGTCGAACCTGGGCTCGCACAAGATCCAGCAACTGACCGACGAGGGCGCGGACCCGGGCGTCGTCAAGATCGCGGTGATGGCCGAGGTGAAGTCGAGCTTCCGGCCGGAGTTCGTGAACCGCATCGACGAGATCGTGGTGTTCCGTCCGCTCGACGAGGCGCAGATCGCCAGCATCGCGCGCATCCAGCTCAAGTCGCTCGAGGCGCGGCTCGCCAAGCTCGACATCCGGCTCGACGTCGCGGACGGCGCGATCCAGGCGA
Source organism: Casimicrobiaceae bacterium (assembly GCA_035539315.1). Classification (GTDB taxonomy): domain Bacteria; phylum Pseudomonadota; class Gammaproteobacteria; order Burkholderiales; family Casimicrobiaceae; genus VBCG01. Next base: position 1,107 of record DATLIR010000031.1, read on the forward strand.
TCGCGGCGGCCGGCTTCGACCCGGTCTACGGCGCGCGGCCGCTCAAGCGGGCGATCCAGCAGCAGATCGAGAATCCGCTCGCGAAGGAGATCCTCGCCGGCAAGTACGCCGCCGGGGACACGATCAAGGTCACCGCGAGCGGCGGCGAGATCGCGTTCCGCAAGGCGTAGTCCCGCGGCGCACCCGCTTGCGATCGAGCACCGCGCGTTCGTCGCGCCATTCGCCCCGGGCGCGCGGCTCCCGCACGGAAGTACCCTAGTCGAGCGGGATGCGGCTCGCGTTCGCGGCGAGCCACTGGTCGAAGCTCTGCAGCTGCGGGTACAGCGAGCGCGAGCGCGCGACGTCGCGCACCGCCCGGAACTCGCGCTCGAAATCCCGCTTGTACTGGAACATGTTGCCGAGGTCGACGGCGCTGGGGAATCCGAACGCGCGGTAGGCGTCGGGCGTGACGTCGTTGTAGCGAACGGGGCGGCCCAGAGCGCGCTGGAATGCGGCCGCGATCTCGGCGCCGGAGAGGTGCTCGCCCGCGATCCCGATGCGCTCGCCGACGAACGCTCCTGCGCGCTTGAAGATCCCATAGGCGCATCCGCCGATGTCGCCCGAAGCGATGCCGGGCAGCTTCGCCTCGCCCATCGGCATCGTGAGCGCGAGCGCGCCGTCGGGCCCCGGTTTGGGTCCTAGACCGAAGTTGATGTAGTTGTCCCAGTAGAACGAGGTCAGCAGGTAGGTCGTCGGCACCCCGGTCGCGGCGAACGCGGCATCGGCCTCGCCTTTCGAGTCGAAGTGCGGGACCTTGTAGCGCCCGAGCAGCGTCGGCATGCGCGGGTCGTCGAGCGGCACCTGCCTGCGCGTGTCCTCGAACGTCGACCAGACGACGTGCGACACGCCGGCGGCCTTCGCGGCTCGCGCGATGCGCGCGCCCTCCTCGGTCTCCCGTGCCGGATCCATGTGTCCCCAGTAGAACGTCACGCCGTAGACGCCGTGCGCGCCGGCGAACGCGCGCTCGAGGCTCGGCTCGTCGAACACGTCTCCGGCGACGACCTCGGCGCCGCGCTTCGCGAGCGCACGTGCCGCCTCGGAGTCGACGTTGCGGGTGATCGCGCGCATCGTGAAGCCGCCGTGCGGATCGTCGAGGATCGCCCGGGCGAGCCCGCCGCCCTGTGCTCCGGTCGCGCCGAGCACGGCGAGCGTCTTCTTCGCGGACATGGGGCCTCGCGGTAGGGCGGCGGCACGGTGTGCCGCCAGGCCGGAACGATACCGCGATTCGCGACGCGTCCGCGCCGCCCAGCGCGCGGCAGTCCCTACGACGCGTGCAGCAGGCGCCCGCCGGCGAACGCCCAGTTTTCCCAGGCGGTCTCGACGAACACGACCATCACGTCGTCGGGCTCGAGCGAGCCGGCGCGGGCGACGCCGGCCGCGATGTCGGCGGCGACCTTGCGCTTGATCTTCACGCTGCGGCCGACCGACCACAGCACCTCGACCAGGGCGAAGCGATCGCTGCGGTCGCGCGCGAGATCGGGGTAACGCGGGTCGACGACGGTCGATGCGATCGAGAGCTCCAGCACGCGCTGGAAACGGTCGGCCGCGGGCACGCCGGCGGCGACCAGCGCCGCATGCACCTCGTCCAGCATCCGTCGCGCGACGCCGGGCGCGCCTGCATCGCGCAGCGTCAGCGTCACCAGTGGCATCGCGCGTTGCTCGGCGTCGAGGCGCGACGGGGCGCCGCAAGGCGCCCGCCGCGCACGTTCGCGTCCGTCCCGCGGATCACAGGTAGGGCGCCGAGCGGCGGTTCATCCAGTCGTCCGCGGCGCGCGCGAGCCACTGCGCGAGCTGGCCCGACGATGGCGCGAATGCCACGGGAACGATCGCCGCCGCGGCGCCCGGACCGCTGAGGTCGACGATGCTGGCGTTCTGCGCCTGAAGGATCGTGCGGCCGTTGCGTTCGATCGCCCAGGTGTCGCCGGCCTCGAGGACGTGGTCCACCGGATCGCCATACTGCGTGATCCACAGCTGTCCGCGGCCGACGCGCACCGTGGTGCCGCGCGCGTCGTCGAGGTTCACGAGGTCGCCGGACGCCAGGGCCAGGCGGCGGAGGGAGGAGGAGGTGCCCATTGTCATTCTCCTGATTCATGGCTACAGTCGCGGTGGCCGCCGGCGGCCCCGAGGGGCCCGATCGGTCGCGCTGCTTTGCCGGTGGACCTAATCTAGCGCCGCGAGGCCGGCGCCTCAAACGACGAATCGACATGCCTTGCATGCATGCAGATCATGCATAAGACGCTGCGGCGGCTGCCGTCGCTGGATTTCCTGCGCGGCTTCGAGGCCTCCGGGCGCCTGAAGTCGTTCACGCGCGCGGCCGGGGAGCTGCACCTCACCCAGTCGGCGCTGTCGCGCCAGGTCGCGGCGATCGAGGAGGCACTGGGCTGTGCGTTGTTCGAGCGGCGCCATCGCGCGCTCGCGCTCACGCCCGAAGGCGAGGCGTTCCACCGCGAGATCACCACGCATCTCCAGGCGATCGCGCGCGCGGCCGAGGCGGTCGGCAGCGTGCGCCGCGCGTCGGGACTCACGGTGACGACGACGGTGTCGTTCGCGTCGTTGTGGCTGATCCCGCGCCTGTCGCGCTTTCGCGCGCTCGAGCCCGACGTCGAGGTCTACGTCTCGGCCGACGACCGCACGGTCGACCTCGCGCGCGGCGAGGTCGACGTCGCGATCCGCTACCTGGGCCAGGACACCAAGCTCCCGCCGCACTCGCTCCCGATGTTCGGCGAGCGGATGCTGCCGGTGGTGAGCCCTGACGTCGCCGGCGATCCGCGCACGCCGCTCGAGCATCCCGCCGATCTCGCGAAGCACGTGCTGCTGCACCTCGACGATCCCGAGGGTCGCGTGCCGTGGCTCAACTGGGCCGCGTGGCTCGCTGCCAACGGCGCGCCGGGGCTCAAGCCGGCGGGCGCGCTGCGCTTCACGCTCTACGATCAGGTGATCCAGGCGGCCGTCGGCGGGCAGGGGGTCGCGCTCGGGCGCCTGCCGCTGGTGGCCGAGCTGCTGCGCGAAGGAAGGCTGGTCGCGCCGTTTCCGAAGCGCTACGACTCGGAGCGCGGCTACGTCGCGATCGTCGCGCCGCATGCGACCGCGCGTGAGGACGTGATCGCGTTCGTGCGCTGGCTCGACAACGAATGCACGGCGATCCGCCGCGAGCTCGCCGGTGATCCTGCGCCGCCGCCCCGCGCCCACCCGTCGCGCGCCCCGCGTGTGGCCGTAAGGGATCGACGACCATGAGCCACGGTGCGGCCTTCGAGGCGGCCGGCGAGCCGTCGGCGTGGGTGCGCCGCCATGCGACGCTGCTGCGCCCGCATGCCCGCGTCCTCGACCTTGCCGCCGGCCGGGGTCGCCACGCGCGCTTCCTCGCCGGGCTGGGACACGTGGTCGTGGCCGTCGATCGCGACGGCGCGGCGCTCGCGGCGCTGGCCGGCGTGCCGCGCGTTCTCGCGCGCGAAGTCGACTGCGAGGCGGGATCCTGGCCGCTCGCCGGCGAGCGCTTCGACGCCATCGTCGTGGCCAACTATCTCCATCGCCCGTCGTTCGACGCGATGCTCGCGTCGCTCTCGGACGACGGCGTCCTCCTCTACGAGACCTTCGCCGCGGGGAACGAAGCGTACGGCCGGCCCTCGAACCCCGCATTCCTGCTGGCCGAAGGCGAGCTCCTCGAGCGCGTGCGCGGCCGCCTCGCGGTCGTGTCCTACGAAGCAGGACGCATCGATCGCGCGGGCGGCGCGGCCGTCGTGCAGCGGATCGCGGCGGTGGGTCCGCGCCACGTGCGCCCGTGGGCGCTTGCCCGCGGTTGACTCGGCGCGGGCGTCTCTGCGATCGCAGCGCACCTTGGAGTAGAATCGAGCGTTTGAACGCCTCCCGACCCATGCTGACCGGAAGCCTCGTCGCGATCGTCACGCCGATGAAGGCGGGCGGTGCGCTCGACCTCGACGCGCTCGCGCGCCTGTGCGACTGGCACATCGAGAGCGGCACCGCCGGCATCGTGGTCGTCGGCACGACCGGCGAGTCGCCAACCGTCGACGTCGACGAGCACTGCCTGCTGATCAAGACCGTCGTCGAGCACGTGCGCGGCCGCGTTCACGTGATGGCCGGCGTCGGCGGCAACGCCACCGCCGAGGCGATCGAGCTCACTGCGTACGCGAAGGACGTCGGCGCCGACAGCGGGTTGTCGGTCGTGCCGTACTACAACAAGCCGACGCAGGAAGGGCTCTATCGCCACTTCCGCACGATCGCCGAGCGCGTCGATCTGCCGCTCGTGCTCTACAACGTCCCCGGGCGCACGGTCGCGGACCTCGCGACCGAAACCACGCTGCGGCTCGCCGAGGTGCCCGGCATCGTCGGCATCAAGGACGCGACCGCCGATCTCGGGCGCGGCAGCGAGCTCCTGCGGGGGCTCGCGGCGGCGGGCAAGCGCGACTTCGCCGTCTACAGCGGCGAGGACATCACCGCGCTGCCGCTGATGTTCATGGGCGGCCACGGCGTCATCTCGGTGACCGCGAACGTCGCGCCTGCCCTGATGGCGCGCATGTGCCGCGCCGCGCTCGCCGGCGACCACGCGACGGCCCGCGCGATCAACGACCGGCTGCTGCTCCTGCATCGGCGCCTCTTCATCGAGGCCAATCCGGCGCCCGCGAAATGGGCGCTCGCCGAGATGGGGCGCATCGCCAACGAACTGCGGCTACCGCTGGTGCCGCTCTCTCCCTCGTGCCACGAGCCGGTCCGCGCAGCGCTGCGCGCCGCGGGCTGCCTCGAGCACACGCATGGAATCGCCAACGCATGACGACCCCGTTCCTCCGCCTTCACGGCGTGACGCTCGCGCTCATCGCGACCGCGCTCGCGCTCTCCGGCTGCGAATCGATGCAACTGACCAAGCGCATCGACTACAAGTCCACCGCGTCGGCCCCGGCGCTCGAATTGCCCCCCGACCTCACGACGCCGCGCTTCGACGACCGCTTCACGGCGACCACCGCCACCGGTCTCGCGGCGCAGCAGGCCGGCGGCCGAGCCAAGTCGCAGGAGATGCTCGCGACGGTGCCCGACGCCCGCATCGCGCGCGCCGGCAACGAGCGCTGGCTGGTCGTCAAAGCGACGCCCGAGCAGGCGTGGAACCTCACGCGGAGCTTCTGGAGCGAGAACGGCTTCGTGCTGGCGACCGAGCAGCCGGCGCTCGGCGTGATGGAGACCGACTGGGCCGAGAACCGCGCCGAGATCCCGGCCGATTTCCTGCGCCGCACGATGGGCCAGTTCGCGGACATCTTCTACACGACCTACAAGCGCGACAAGTTCCGCTCGCGCGTCGAGCGCGGCGCGGAGCCGGGCACGGTGGAGATCTACGTCTCGCACCGGGGCATGGAGCAGGTGCCGACCGGCAAGATCGACAACTCGTCGCCCGCCGCGTTCGCCTGGGCGCTGATGCCGCCCAATCCCGACCTCGAGGCCGAGATGCTGACGCGCCTGATGGTGCGTTTCGGCACGAGCGAGCCGCAGGCGATGGCGGCGGTCGCGCAGTCCGCCTCGCAACCCGAGCGTGCCCGCGTCGAGAAGGGCAACGACGGCGTGCCGCGGCTGGTCGTGGACGAGACCTTCGACCGCGCGTGGCGGCGCGTCGGCCTCGCGCTCGACCGCAGCGGCTTCACCGTGGTCGACCGCGACCGCAGCAACGGCCTCTACTACGTGCGTTACTCGGACCCCGACGCGCAGATCTCGAAGCTCGACCAGGGCTGGCTCGCGAAGCTGATGTTCTGGAAGAAGGAAGAGGCCGACAAGCCCGAGCAATACCGTATCGCCGTCGTCGAGGCCGCGCCGAGCAGCCTGGTGACCGTGCAGGATCCGAAGGGCGCGCCCGACAAGACGCCGGCGAGCGACCGCATCCTGGCGCTGCTCAAGGATCAGCTCAAGTGACGCGCCGACGCGCGTTCCGCCCCGCCGCGCGCTGATGCGCTTCGCGTCGCTTGGCAGCGGCAGCGAGGGCAACGGGCTCGTCGTCGAGGTCGGGACCTCGCGGCTCATGATCGACTGCGGTTTCGGCGTGCGCGACACCGCGGCCCGGCTCGCGCGCCTGGGGCTCGCGCCACGCGACCTCGACGCCATCGTGGTGACGCACGAGCACAGCGACCACGTCGGCGGCGTGGCGGCGTTCGCCGCCAAGCAAGCGATTCCGGTGTGGCTCACGTTCGGCACGCTCTCGGTGGTCGGCGAGCGCTTCGCCTGCATGGACCGCGTCTACGGCTTCGACAGCCACGACCGCTTCGCGGTCGGCGCGATCGAGGTGCACCCGTTCCCGGTGCCGCACGACGCGCGCGAGCCGGTTCAATTCGTCGTCACCGACGGTACCGTGCGCCTGGGCGTGCTCACCGACATCGGGATGTCGACGCCGGCGGTCGAGCGCGCGCTGTCCGGGTGCGACGCGCTGGTGCTCGAGTGCAACCACGACGCGGCGATGCTTTCCGAGGGCCCGTATCCCCCGGCGCTGAAGGCGCGCATCGCCGGGCGCTTCGGCCACCTCGACAACGCGGCGTCGTCGGCGCTGCTCGCGGCGCTCGACAACTCGCGGCTGCGCCACATCGTCGCCGCGCACCTGTCGAAGCAGAACAACACGCCAGCGCACGCCCGGACGGCGCTGGCGCAGGCGCTCGGCTGCAGCGACGACTGGATCGGCGTCGCGGACCAGTCGACCGGATTCGGCTGGCGGGAGATCTGACATGCACAAGGGAGCGGAACGCTACCGCGGCAAGGCAAAGACCGTCTACGCCACCGACGACCCGCGCTTCCTGCTGATGCACTACCGCGACGACGTGTCGGCGTTCGACGGCGTCAAGCTCGCCAAGCTCGACCGGAAGGGCGAGACCAACAACCGTTTCAATGCCTACGTGATGGGCAAGCTCGCGGAAGCGGGCGTGCCGACGCATTTCGTCCGGCTGGTCGACGAGCGTGAGTCGCTGGTGCGCGCGATGACGATGATCCCGGTCGAGTGCGTGGTGCGCAACGTCTGCGCCGGCTCCATGGCGAAGCGCTATGGCGTCGCCGAAGGGACGCGGCTTGCCGAGCCGATCTTCGAGTTCTTCTACAAGAGCGACGCGCTGCACGATCCGCTGTGCAACGACGACCACATCCGCGCCCTGGGCTGGGCCAGCGCGCAGGAGATCGCCGAGATGAAGGCGATGACGCACAAGGTCAACGGCGTGCTGAAGCCGATGTTCGCGCGGGCGGGCATCGATCTCGTCGACTACAAGCTCGAGTTCGGGCATCCGGTCGACGACCCCGACGGGCCGCTGACGCTCGGGGACGAGTTCACGCCCGACGGCTGCCGGCTGTGGGACGCGAAGACCGGCGAGAAGATGGACAAGGACCGCTTCCGCCGCGATCTCGGCGAGGTCATCGAGCACTACCGCGAGGTGGCGCACCGCATCGGCGTGCCGCTCTAGGGTCGAAGACGACTTCCGCGCGCGACGGGGTCCATTTCGAGCGGCTCCGGGAAGTCGTCTGTGACCCTCAGAGCCCCAGTACCGTGCCGCTGAGCCCCGGCTCGCCGGTCGCCCAGATCTCCTCGAAGCGCGCGACCAGCGGACGCGCCGACTGCGGCGCGTCGAGGGCCAGCGCGGCACGCACGCCGTCGACGTGGAAGCGGTGCAGGAAATGGCGGTCGTCGGCGATCGTCAGCGGGTCCATCGCGCTCTTCGCCTCGGGACCGGTGCGGTAGACGGTCATCGCGTGGCCGTAGCTGCGCAGGAGGGCGATCAGGCGTGGACACGACTGCTCGAGGTAGCGCGTGTCGTGCACGATCATCTCGAGGCGCGCGCCGCGCCGGCGCAGGAACCCGGCCAGCCGCTCCGCGCGGTCTGCGCCACCCCAACCGACCTGCGACAGGTCGACGTCGAACACGCGAACGACCAGGCGCGCGCGGTCGATCACCTCGTCGATACCCTGCGCCTGCTCGGCGATCGAGCCGACGGAACGTTCGACCGGCGCGGGCGGCTCAGGCGTCGA
>DATLIR010000032.1:0-11877 GCA_035539315.1 Casimicrobiaceae bacterium
CCGCTCCGTCGAAATGGCGCCACCACGGCGTGCGCGTCGTGCACGCGAACGAGCTCGATACCAACACGCCGCAGACGCCTGGCATGAACCGCGCCGCGGCGGTCACGACCGCGACCGCCGGCGCCGAGAAGCTGTGGGCCGGCACCGTCGTCATCCACCCGAAGGCGAAGACCGGCGCGCACCACCACGGCCCGGTCGAAAGCGTGATCTACGTCGTGTCCGGCCGGGCGCGCATGAAATGGGGCGACCGCCTCGAGTTCACCGCCGAGGCCGGCCCGGGCGACTTCATCTACGTGCCGCCCTTCGTGCCGCACCAGGAGATCAACGCCAACGACAACGAGCCGCTGTCGTGCGTGGTGTGCCGCAGCGGCCAGCAGCCGGTCGTCGTCAACCTCGATCTGCCCAACGTCGAGCCCAATCCCGAGGAGGTGCATTGGGTCGACCCCATCCATCCCGCGCCGAAGGGCCCCGCCCCGCGCGAGTGCTGAACCGAGCAAGGAGGATCACCGTGGCCGGCATCACCCGACGTCACCTGCTGCAATCCGCCGGGGCGATGGCCGCCGGCGCCCTCGGCGGTTGCGCGACGACCGCGGAAACCATGGGCGGCGCACCGCTGCCGTTCACCGTCGCGGGGACGACGATCCCCGTGGTCGGCACGAGCGAGCGCTTCCCGGTGCGTCGCATCTACTGCATCGGCCGCAACTACGCGGCGCACGCGCGCGAGATGGGCTCGGACCCGACGCGCGAGCCGCCGTTCTTCTTCCAGAAGCCGACCGACGCGGTGCAGGTCGTGATGCCCGGCACGGTGGGCGACCATCCGTATCCGCCGCTCACCAAGAACTACCACTACGAGGTCGAGCTGGTCTGCGCGCTCAGGGGCGGCGGGCGCAGCGTCGCCGCGGCGCGGGCGCTCGAGCTGGTGTACGGCTACACGGTCGGCCTCGACATGACGCGCCGCGACCTGCAGCGCGCGATGGGCGACGAGAAGAAGCCTTGGGAGATCGGCAAGAGCTTCGACCACTCGGCGCCGCTCGGGCCGCTGCACCGCGTCGCGGACATCGGGCATTTCACCGAGGGCGCCATCTCGCTCAAGGTGAACGGCGCGGTCAAGCAGAACGCCAACCTCACCTACATGATCTGGTCGGTGGCCGAACAGATCAGCCGGCTCTCCGAGGCATTCGAGCTCATGCCCGGCGACATCGTCTACTCGGGCACGCCGGAGAACGTCGGGCCGGTGGTGCGCGGCGACGTGATGACCGCGCACATCGACAAGCTGCCCGACCTGGTGGTCAAGGTCGTCTAACCGCGCGATCGAACCCCAGGTGTCAGGCACATCGCTGACACCAGGGAGGTCAGAAGGACATCGACACGCGGTACAGGCCCTCGAGCACGAGGTTCTCGTGGTACTCGTGCGGGATGGTCAGGCGCGGGATCACCGCGCGCGCCGCGCCGCCGGAGATGAGGCAGGTGAGGTCGTCCACCTGGCGGGATTCGTGCGCGTACATGCGCTCGATCGCTCCGGCCTGCGCGTGCTGGCAGCCGCTGGCGATCGCGTCGACGGTCTGCGTCGGGTAGTCGAAGAAGTCGCCGCCCTGGTCGGGCAGCGCGGCCGTGCCCTCGTGCAGCGAGCGCAGCATCAGCCCGACGCCGGGCATGATCGTGCCGCCCTTGAACAGGCCGTCCGCCGACAGGAAATCGATCGTCGTCGCCGTGCCGCACACCACGACCATCGCTGCGCGCGCGCCCAATAGCCAGCGGGCGCCGATCAGCGCGGCCCAGCGGTCGCTGCCGAGCTGCGCCGGGTTGCGGTAGCTGTTCTTCACGCCGCACTGCTCGGACTGCGGCACGAGCCAGAACGGCGGCGGCGCGTCGGGCCACACCTCGAGGATGCGGATCGTCGCCGCACGCACGCGCGTGCCGGCGACGTTGCTGATGACGATGCGCGCGGGCGACGGGTACCGGCTGAGCTGCGCCGCGAGCGCGGGGATCTCCTCCAGCAGCGCGTGGCCCGATTCGAGGCGGTTCTCGCGCGCGCCCCCCGCCACGGACGGCTGGAACAGCCCCCATTTGAGGAAGGTGTTGCCGACGTCGATCAGCAGGTGGAAGTCGCGCATGGGCGAGGGGCGGGTCACATCGGATCGAGAGGATAGATCGGTCGCGTGAGCTTGCGATAGTCGTACACCGACAGGTCGGCATTGGTCACGCCCTCGCCGGCGCATTCGACGATGTGCGAGGCGATCGGCTTGAACCCGGCGCGGTAGTGGATGCGCGACTTCAGCATGATGTAGCGCGCCTGGCGCGGGTCGATTCCCGCGTGCGTGAACACGCCGAGGTCGAAAGGCTCGTGCGGTCGCGAGGTCACCACGATCCTCGCGCGGCCGGTGTCGAGCACCGCGGTGCGGCCGAGGAAGGTCTTCACGCCCGTGTACATCGGCCCGGTGATCGTGAACGCGCCGTCGGTGATGCGCTCGACGCGTCCCTCGACGTCCAGGGGCTGGCCGACGCGACCGATCGCCGGCATGTCGGTCTTCCCGCCGAGCGCGAGGCGCACGCGCTGCCCCTCGCCGGCCTCGACCATCGTCGCGACCGCCGCCGGATCGCGGATCGGCGCGATGGCGACGCCGTCGAGCTCCTGGCGCAGGATCTCGCCGACCACCTTCATGACGTCCTGCGCGCCGCCCGAGCCGCAGTTGTCGCAATGGTCGATGAGCAGCACCGGCGCGCCCGGGTTGGCGCGGCCGAGCTCCTTGGCGCGCGCGACGGACTCCGCGAGCGGCGGCGCGTGGAAGACGTATTCGGCCCGGCGCTTCCACGCGATGTCGAGCATGCGGTCGCAGACCTCGCGCGCCGCCTCGCGTCCGCCGCGGCGCGCGTCGCCGACGACGATGGCGGACACGCCGGTGTAGGGCGTGTCGGCGTGCGGGAACGACGGCAGCAGCGTCGCCGCGAGCACGCGCCCGCGCTTCTCCTCGGCGCGCGCGAGCGCGAGGATGTCGCCGGACGGCCCGTCCTCCGGCGCGTGGCGCATGACCGACGCGATGAGCGGCTTCCAGCCCCACGCCATCACCGGCTCGATCGCGTCGTCGAGCGCGCGCACGAGGATCGAGCCGGCGAGGAACCCCGCCTCGTACATGTCGACGTGCGGATAAGTCTTGTAGCCGGCGATGACCGTCGCGTGGTCGACCAGCTCGTGCGACAGGTTGGTGTGGTAGTCGAGCGTCACCGCGATCGGCATCTGCGGGGCGATGCGGCGCACGCGCCGCGCGATCTCGCCCTCGGGATCGTCGCAATCGTCGATCACCATCGCGCCGTGCAGGTCGAGGAACACGGCGTCGCAGCCGGCGCGTACCGCGTCCTCGATCGGACGCACGAGCGTCTCGAACGTCGCGCGCGACGCCTTGTTCGAGGGCCACGACTCGGCGGCGACCGGCGTCACGACCTCCGCGCCTTCGCGCGCGGCGAGGTCGAGGTAGGCCGCGAGCGGCGTGTTGGTGCCACGGAAGCGATCGGCGGCGGCCCGACCGAACGCCGGTCCTTCGCCGTGGCCGAACGACGACAGCGGCGTCGCGATCGGCGAGAACGTGTTGGTCTCGTGCTTGACCAGCGCGAGGACGTAGCGGCGCGGCATCGACGTCGACGCGTCAGGTCGCGGCCGGCACGAAGGCGGGGCCAAGGGGCCGCAGCCGCAGGCCGGGGCGCAGGCGCTGCCACGAGAACATGCTCGGATCCGCCTTCGCGGGTCCCGGCGCCACGACCACGACGACCTCGCGCGCGATCGGCTCGAAATCGGCGCGGAAGTGAACCGAGCTCTTGAGCGCCAGCACGCGCTCCTGCCGCGGCTCGATGCCGACGTGGCGGAACATCGCCTGGTCGGCAGCCTGGCACTTGACCGACGCGAGCACGACGCGCACGTTGCCGCGCCGCAGGAGCGCCATCGGCCCGAGGTCCATGCGGAAGCCGTGGAACATCGGGCCGGTGCAGGTGAAGCGGCCGTCGGCGATGCGCTCGACGATGAACTCGTCGTCGAGCGGCACATGACCGGGAACGCCGGAGATCTCGCCGAGCTGGAAGCGCCCGGCGCGGCGCTCGCCGATCTCGTGCGCGCGCTTCGCCGACGCCGGATCGATCAAGAGGCCCAGCACCGAGCCGGGCGCATCGTGGCGCAGCAGCGACGACAACAGGCCGGTGGTGTCGCCGTTGCCCCCGGCGCCGGGATTGTCCTGCGTGTCGGCGAGCACGACCGGGGACCCGGGCGCGCCGCGTTGCATCGCGCGCCGCACCGCGTCGTCGGCGCCGAGCAGCTCGAGGTTGAACTCGCCCTCGGCGTCGGCCACGGCCTGGCGCAGCGCGGCGACGGCGACCTGCACGCGCGCTTCGTCGGCGCCCATCCCGAACACGGCCATCCCGCACTCGGGGAAATCGGCCATCGGGAAGCCCGGCGTGAACGAGAGCACGCAATCGTGCGCGTGCTCGAGCGCCTCGAGCATCGCGTAGAGGCGCCGTCCCGGCTCGATCATCGTGCACTGCGACGAAAGGCCGGTGAGGAAATCGAGCGTGCGCTTGCTCTTGGCGAGCGGCGAGCCGCGGCGCAAGAGGTCGAGGAGCAGCGCCGCTGCGCGCTCGCCGGTCGCGGCCATGTCGACGTGCGGGTAGGTGCGGTAGGCACAGAGCGCTTCGCTGTGCGCGACCATCGCGCGCGTGACGTTGGCGTGCAGGTCGAGGCTCGCGACGACCGGCACCTTCGGCCCGACGACGCGGCGCACGCGCGCGAGCAGCTCGCCTTCGCCGTCGTCGAGATGGTCGGCCACCATCGCGCCGTGCAGGTCGAGGTAGACGCCGTCGACCGGCCCGGCGCCCGCCAGGCGCTTGACGATGTCGCCGCTGATGCGCTCGTACGCGTCGCGCGTCACCTGCGCCGACGGCGACGCCGCGCCCCAGGCGAGGCCGACGGTCGCATGCCCCGCGGCGTGCAGCGCGCCGATCGCGCCGGCCGCCGGGATGTTGGCGCCCTCGAGGCGCGGGGCGATCGCATCGCCGAAGGTGAGCGGCGGCCAGCCGCCGCCCGATTCGAAGGCGGCGTAATCCGCCTTCGTCGGCGCGAACGTGTTCGTCTCGTGCTGGAACCCGCCGACGGCGATGCGCGCCATGAGGCCTCCGCAAACCGGGCGAGCGTAGCAAACGCGGCCCGCTTGCGCCAACGTGTGCTTGAATAGCGCGGAACGGAGGGGTTCCCGATGGCGGACGACGTGTGGCGCTGGAGCGCGGGGCGCATGGCGGCGGCGATCGCGCGTCGCGAGATCTCGGCGCGCGAGGCGGTCGCGGCCTGCGTGGGGCGCATGCACGCGGTCAACGGCGCGATCAACGCGGTCACCTTCGACCTCTCGGACCAGGCGCTCGCCCTCGCCGACGAGGCGGATCGGGCGGTCGGGCGCGGCGCGGCGCTCGGGTCCCTGCACGGCGTGCCGATCACGATCAAGGAGAACGTCGACCAGGCCGGCGCGCCGACCACCAATGGCGTGGTCGCCTACCGCGACGCGATCGCGCGCGAGGACCACCCGGTGGTCGCGAACCTCCGGAAGGCGGGCGCGATCGTGGTCGGACGCACCAATACGCCGGCGTTCAGCATGCGGCTCGACACCGTCAACGCGCTGCGCGGGCGCACGCACAATCCGTGGAAGCGCGGCATCACGCCCGGCGGGTCGAGCGGCGGCGCGGCCGCGTCGGTCGCCGCGGGCATCGTGCCGATCGCGCACGGCAACGACATCGCCGGCTCGGTGCGCTACCCGGCGTACTGCTGCGGGCTGGCCGGGTTGCGGCCCTCGTTCGGGCGCGTGCCCGCCTTCCAGCCCTCCCAGCAGGCCGAGCGCCCGATCTCGGCCCAGCTCATGAGCGTGCAGGGGCCGCTCGCGCGCACGGTGGCCGACGCGCGGCTCGCCTTCGCGGCGATGGCGGCGCGCGATCCGCGTGATCCGTGGTGGGTGCCGGTGCCGCTCGACGGTCCGTCGCTGCCGCGGCGCGTAACCGTCGTGCGCGAGGCATCGCAGCTCGACGGCGTCGCGCCGTCGGCGCCGATCGCGCGAGCGCTGGACGACGCCGTCCGCTGGCTCTCCGAGGCGGGCTACGAGGTCGTCGACGACGAGACCCCCGGATTCACCGCGGCCGCCCGCCTGTGGTTCGAGATGCACGTCCCCGAGTTCCGGCATTTCCAGCGGGCCGACTTCGAGCGCGACGGCGACGACGGCATCCGCATCGCGATGGCCCACCTCGCCGCGCTCGCGCCCGATCTCTCCGCGCCCGATCACCTCCGGGCGCTCGCGCGACGCACGAAGCTGCAGCGCGACTGGTGGCTCGCGCTCGAGCGCACGCCGCTGGTGCTCGCGCCGATCTGCGCGGTGCCCGCCTACGCCGTCGGTTTCGACATCGAAAGCGCCGCGCGGACCGAGCGCGTGTGGCGAGAGTGCGCCACGATGATGGCGCTGCCGGTCCTGGGGCTGCCCGGCCTGGCGGTCGCGACCGGAGTCGCCGACGGCATTCCGGTCGGCGTGCAGGTCGTCGCGCCGCGCTTCCGCGAGGACCTGTGCTTCGCCGCGGGCGAGGCGATCGAGGCGCGCGCCGGCATGGCCGCGCGGCTGCCGGTCGACCCGGCGTAGGATCGCTACCGCGCATCGGCGCTTTTGCGCTACCGTAGCGCGTCGCTTCCCCCTTTTCCCGCCGGAGAGTCCTTATGGCCGCCCGCCGCCTGATCGCCGCCGCCCTGCTCGCCGCCCTGCCGCTCGTCGCGCCCGCGCCCGCGCTGGCGCAGTCGACGCTGCGCGTCGTGATGCACTCGGACCTGAAGATCGTCGACCCGATCTGGACGACCGCGTACATCACGCGAAACCACGGCTACATGATCTACGACACGCTGTTCGCGACCGACGCGAACGGACGCATCCAGCCGCAGATGGCGCAGTCGAGCGCGGTCAGCCAGGACGGCCTGGTCTACACGATCACGTTGCGCGACGGCCTCCTGTGGCACGACGGCACGCCGGTGACGGCCGAGGACTGCGTCGCGTCGATCAAGCGCTGGGGCGCGAAGGACGCGACCGGCCAGAAGATGATGACCTTCGTCAAGGACTTCCAGGTCGTCGACGCGAAGACGTTCCGCATCAACCTGACGTCGCCGACCGGCCTGGTGCTGGGCGGACTCGGCAAGCCGTCGTCGGCTGCGCCGTTCATGATGCCCAAGCGCGTCGCCGAGACCGATCCCAATACGCAGATCACCGACTTCACGGGCAGCGGCCCGTTCGTGTTCCGCAAGGAGGAATGGAAGCCTGGCGACAAGGCGGTGTACGTCAAGTTCGACAGGTACCGGCCGCGCAGCGAGCCGCCGTCGGGGATGGCCGGCGGCAAGGTCGTCAAGGTCGACCGCGTCGAGTGGCGCGTGATCGCCGACCAGCAGACCGCCATCAATGCGCTGATCGCGGGCGAGGTCGACTACATCGAGCAGCCGGCGCACGACCTGATGCCGATCGTCAAGAAGGACGCCAACCTCAAGCTGCTCGACACCAATCCGCTCGGCAACCAGTACGCGTTCCGCTTCAACTCGACCGCCAGGCCGTTCGACAACCCGAAGGTCAAGCAGGCGCTGCTCTACGCGTTCAACCAGGAGGACTTCCTGAAGGCCGTGATCGGCGACGCCGAGTACTACAAGACCTGCAAGGCGATGTTCGTGTGCGGCACGCCGCTCGAGACCACCAAGGGCACCGAGGGGCTGCTCGAGTCCAATTTCGCGCGGGCGCGCGCGCTGCTGCAGGAAGCGGGCTACGACGGCACGCCGATCGTGCTGATGCACTCGACCGACCTGCAGGTGCTGACCAACCTCGCGCCGGTGGCGAAGAGCCTGATGGAGCGAGCCGGCTTCAAGGTCGACATGCAGTCGATGGACTGGCAGAGCGTGGTTGCGCGCCGCGCGAAGAAGGATCCGCCGCAGGCCGGCGGCTGGCATGCGTTCCTGACCTCGTGGGTGTCCGCCGACGTGCTGAACCCGGTGATGACGGCGTTCCTCAACTCGAGCTGCGACAAGGCGCTGTTCGGCTGGCCCTGCGACGCCGAGATGGAGAAGCTGCGCGACCAGTACGCGCGCGAGACCGACCCGGGCAAGCAGAAGGCGATCGCCGAAGCGGTGCAGATGCGCTGGGCGCAGAACCCGGGCCACATCCCGCTCGGCCAGTGGTACCAGCCGGCGGCGATGCGCAAGAACGTCAACGGCGTCGTGACCGCACCGGTAACGGTGTTCTGGAACGTGACCAAGGGCTGAGCCGTGGTTGTGGGTCCGACGTCAGTCGGACGAACGTCGTCAGACTGAAGCCGGACCCGCAGCGGCGTCGCCGATGATCGCGCAATTCAGGGGTCGGACGAGGGGTCAGATTCGGAATATGACCCCGCATCTGACCCGGAATCTGTCCCCCGCGAACCGGCATCGCGGATGATCGGTTTCCTGGCCCGCCGCCTGCTCGCGACGATCCCCGTGATGGCGATCGTCGCGGTGCTGGTGTTCTCGATGCTGCGCCTGACGCCGGGCGACCCGGCGTCGATCATCGCGGGCGCGGCGGCGACGTCCGCCGACATCGCCGGCATCCGCGACAAGCTCGGCCTCGACCGACCGATCGTCGAGCAGTTCGCGATCTGGATCGGCAACCTCGCCCGCGGCGACCTGGGCGAGTCGTTCTTCTTCAAGAAGACCGTCGCGTCGCTCGTCGCCGACCGGCTCGAGCCCACGCTCGCGCTGGCGACCCTGACGCTCGTCTGGTCGATCGTCGTCGCGGTGCCGCTCGGCGTGGTGGCCGCGTACAAGCAGGGCACCTGGGTCGACCGCGTCGTGATGGGCTTCTCGGTGCTGGGCTTCTCGGTGCCGGTGTTCGTGATCGGCTACGTCTTGATCTACGTGTTCGCGATCGAGCTCGCGTGGCTGCCCGTGCAGGGCTACCAGCCGCTGCGCGACGGCGTCGGGGGATTCCTGCAGCGGCTCGTCCTGCCGTCGCTGACGCTGTCGGTGATCTACATCGCGCTGATCGCCCGCATCACTCGCACCAGCGTGCTGGAGGTGCTCGGGGAGGACTACATCCGCACCGCGCGCGCCAAGGGGTTGCCGCGCTCGACCGTGCTCATGCGCCACGCGCTGCGCAACGCCGCGGTACCGATCGTCACGGTGATCGGCATCGGCGCCGCACTCCTGATCGGCGGCGTCGTCGTCACCGAGAGCGTCTTCAGCATTCCCGGCCTGGGCCGGCTCACCGTCGACGCGGTGCTCGCGCGCGACTACCCGACGGTGCAGGCGGTGATCCTGCTGTTCTCGCTGGTCTACGTGCTGCTGAACCTGCTGGTCGACGTCGCCTACACGTTCCTCGATCCGCGGATCCGCTATTGAGCGACCTGATCATCCCGCTGGAAGGTGGCATCGTCGCGACGCGCGGCAGCGTGGCCGGCGCGTTCGCGCGCGCGTGGCACACGCCGACCGTCGTCGCGGGCGTCGTGATCCTCTGCCTGATCGCGCTCGCGGGCCTCGCGGCGCCGCTGCTCACGTCGCTCGACCCTGCCGCGATCAACCCGGCGTTTCGCAACAAGACGCCGGGCGCGGTCGAGACTGTGCGTGCGGACGACGGAAGCAAGCGCGAGCTGCGCCACTGGCTCGGCACCGATTCGCTCGGGCGCGACGTCTACACGCGCGTGGTCTACGGCGCGCGCACGTCGCTCGCCGTCGGAGCGCTGGTCGCGCTGATCAGCGTCGCGCTCGGGCTGGCGATCGGCCTTGTCGCGGGCTACGTGCGCTGGCTCGATGGCATCGTCATGCGCTTCATGGACGGGCTCATGGCAATCCCGGCGATCCTGCTCGCGATCGCGCTGGTGTCGCTGTCGTCGGCCGGGCTCGTCGCGGTCGTCGTGGCGATCGTCGTGCCCGAGGTACCGCGCGTCGTGCGGCTGGTGCGCTCGGTGGTGCTGTCGGTGCGCGAGGAGCCCTACGTCGAGGCCGCCGTCGCGGCGGGCACGCCGGGGCTCGCGCTGGTCGTGCGACACATCCTGCCCAACACCGTGCCGCCGCTGATCGTGCAGGCGACCTACATCGCCGCGTCGGCGATCCTCATCGAAGCGATCCTGTCGTTCCTCGGTGTCGGCATTCCGCCCGAGACGCCGACCTGGGGCAACATCATGGCGGAGGGGCGCACGCTGTTCCGCGTCTATCCGCACACGATCCTCTACCCGGGGATCGTGCTGGCGCTGACCATACTCGCAGTCAACCTCCTGGGCGACGGGTTGCGCGACACACTCGATCCGCGGATGCGGCGGCGGCTGTGACCGGTCACTAGCGCGGTGCAGCGGGTGCGTCGACGATCCGCGCGCCGAGATCCTTCAGCAGGCGCTTGAACTCGGGCGAGTCGCGGATGATCGCCCCGCCCGCGGCACGCAGGCGATCGACGGCCTCGGGCTCGAGCACGAACGACGTCGGCTGACGGTTCAGGAAGTCGAGCTCGCTCTTGTCCCTCAGCGCCGAGAACGAGACGTCGATCGCGTAGATCTCGGCGGCCGGGACACGCAACGCGGCCGCCACCGCGGGGTCCTTGTTGGCGGCGAATGCGGCCGAATTGCGGATCAGCCGCATCGTGGACCAGCGCGCCGCCGTGTCCTTCACCGACTCGATCGTCTCGTACGAGAACGCGTCGATCGGCGTGCCCGCGGACTTGAGCAGGATGTCGGCGGTTCCGGGAGGACTGTACGACTCGTCCCAGTTCGTCGGAGGCGAGGAGAGCGAGTTCACGACGAAGATGATGATCCGCTTCGCGCCGTCCAGCGGCGTCGGCAAGCCGGCCTCGTTCAGCGCTTGGAGCACCTCCAGCGTATCGAGCACGGCTCGCATCCCGAGGTTGTCCGAGACGCCGCCGTCGACGAGGTGGATGTAGGGCCGGCGCGCCCCGTCGCCATAGGCCTGCGCGTTCCTGATCGAGCGTATCGCTCGCGCGGCGGGGCGAGGCGGGTTGTCGCTGTCGAGGAAGGACTTCGTCCACGCGGGAAGCGATGAGTTGCACGTGCCGCCATAGTTCCTGAACGTGATCGGCGACAGCACGACAGGCACGGCCGAGGAAGCCGCCGCGGCGCGGGAAAGCGGCACCGCATTGAGATCCGAGCAGATGATGTCGAACAACCCCTGCTGGAAGACGAAGCGCGAGCCGGTCGAGATGTCCGTCGCGGACGCCACGATCAATGGGCCCTTGCCCCTGTTGAGGTCGCCGAAGGTCGCGCCGTTGAACAGGATCTCGTCGTACAGCTGCGACGCCAGCTCCGAGCGACCCCAGCCCTCCGACGAGAGGTCGCCCCAGTAGCGCGGGCTCATGGCGCGCGCGATGAGCTCGCCCTGGACGTTCCGCTTAAGGAAACGCTGCTCGTAGTCGTCGAACAGCTTGTCGCCGTACAGTCCATAGGCGAGCGCCGTGAAGCTGCCTCCCGACACGCCCGTGATGACGTCGATCGCGTCGAGCAGGCGGACGCGCGCGCCGTTCGCCGCGACGACCTCCGTCTTTCGAAGGAACTCCAGGACCCCGTACGAGAACGCGGCGGCTCGCGTGCCTCCTCCCGAGAACGCGAGGATGACCAGGTTCTCCTTGTTGTTCGCGCTGACCGCCTGACGCGTCTCGAGACTGTAGCCGGCTTCGGGACTGATCTGTGCGATAGGCGGGTTCACGGGCCGCGTGCCGCATCCGGCGATGAGCATCACGGCAAAGGACAGCGATACAACCTGTGAAGTGTTCATGTCGCCTTTCGCGTTTTCACCGGACCTCGAGCAGGACCTTGTTGATCTTGCCCGTGAATCGCGTCTCCGGACCGATGCCGATGCCTTCCGCG
>DATLIR010000033.1:0-9628 GCA_035539315.1 Casimicrobiaceae bacterium
TCGCGTCCATGCACTGCGGCTCCGAGTCGAACACGCGCGCGGGTCCGGTGATCGACGGATTCTTGAGGCCGGTGATCTTGGCGACGCAGCCTTCGGGCGCGAGGTTGCCCTTGAGGATCGCGAGGTGGCCTTGCGCGTACATCGGCTTGTCCCACGGCCGGATGACGTCCTGGTCGGCGCGCGGCGCCGCGGGCACCTCGGCCAGCTCCTCGCCCATCGTGCGCCCGGTGATGGTCATGCAGTCGCCGTGCAGGATGCCGTGGTCGAGCAGCATCTTCAGGACCTGCGGGACGCCGCCTGCGCGATGGAAGTCGGTCGCGACGTAGCGGCCCGACGGTTTGAGGTCGCAGAGCACCGGCACGCGCAGGCGCACGCGCTCGAAGTCGTCGATCGTCCACGCGACGCCCGCGGCCGACGCGATCGCGAGGTAGTGCAGCACCGCATTGGTCGAGCCGCCGGTCGCCATCACCAGCGCGATCGCGTTCTCGATCGAGCGGCGCGTGATGATGTCGCGCGGCTTGAGATCGCGGCGGATCGCCTCGACCAGCACCTTGGCGCTCGCTTCCGCGGAGTCCGCCTTCTCGGCGTCGGGCGAGGCCATCTGCGAGCTGCCGAGGAGCGAGATCCCGAGCGCTTCGAACGACGAGCTCATCGTGTTGGCGGTGAACATCCCGCCGCACGCGCCGACCGACGGGCAGGCGTTGCGCTCGACGCCGTCGTAGTCGGCCTTGTCCAGCTTCCCCGCGGCGTACGCGCCCACCGCCTCGAACGCCGAGACGATGGTGAGCGCCTGGCCCTTCCAGTGGCCGGGCTTGATCGTGCCCGCATAGACGTAGATCGACGGCACGTTGATGCGCGCCATCGCGATCGCGCCGGCGGGCATGTTCTTGTCGCACCCGCCCACGACCAGCACGCCGTCCATGCACTGGCCGTTGACGCTGGTCTCGATCGCGTCGGCGATCACCTCGCGCGAGACCAGCGAGTACTTCATGCCCTCGGTGCCCATGCCGATGCCGTCGGTGACGGTCGGCACGCCGAACACCTGCGGCATCGCGCCGGCGGCCTTGAGCGCGTCCATCGCGCGGTCGACCAGCGGCTGGATGCCGGCGTTGCACGGGTTCATCGTCGAATGCCCGTTGGCGACGCCGACGATCGGCTTGTCGAAGTCGTCGTCGCCGAAGCCGACGGCGCGCAGCATCGCGCGGTTGGGCGAGCGGGCGACGCCGTGGGTGATGAGGCGGGAGCGGCGGTTGAGCACCATGGCGTCGGTTCCAGTCGAGACGAGCGGAGGGGCGCGATTCTACGCCGCGGCGGCGCTCCGGTCAGGCGCCGCGGTCGCGCGCGGCGCCGCCCGCCAGCGCGAGCTTCGCGTCGGCGAGCGTCGACTCGGGCCGCAGGCATCCGAGGATCGCGCCGCCGGCGACGAGCGCAAAGCCGGCCGCGTGGAAGGCGTGCAGCCGCTCGCCGAGCAGCAGCGTCGCGAGCAGCGCGGCGAACACCGGCACCAGATGCGTGAACAGGCCCGCCTGCACCGGGCCCACGCGCCTGATCCCGTGCGCGAACAGCAGCATCGCCACCAGCGTCGGCAGGACGCCGAGGTAGACGACGCCGAGCCACGCGGAGGGCGCGGGCGCGGCGATCCGGCCGGCGAGCCCTTCCCACGCGATCGCCGGCACGATCATCGCGAGCCCGAGCGTCCCGGCGGCGAACATGAAGGCGGGAAACGAGAGCGCATTGCTCCGTCGGGCGAGCCGCACCGTGTAGTACGCCCACACCGCCATCCCTGCGAGGATCACCAGGTCGTGGCCGTTGACGGCGAGCGAGGCCAGCGTCGCGAGCTCGCCGCGCGCGACGATGACGACGACGCCGGTGAGCGAGAGCGCGAGACCGGTCAGCTCGAGCGGGCGCGGGCGGCGGTGGTGCAGCAGCGCGGCGACGACGACGATCAGCACCGGGATCGCCGAGTTGAGCAGGCCCAGGTTGATCGCCGAGGTGCCGACCAGCCCCAGGTACACGAGCCAGGTCTGCGGCGCGAAGCCGACCAGCGCGAACACCGCCAGGGCGCGCAGGTCGTGGCGCCAGGCGTGCGCGATCGCCGCGCGCTCGCGCCACGCGAACGGCACGAGGCACGCCAGCACCACGCACCAGCGGAGCGCGGTCAGCCATGCCGGCGCCAGCGTGTCGAGCAGGCCGCGCGCGGTGACCGCGCTGCTCGCCCACAGGAGCGCGGTCAGCACCAGCGCGGCGTAGGCGAGGCGGCGGGACGACGCTGCGGCGTGCGGCATGGGCATCAAGGGCCGGAAGGGGCGCGACACCCAGTCTGGGACCGCGGGCGTCATACCGTCCAATACATAATGTGGCCACTCCGATACCTGACAGGTATGATCTAGCCATGGAGTTGCGCCACCTGCGCTACTTCGTCGCCGTCGGCGACGCGCTCAACTTCGGTCGCGCCGCCGCGGCGTTGCACATCGCGCAGCCGCCGCTGTCGCGCGCGATTCGCGCGCTCGAGGAGGAGCTCGGCACGCCGCTGTTCGTGCGCGGCACGCGCGGCGTCGGCCTGACCGGCGCGGGCGCGGCGCTGCTGCCGGAGGCTCGCCGCCTGCTGCGCGACGCGCAGGCGTTCCGCGAGGGCGCGCGGCAGTACGCGGCCGGCGCGGCCGGCACGCTCACGATCGGCTTCGTCAGCACCGCGGCGTACAACGTGCTGCCGCGCCAGGTGCCCGCGTTTCGCGCGCGGCGGCCGGGCGTGCGACTCGTGCTGCGCGAGGCGACGTCGGACGTGCAGCTGCCCGCGCTCGCCGCCGGCGAGCTCGACGTCGGCTTCCTGATCCCGGGCCCCGCCGATCCTGCGCTCGCCTACGTGCCGCTCCACCGCGAGCGGATGATCGCCGCGCTGCCCGCGCGACGCCGCTGGCCGCCGCGCGTGCCGCTGCGCTCGCTCGCCCGCGAGCCGTTCATCCTGTTCCCGCGCGACGTGGCGCCGGATTTGCACGACGCGATCGTCGCGCTGTGCCGGCAGGCGGGCTTCGTGCCGCGCGTAGGGCAGGAGGCGATCCAGATGCAGACGATCGTCAGCCTCGTCGCCGGCGGGATGGGGGTCGCGCTGGTGCCCGCCTCGCTCGAGCACCTGCGCCGCGATGGTGTGGTATACCGCGCACTGGCGGAGCGTGCCCCACGCGTCGAGATCGGCCTCGCGTGGCGCGCCTCGGACGACTCGCCGCTCACGCGCGCGTTCATCGCCGAGGCGCGCGCCGCCTCGACCCTTCGCTCCCCGAGATGACGCTCGTCCATCCCCAATTCGACCCGGTCGCGCTGCAGCTCGGCCCGCTCGCGGTCCGCTGGTACGGGCTCATGTACGTCGTCGCGTTCGTGCTGGTGATCGTGCTCGGCCGCATTCGCGCGCGCCGCAACATGCTGACCGGCTGGCGCGCACACGATGTGGACGACATGCTGTTCTACGGCGTGTTCGGCGTGATCCTCGGCGGGCGCCTGGGCTACGTGCTGTTCTACAAGCCGCTCTACTTCCTCGACCACCCGCTCGAGATCGTCGCGGTGTGGCAGGGCGGCATGAGCTTCCACGGCGGCATGCTCGGCGTGCTCGTCGCCTTGTGGCTGTACGCGCGCAAGCGGCGCAAGCGCTGGCTCGACGTCACCGACTTCGTCGCGCCGCTGGTGCCGCTCGGCCTCGCGGCCGGGCGCCTCGGCAACTTCATCAACGGCGAGCTGTGGGGCCGCCCGACCCACGCGGACTGGGGGATGGTGTTCCCGCAGGTCGACACGCTGGCGCGTCACCCGTCGCAGCTCTACCAGTTCGCGCTCGAGGGCGTGCTCCTGTTCGTGATCCTGTGGTCGTTCGCGAACCGCCCGCGGCCGATGGGCGCGGTGTCCGGCCTGTTCCTGCTGGGCTACGGCACGATGCGCTTCGTCGCCGAATACGCGCGCGAGCCCGACGCGTACCTCGGACTGCTCGCCTACGGCCTCACGATGGGGCAGTGGCTGTCCGTGCCGATGATCGTGGCGGGCATCGCGATGATGGCGTGGGCGTACGCGCGCGCGGGCAAGGCGCATCCCACGATCCTCGACCGCATGAAATAGGTGGGGTTGCGGGTGGCGCGTTCGAGCAGACGCTGCGCGCCGCCCGACGCGGGGACGCGGGTCTCGTACGACACGACGTGCGCGTGGCGGCGCGCAACGCCACCGTCCAGCGGGCGGCCTACTCGATCCGGCGAAAATCCCCGTCGATCGATCCGGACGCAGCTTCGGTCCGCATCCCGCGCCCGACGTTGATCGGCAGGAGCAGCAAGCCCAGGCCGATGAGGTCGCTCATGACGCCGGGCAGGAGGAATAGGAAGCCGGCGAGCACCTTGCGGCCGCTGTCGAGCATGCCGCGCAGGATCGACGCCTCGCCGTGCATCGCCGCCACCGTGCGCGCGCGAAACACGACGCGCTCGTTGCGCAGGAGCGCGACGCCCGCGATCAGGCCGCCGAACAGCCAAACCCACATCGGGATGCCGGTCAGGCGCGCGAAGCGCGCCGTCGCGACCAGATCGAGGATCGGGAAAGTCAGTACAATCGCGACGGCGAGAAAACGCATGGGAAGCTCCTTGCCGGCCGCGGCGATCCTGGTGCTGACGAGCCTGCCCGACGTCGAGGGCGCGCGGCGCATGGCGCGCGATCTCGTCGAGGCGCGACTCGCCGCCTGCGTGCAGATCGGCGCGCCTGTCGAGTCACTCTATCACTGGCGCGGCCGCGTCGAAACCGCCACCGAGATCCCGGTCGCGATCAAGACGCGGGCCGATGCCTTCCCGGCCCTCGAGCAAGCGATCCGCGAGCGCCATCCCTACGAACTTCCCGAGATCGTCGCGGTCCCCTTCACCGATGCGCTTCCCGCCTACCTCGCCTGGATCGACGCCGAGACGCGCCCGGCCTGACGCCCTCGCCGCCTGGGCCGGCATCGTGCTCGTCGCGTCGGCCCTCGCCGCGGACGCGGCCGGCCCGAAGCTCCTGCCGGCCGAGCAGGCGTTCCGGCTGTCGGCGCGCGCGCTCGACGCGAAGATGCTCGAGGTGCGGTTCAACGTCGAGGACGGCTACTACCTGTACCGGGACAAGCTGCGCTTCGCCGTCGAGCCCGCCTCGGTGGGCGTCGGCGCGCCCGCGCTCCCGCCGGGCAAGCCCCACGAGGACGAGTTCTTCGGCAAGGTGACGACCTACCGCGGGCTCGTCGTGGTCAAGGTGCCGCTCGCCGCCGCCACGCCGGGCCAGGAGGTCACGCTGGTCGTCGATTCGCAAGGCTGCGCCGACGCCGGCGTGTGCTATCCGCCGCAACTCCAGCGGGTGACGCTGGCGCTGCCCGC
This sequence comes from Casimicrobiaceae bacterium, assembly GCA_035539315.1. Classification (GTDB taxonomy): domain Bacteria; phylum Pseudomonadota; class Gammaproteobacteria; order Burkholderiales; family Casimicrobiaceae; genus VBCG01. The sequence continues at coordinate 5,358 of DATLIR010000033.1, forward strand.
GGCCGGGGCGGGACCCACCCCCGCGACCGAGGCCACGCCGCCGCGCAAGCCGTTCTTCAACTGAACCGATGCAAGTGCCCACTCTCACTGCAGGCCCCGGCTGATGACACCTGCGCGCCGAACCCTCTTGATCGGCGTGGGCGCGGCGGCCGCGTTGGTCGCGGGCTTGTGGGTCGGGCAATCACCGTACTTCGGCCCGCCGGCCACGGGACTTCCCGCCACCGCGCTCCTCGGAGTCTCGCTTCCGGACCCCGACGGTACCGAGCAATCGCTCGCCCAATGGAAGGGCAAGGTCCTCGTCGTGAATTTCTGGGCGACCTGGTGCGCGCCCTGCCGCGAGGAGATGCCGATGTTCATGCGCTTCCAGCAGGAGCGCGGGGCGCAGGGCGTCCAGTTCGTCGGCATCGCGGTCGACAGCGTCGACAAGGTCCGGCCGTTCGCGCAGGACCTCAAGCTCAACTACCCGACGCTGATCGGCGGGTTCGGCGCGATGGAGCTGTCGAAGACCTACGGCAACGCGATCATGGCGTTGCCGTTCACGGTGATCGTCGACCGCCAGGGGCACGTCGCCCACACGCAGCTCGGCCCCCTCAAGGAAGCGCAACTCGACGCCATTCTCAGGCAATTGTCGTCCTGACCTTTCCCCTCGAATGGGCCCCATCGTCGCCCGATCGGGCGGCGTCGGATCGGTCCAGGCGTGGTCCGCACCGCCACAGCGCCTGGCGGCAGGCCGCCCGGCGGCTCGCGCCATTCCGGGCCTCCCGCGCCGCGCCCCGTAACGCCCGCGGGTACCGCCTTCCGCGATCACGCATCGATCCTGCCGTCAACACTGGACAATTTGCCGGCATCGGCGGCAAACTGCGCGCCTTTCGTCCTTCGGACGACCCCGCGCCCGCCGCGCTCGCCGGCTGACGATCATGGACCTACGCAAGCTGAAGACGCTGATCGACCTGGTCGAGACGTCCGGGATCGCGGAGCTCGAGATCCAGGAAGGCGAGGAGCGCGTGCGGATTACGCGCGCCGTCGCCTCCGGCTCGTCCTACGCGCCCGCGACGCAGGGCCCGCAGGGGCTCGGGGCACACGTTCACGTGCCCTCGACCCAGACGGGGTCGGTGCCCAATGCCGAGGCGCCCGCGTCGCACGCGCCCGAAGGCCACCTGGTGAAGAGCCCGATGGTGGGGACCTTCTATCGCGCCGGCTCTCCCGGCGCGAAGCCGTTCATCGAGATCGGCGACACGGTCAAGGAAGGCGACGCGCTCTGCATCATCGAAGCGATGAAGCTGATGAACGAGATCGAGTCCGACAAGGCCGGCATCGTGAAGGCGATCCTGGTCGAGAACGGCCAGCCGGTCGAGTTCGGCCAGCCGCTGTTCGTGATCGCGTGATGCCCCTCACCCCAGCCCTCTCCCCGCTGGCGCGGGGCGAGGGAGCCGGTGCACCGAAGCCGTCGCGCCGCAGGTGCGGGGCATTTCCCCGCCTCGTCGCATCACGGGGAGTGGCCCGCTACGCACCGTGGCGCGCCATCGCGTTTCGCCGCCGCCCCTAGCTCGTGCCCACGCCCAAGCCCGACAAGCTGTTCGACAAGATCCTGATCGCCAACCGCGGCGAGATCGCGCTGCGCGTGCAGCGCGCGTGCCGCGAGCTCGGGATCAAGACCGTCGTCGTGCATTCGGAAGCGGACCGGGACGCCAAGTACGTGCGCCTCGCCGACGAGTCGGTATGCATCGGGCCGCCGCCCTCGGCGCTGAGCTACCTCAACATCCCGGCGATCATCGCCGCGGCCGAGGTCACCGACGCGCAGGCGGTGCATCCGGGCTACGGCTTCCTCTCGGAGAACGCGGACTTCGCCGAGAAGGTCGAGCGCTCGGGTTTCGTGTTCATCGGACCGCGCCCCGACACGATCCGGCTGATGGGCGACAAGGTGAGCGCCAAGGTCGCGATGCAGAAGGCCGGCGTTCCGTGCGTCCCCGGCTCCGAGGGCGCGCTGCCCGACGACCCCAAGGAGATCGTCAAGATCGCGCGCACCGTCGGCTACCCGGTGATCATCAAGGCGGCGGGCGGCGGCGGCGGGCGCGGCATGCGCGTCGTGCACACCGAGGCTGCGCTCCTGTCCGCGGTGTCGCTCACGCGCGGGGAGGCGCTCTCCGCGTTCGGCAACGCGACCGTCTACATGGAGAAGTTCCTGACGACGCCGCGGCACATCGAGATCCAGGTGCTCGCCGACGAGCACAAGAACGCGTTGTGGCTCGGCGAGCGCGACTGCTCGATGCAGCGCCGCCACCAGAAGATCATCGAGGAGGCGCCTGCGCCCGGGATCCCGGCGCGCCTGTTGACGCGCATCGGCGACCGCTGCGCCGAGGCGTGCCGCAAGATCGGGTACCGCGGCGCCGGCACGTTCGAGTTCCTGTTCCAGGACGACGAGTTCTTCTTCATCGAGATGAACACGCGCGTGCAGGTCGAGCATCCCGTCACCGAGGCGACCACCGGCATCGACATCGTGCAGCAGCAGATCCGCGTGGCCGCCGGGCACAAGCTCGCGTTCCGCCAGCGCGACATCGTGCGCCGCGGGCATGCGATCGAATGCCGGATCAACGCCGAGGACCCCTACACTTTCGTGCCCTCGCCGGGTCGCATCACGAGCTACCACGCGCCCGGCGGCCCCGGCATCCGCGTCGATTCGCACGTCTACTCGAACTACCTGGTGCCGCCCTACTACGACTCGATGGTCGGCAAGGTGATCGCGTACGGCGACACGCGCGAGCAGGCGATCGCGCGCATGCGCATCGCGCTCTCCGAGATGGTGGTCGAGGGCATCCGCACCAACATCCCGCTGCACCAGGATCTCCTGACCGACGAGGCGTTCGTGCGCGGCGGCACGTCGATCCACTACCTCGAGGAGAAGATCGCGAAGAGATGAGGGGAAGGGAATGGGGAGAATGAAAATGGAAGATCGTGAGTCGGGACGGCGCCGGCGGACGTGAGGTGAACTTGGCGACGCTTCGATCGGCGTAAGCCGACCTGGGCCGGGAGCGCGCATCGTTCCCCATTCTCCATTTTCCGTTTTTCATCTTCCATTTTCGCTTCATCCCGCTGCAGTGCCCTTCCGCTCCGTGCGCTTCGACACCGACGCCACGCGCGCCGACCGCTGGTCGGACGCGCTGCTCGACGCGGGCGCGCTGTCGGTCGACGTGTCGGATCCTGCGGCCGGCACGCCCGGCGAAGCACCGGTCTACGGCGAACCCGGCGGCGACGCCGCGCCGTACTGGGCGGTCTCGCGCATCGAGGCACTGTTCGCGGCGACGATCGATGCCGAGGCGCTGGTCGCGCGCACCGCGCGCGACCTCGGCGAGCCGCGGCCGCTGGTCGAATCGCGCGAGGTCGCCGACCGCGACTGGGTGCGCGCGACGCAGGCGCAGTTCGGTCCGATCGCGATCGCGGACGACTTCCATGTCGTGCCGACCTGGTGCGAGCCGCCGGTGTCCGGCGGGATCGTGCTGCGCCTGGATCCGGGGATGGCGTTCGGCACCGGCTCGCATCCGACGACGAGGCTGTGCCTCGAGTGGCTGCGCGCGACGCTCGCGCGCGGCGACACGGTGCTCGACTACGGCTGCGGATCGGGCATCCTCGCGATCGCGGCGGCGAAGCTCGGTGCGCGCGCGGTGGCCGGCACCGACATCGATCCGCAGGCATTGGTCGCGAGCGCGGTGAACGCGCGGGCGAACGGCGTCGACGTTCGCTTCGTCGCGCCCGGGCGGCTGCGTTTAGTCCGCTGCGACGTCGTCGTCGCCAACATCCTCGCGCATCCCCTGATCCTGCTCGCGCCCGCGCTCGCGGCGCGCACGGCCGACGGCGGCCGCATCGCGCTCTCCGGCATCCTCGACGCGCAGGCCGACGAGGTGGCCGACGCCTACGCGCCGTGGTTTACACTCGGCGCCTGGCGCAGTCTCGAGGGCTGGGTGCTGCTCGCGGGTACGCGAGCATGAGCGCGCTTCGTTGCCAGGTTCATGAACCTGGAAACGGAACGTGGGGGGGCCGTTTCCGGCGCGCCGGAGGGACACACAGGTGATGGCCGAAGAACAATACACGCGCTGTCCCGGCTGCAAGACCATCTTCCGCGTGACGCCTCAGCAACTGGCGCTCAAGGCGGGGCAGGTGCGCTGCGGTCATTGCCGCACGGTGTTCGACGGGACCCACGAGCTCGTGTCGCTCGCGCCGCAGCCTGGCTTCGAGCACGACGCGGGCTTGAGCGCGCGCGCCGGGCGCAGCGTGAC
>DATLIR010000034.1:0-4032 GCA_035539315.1 Casimicrobiaceae bacterium
CGCGAGCGGACCCGAACCGCCGCGGTACGCCGAGAGCGCGGCCTCGACGCGGCGCTCGGCGAGCGGGACCCATTCGTCCCGCGTGCGCAAGGCCTGCACGCGCATCGCCTCCCATTCGGCGAGCATCTGGCGCACCTCCGCCTCGCGCGCACGGCGCAGGTCCTCGCGCTGCGCCCGCGCAGCGTCGCGCTCCTTCAGTTTGGCCGACTGCTCGCGCTCCTGCCGCGTGCCGGGCGACCAGGGCAGGTCGACGCGCACCATCAGCGACAGCATGTTGCCGAACTCGGGCTTGCGGATGCCGTAGGTGAGCTCGACGCTCCAGTCGGGACGCTTCGCCGCGCCGGCCAGATCGGCGTCGGCGCCGAGCACCGATTCCTGCGCCTGCGCGAGGCGGACCTCCGGCTGGCGGTCGACGTCAACGATGCGTGCGACGGCATCGGGCAGCGCGAGCACGTCGGGAGGCGCGGCGAGCGGGCGGTCGGCCTCCGCGCCGAGATGGCGCGCGAGCGCGAGGCGCGCCCGCTCCGCAGCGAGCGACGCCTCGGTCGCGCGGTTGGCGAGCTCGACGGTGAGCTGCGACGCCATCAGCACGTCCTGCTGTGCGCCGCGCCCGGCGCGGTAGAGAGCGGTCGCGGTGTCGCCTTGCAACTTCGCCTCGGCGATCTGCGCGGCGACGATGCCCGCCTGGCGCTCGGCATAGTGGCGCGAGAGCCACGCGGCCGCGACCTCGCGTCGCACGGCCAGCGCGGCGACTTCGCCGGCGACCTCGTTGCGCGCAGCGTCGAGCGTCGCGCGCTCGGCGCGCAGGCGCCGCTTGTCGCCGCCGGGGAAGTCCTGCATCACGCCGATGCGCGCCATCGTCATCGGGTCGCGGTCGAGGCGCCAGCGGTCGGCGCCCTCGGTCGGCACGTTCTCGAGACCCGCGATCAGGCGCGGATCGGGCAGCGAGCCCGCCGGGCCGGACATCTCACGCGCCGCGTCCGCGAGCGCGGCCTGCGCGACGAGCTGTGGCGATCGGTCGAGGGCGATTCGCTCGGCCGCCGCGAGCGTGAGGGGCACGCCTTGCGCGGTCGCGCCGCCCGCGTGCGAGACCAGCAGGGCGATCGCGAGGACGATGGCGCGTGCGCGCGGCAGCGGGGTCCCCGGGTGTCCCGGGGCAAGGCACGGTGAATGCATGGAACCTCCTGGACTGGCGATGCGGCGCCGGCGCACGCGCGCCGGCCGGCGACGTCAGCGGAGGCCTAGAGCTGGAGGCGGCAGTACCGGGAGCGCGGCGGTGGACCGCTGCTGCGGGCGTCGGGGGCGGACGCCGGCTCGCCGGCGCACACCACGAGGGGAGCGTCGAACGTGAACGACAACGCCGGCGGCGGAGCGATCGCCTCGATGCCGGCGGAGGGCGGCGACGCGGCCTGGCAGTGCACCTCGCACAGGTTGTTCATTCCCGAGCCGGGTGGCGCAGCGTCCGCGGCGTGGTGCTGCGCGCACGGCGCCATCGCGACGGCCTGGCCCGGGAACGCGTCGACCGCGCGCGTGCACGCGAACGCCAGCGACGCCGACTGGGCGACGACGATCGCCAGCGCCGCGACGAGCGCGACGAGGTGACGGAGGCGGCGACGGGAGGTCACGGGTGCAGTATGCCAAAGCGCGCCGTCGCGCGGGTGCGGTGGCACCTTCCCTTGACAACGGTCAACCGGTTCGGCTCCCATCGCCCCCGGGCGAGGCGGCACCCCCGCTTCCGGGGGTGATCTGCCATCATGGACGCCGCGGGCGCCGCTCCCGGCCCCGGACGCAAGCGGTCACCCCCATGTCCCGGTACGAGCCTTCGTCCACGACTGCGGCGCCCGGCCCCGCGCCTGTGCCCTCGCGCGCCTCTCATGGCGATGCCGCGGCGCCGCGACGCGGCGACCCGTCGACGGCGCTTGCATGCCTCCGCGGCGCTTCCGGCTGACGGCGACGATGGACGTTCCGGCCGTTCCCCCTCAAGCCTCGCGCGTCGGCGAACCGCCGCTCGCCGACGCGACGCCCGCCCGCGTCCGTCGTCCCGGCACGAGCCGGCTGTTCCGCAAGTACTTCGTGCTGATCCTCGCGCTGGTGACCGGCGCGCTCCTGATCCCCTCGTCGATCTCCTACTACTTCAGCCGCGGCGAGACGCTCGACGCGCTGCACGCGGTCCAGCGCGAGAAGGCGCTCGCGGCGGCGAGCCGCATCGAGCAGTACATCGTGCAGGTGCAGAGCCAGCTGCGCGGCGCGGCGCTGCCGCAGCTCGGCGCCGACGGGAGCGAGCAGCGCCGGCTGGAGTTCCTGAAGCTCCTGAAGCAGGTGCCGGACGTCACCGACATCGCCTATCTCGGCGCCGACGGCTGCGAGAAGATGCAGGTGTCGCGGCTGTCGATGGACGCGCAGGGCGAATGCCTGCGCGATCGCACGCGCGACCCGGCGTTCCGCGAGCCCACCGGCAGCAAGCCGTGGTACGGGCCCGTGTACTTCCGCAAGGAGACCGAGCCCTACATGCAGATCGCGGTGCGCTCGGGCGGCGACAGCGGCCCGGCCACCGTCGCCGACGTGAACCTCAAGTTCATGTGGGACGTGATCACGCGCATCCGCGCGGGCCAGAAAGGCAAGGCCTTCGTCGTCGACTCCGCCGGCTACCTGATCGCCGACCCCGACATCGGCCTGGTACTGCGCAAGACCGACCTCTCGACCCTTCCGCACGTGAAGGCGGCGCTCGACGGCCGGTCGGCGGACGACGCGGTGGTGCTGACGCGCGACGTGGTCGGCGTCGACGTCCTGTCGGCGCACGCGAACGTCGAGCCGCTCGGCTGGAAGGTGTTCGTCGAGCAGCCGACGTCCGAGGTGCTGGCGCCGCTCGACGCATCGATCCTGCGGATCGGCATCCTGTTGCTGGCCGGGATGGTCATCTCCGCGCTCGTAGCGCTGTTCCTCGCCCGCGGCATGGCGCGGCCGATCCGGACGCTGCAGGAAGGTGCCGAGCTCATCGGCGAAGGCAAGCTCGACCACCGGATCGACATCAAGACCGGCGACGAGCTCGAGGTTCTCGCCGGACAGTTCAACCGCATGACCGCGAGCCTGCGCGAATCCTACGCGGGCCTCGAGCGCAAAGTGGACGAGCGCACGGCCGAGCTGCAGACCTCGCTCGGTCAGCAAACCGCGATCAGCGACATCCTGCGCGTGATCTCCGGCTCGCCCACCGACGTGAAGCCGGTGCTCGAGGCGGTCGCGGAGCGCGCGGCGCGGCTGTGCGACGCGGAGTTCGCGCGCATCCTGCTGATCGATGGCGACTTCATGCAGCCGATGGTCGCCTACTCGGCGGCCGGCGTGCCTCCGGGTCCGGCGCAGCCGGTCCCGCTCGACCGCATGTCGATCAGCGGGCGCGCGGCGGTCGAGCGCCGCACCGTCCACCACGCCGACGTGACGCCCCTGCTCGCCAGCGAGTATCCGAACGCGGTCGCGAACGCGATGCGCTTCGGGTTCCGCGCGGTGCTCGCCGTTCCGCTGATGCGCGACGCCGGCGCCTACGGGTCGATCTTCCTGTGGCGGGACGAGCCGCGCGCCTTCACGCCCGACCAGATCGCGCTCGTCGAGACGTTCGCCCGCCAGGCCGCGATCGCCATCGACAACGTGCGGCTGTTCAACCAGACCAAGGAAGCGCTCGACCAGCAGACCGCGATCAGCGAGATCCTGCGCGTGATATCGGCGTCCCCCACCGACGTGCAGCCGGTGATGGACGCGGTCGCCAAGCGCGCGGCGATCCTGTGCGACACGCCGAGCGCCCACGTCTCGCTGCTGGTCGACGGCTCGCTCCGCACGATGTCGACCTACACCCACGGCGATGTCCCCGAGGTGCCGCGCGGCTATGTCGTCCCGCTCGATCGCGGGATGATCACCGGGCGCACGGTGATCGAGGGGCGCACGGTCCACCTCGCCGACATCGTGCCGTACCTCGACACCGAGTATCCGGCCGCGCGCGCGAACACGGAGAAGTTCGGATTCCGCGCCGTGCTGGCGGTGCCA
>DATLIR010000035.1:0-9033 GCA_035539315.1 Casimicrobiaceae bacterium
TTCAACGTCTAGCGGCGCACGTGCGACGGACCCGGCGCCGCACTGTGCCGCCGGTGCCCGTCGCAACGCGATCGGTCAATGTCGCGACGCGATCACGACTCCCTTTTCCGGCGCATGAAGAAGTAAAGCGCCAGCGCGACGAGTATCGCGATCAGCATGTACCCCATCGCACCCAATCCGGATGCCTCGGCGGGCTTCGCTGCAGGCTCGCTCGCGCTCGCCTTGGGAGAGGCCGCGGGGGCCGCGGACGGTGCCGCGCCTGCGGGCGCTGCCCCTTGCGTCGCGGTGGCGCCCGCCTTGGACGTCGCGGCCGCGTCCGCCTTGGACTCGTCAAGCGTCGCCTGCACCTCCTGCTCGGTCAGGACCGCGGGCGGTCCGCTCGTGACGATCGTCGCCGTCAGCTTGTCGCCGCGCCGCAGATCGGCCACCCGGACCGTGCGACCGTCCCTGATGATCTGGACGCCCCGCTGGTCGAGCTGTCCCTGGGTGAAGCGGCGCGACTGGCCATCGGCCCCGCGCACGGTGACCGAGACGTCCGACGCGCGCAGCACTTCCGCCTCGCGCACCTCGGTGATGACGACCGGCGTGACCGTGGTCGTCGTCGTGACCGTCGCGGTGCCTTTCATGCCGGGCTTCAAGTCGGACACGGCCATGCTCTTGCCGTCGACCGTGAAGCGGAAATCCGGCGGCACCGTGTACTCGTTCGTCCCTCTCTGGTCGCGGACCACCAGCTTGTTCCCATCGACGGCGATCACCTCGAAGTTGCGCACGTCCACGGTGGTCGTTGTCTGTGCAAGCGGGGCGGCCGCGAAGGCGAGACCCAGCACAACCATCGCCATGAACCGGGGCAGCCATGTCGCATTCGTTCTCATCGTTCGTCTCCTCGGGTTTGCGAAGCGATCCCGCCTGCCGGCGTGACGCTCCTGGGGCAGACACTTTCGCCAGGCGCCTCGCCGCCTCGGCGCGACACCCGGCGCAAGAGCCAGCCTACGCTGCCGGACCGGGCCGGCCGCTGAGGAAGATCATAAGTCCTCGTTCCAGCCGATGCGCGACGAGGCTGCGGCAGGCCGCGTGGTCATCGGATGGCGCAGGCGGACGTCGGCGGTAGTTCGGTCTCCGGTGCGACGCCCCGGTCGGTGGGGCATGCCAGCCGCTCGACGCGTTGCCGGCACCCAAACAGCGCGACGTCTTCCTCGGCGACGGCGCCGTACCGCGGCACGTGCGCGTCGCTTCCCTCGTGCGAGAATGGTTCGACCATCGCACGTCAGGACGGCCGATGAGGCGCGATCGCACGACCGGGCACGAGTCCGGGGACGGATCCCGGGCACCCCGCTGCGAAGCGACGCGCCGCCGTTCCCGGCGGAATGACCCCCGGCTTGACGCCTGAGCGCGCGCCCTTCGTCCGCTTCGGCCGACGCCACGCGGGCGAGGCGGGCTGGCGTCGGCTCGCGTGCACCGCGCTCGCCGCCGTCGCGCTCGCCGCCTGCGCGTCGATCCCGCGCCTGGTCGCGCCCGAGATCGTATCCGCCGACGTGCGCATGGCTGACGTCCGGCTGCCCGCGATCCGCCTCGACGTCGACGTCGAGCTGCGCAACCCCAACCCGGTGGACGTCGCGGTCGCCTCGCTCGACGTCGACCTCGAGATCGGCGGCGAGCGTGCCGGCCGCGCGCGCCTCTCCGCGCCGGTGACGCTGCCAGCGCGCGGCACGTCGCGCATCACGGTCGAGGCCGCGGGCGACGCGTCGGTCGCACTCGCCGGCGTCGCGCGCGCGCTGGGCGGCGCCCGGCCGCTCGACTACGCGCTGCGCGGGACGCTCGTGCTGGCCGACGGGAGCGCGTTCCCGTTCGTCCGCCGCGGCCGGTTCGATCCGGCGGTGCGCCGATGAGCGCGCTCGCATTCACCAAGATGCACGGCCTCGGCAACGATTTCGTCGTCGTCGATGCGACGGAACGCCCCTTCACGCTCGACGCCGCGCAGATCCGCGCGCTCGCGGACCGCCGATGCGGCGTGGGCTGCGACCAGGTGCTCGTGGTCGAGCGGCCGACGCGCCCGGACGTCGATTTCCGCTACCGGATCTTCAATGCCGACGGCGGCGAGGTCGAACAATGCGGGAACGGCGCGCGCTGCTTCGTCAAATTCGTGCGCGACCGCGGGCTGACGGACAAGCGCGACATTCGCGTCGAGACCGCCGGCGGCGTCATCGCGCCGCGCCTCGAGGACGACGGCGAGGTGACCGTCGACATGGGCGTGCCGCGCTTCGCGGCGTCCGACCTGCCGTTCACGGGCGGCTCGGGCGGTGCGACCGACACGCTCGACGTCGACGGCCACACGGTCGTGATCTCGGCGGTGTCGATGGGCAATCCGCACGCGGTGCAGCTCGTGGCCGACGTCGATGCCGCGCCGGTGCAGAGCGAAGGCCCGCGCATCGAGCACCACGCCCGCTTTCCCCGTCGCGTGAATGCGGGATACATGCAGGTGATCGATCGCGCTACCATTCGGCTGCGGGTGTGGGAGCGCGGTGCCGGCGAGACGCTCGCGTGCGGCACCGGCGCGTGCGCCGCCGTCGTCGCCGGCGTTCGCCGGGGCCTGCTGGATCGCGGCGCGCGGGTCGAGGTGCGGGTGAAGGGCGGGACGCTGAAGGTGGCGTGGGCCGGCGACGGTGCGCCGGTCATCATGACGGGCGCGGCGGCCTCCGTGTTCAAGGGACGCTGGACGCCGCCGGGAGGCTGACGCGGCGGGAACGACGCGACCGGGGCGAGCCGGCGCGATGACAACGAAGGCGGTCGCCACGGCGCACGCCACCAGGGGACAGGCACGGACGATGGAAGCGAAGGATGTCGCCGAGTACCTGAAGCAGCATCCGAAGTTCTTCGAGGATTACGCCGACGTGCTCGCCGAGATCTTCGTGCCGCATCCGCACGGCGGCCATGCGATCCCGATCGCCGAGCGCCAGATCCTGACGCTGCGCGAACGCAACGCCGATCTCGAAGGGCGTTTGCGCGAGCTGGTCGCGAACGCCCGCGCCAACGACACGATCGGCGAGAAGCTGCACCGCTCGACGCTCGCGCTGTTCGCCTCGCCCGACCTCGAGACGACACTCGCGGTCCTCGACCACAGCCTGAAGGAGGACTTCGGCGTGCCCGACGTCGCCGCGCGGCTGTGGGGGCGCGTGCCCGAGCAGTCCTACCTGCCGCAGCTCGCCGCGACCTCGAGCGAGGTGCGCGCGTGGGCCGACGCGCTGGCGCAGCCGCAGTGCGGCGCCGATACGCCGTTCGAGTCCCGCGAATGGTTCGAGCACGGCGACACGCTCGCGTCGTTCGCGTTCCTTCCGCTGCGCACGTCGCGCACGTTCGGCGTGCTCGCCCTCGCGAGCCAGGACGCCGAGCGCTACCGCGCCGGAATCGGCACCGTGTACCTCGTGCGGCTCGCCGAGCTCGCGAGCGTCGCCACGGCGCGCTACCTGCCGCTGGGCTAGCCGCGCCGTGATGCCCCGAGCCCGCCGGACCGCCGCGCCGCGTCCGCAGGCTCGCGTGAGCGACGCCAACGCGCGCGTCCTCGCGCGCTTCGACGAGCATCTCGCCACCCGTCCGGCGCGCACGCGCGAGGCCTACCGCCGCGACGTCGGCGCGCTCGCCGCGCTCGCCGGCGAGCGCCCGCTGGCCGGGCTGGCGCGCGCCGAGCTCGCGCGCCATCTCGCGACGCTGCACGGCCGCGGGCTGTCGGGGCGCTCGCTCGCGCGCACGCTTTCCGCGTGGCGAGCGCTCTACCGGCACCTGCTCGATCGCGAGCGCGGGCTCGCGGAGGATCCGACCGCGGGCCTCAAGCCGCCGAAGTCGCCGCGGCGCCTTCCCTCCGCCCTGTCTCCCGACGAGGCCGCGCAGCTCGTGGAGATCGTCGCCGACGATCCGCTGTCGCTGCGCGACCGCGCGATTCTCGAGCTCGCGTACTCGTCCGGGCTGCGGCTGTCGGAGCTCGCCGGGCTCGACCTCGCGCGCGTCGACTTCGCGGCCGGCGAGGCGCGCGTGATCGGGAAGGGCGCGAAGGAGCGCGTCGTGCCGGTCGGCAGCGCGGCGCTCGACGCGCTGCGCCGCTGGCTGCCCGCGCGCGCGGCGCTGGCCGCGCCGGACGAGACCGCCGTCTTCGTCGCGCGCACCGGTGCGCGGCTGTCACCGCGCTCGATCGAGCAGCGGCTCGCCGCGTGGGCGGTGAAGCAGGGGCTGGGACGGCACGTGCACCCGCACATGCTGCGCCACTCGTTCGCGTCGCACGTCCTGCAATCGTCGGGCGACCTGCGCGCCGTGCAGGAGATGCTCGGACATGCGTCGATCGCGAGCACGCAGGTCTACACGCACCTCGACTTCCAGGCGCTCGCGAAGGTGTACGACGCCGCGCATCCGCGCGCGAAGAAGCGCAAGGCGGGAAAGTAGCTGGCCATTGGAGCAGCTCTCTCCCCGCGACCCTGGTGTTCGTCGTCCGGACGCGGCGCCGACGGGCATTGCCTCGCAGCCGGTCACGGGGCCGGCCTATCGACCATCGCTGCACCGCTCCGCCGCGCATTCGCTCGTTATCCTGACGGCATTCATCGTCGGCTATGTCGCGCTGGACCGGCTGAGCTACCTGCACCCGGTCCAGCAATTCAACATCACGCCCTGGAACCCGCAGCCGGCGCTGGCGATCGCGCTGGTGATGACGCTGGGCCAGCGCTGGTTGCCCGCCGTGTTCGTCGCGGCATGGGCCGCGGAGCGGCTGATCCGCGGCGAGCTGATGACGATGCAGGTCTCGCTGCTCGCCGCCGCCGTGCTGACCCTCGGCTACGCGGCCATCGCGCAGGCGCTCGTCGGGTCCTTTCGCGTGAGCTACGGGATGAACTCGCGCCGCGACGTGCTTCGTCTGGCCGGGGTCGCCCTGGCGGGCTCGCTGGCCACCGGGGCGCTGTACATCGCCGCCCTGCTGGTCAACGGGACCGGCCCCGCGAGCGCGCCGGTCGTCGCGATCGCCGGATTCTGGATCGGCGATGCGATCGGCATCCTCGTCACGCTGCCATTGCTGCTGATGATCATGGACCCCGAGCGGCGCCGGCAGCTTCGCCGGCTGCTCTCGCGCCCCGAAATGCTCCTGCAATGCGCCGTCATCATCGCCCTGATCGCCGTCGTCTTCGGCCCCGCGGCGCCGAATCAGTTCAAGTTCTTCTACCTGCTGTTCCTGCCCGTCATCTGGGTGGCGGCGCGCTCGGGCATGGCCGGTGTCGCCGTGGCGGTCGTCGTTGCCCAGGGCGCGGTGATCGTCGCGGTAAACCTCTCCGGCGACCAGGCGCTCACCGTCTTCGAGCTGCAGGCCCTGCTGATGGCGCTCACGTTCACCGCCTTTTTCGTGGGGGTGACGGTCGACGAGCGACGCCGCGCCACCGAGGACCTGAAGCGCACGCTTGGTCTCGCGGTGGCGGGCGAGATGGGCGCGGCGATCGCCCATGAGCTCAACCAGCCGCTGCTCGCCGTGATCGCGTATGCGAAGGCGAGCCGCCTGGTGGCAGGGGACGCCGATCGCGACCGGCTCGAGCAGACACTGGACAAGCTGGTGGACGAAGCGAAGCGCGCGGCCGACGTGGTGCGCCGGCTCCGCGAGCTCTTTCGCCTGGGCGCCGCGCAGCGGACGGTGGCCGATGTGTGCGTGCCGATCCTGCGGTCGGTGGAGGCGTTACGATCGCGTGCGGCGTCACTCGGGACGGCGATGAGCGTGGAGGTGGGCGGATCGCTCCCCGAGGTGCTGCACGATCCGGTGCAGATCGAGGTCGTCATGTCGAACCTTCTGCACAACGCGCTCGATGCGCTGGACTCGGTGAAGAAGTCGGGAGACGTCGTGGTCGAGATTGCCCGGACACGGGAGGGCATCCTGGTGTCGGTCATCGACGACGGTCCCGGCGTCGCCGCCGGGGATGCGGAACGCCTGTTCGAGCCGCTGAACACGACCAAGGCGACCGGCATGGGCATGGGCTTGACGATCAGCCGCGCGATCGTCGACGCACACGGCGGCCGCATGTGGATCGAGCCGGGCCCACGCGGCGTGGTCCGCTTCACGCTTCCGCTCGACGCTCGCCCGCATGGGTGATCTGCGCGCCCGTTTGTCGGTCGTGCTCGTCGACGACGACGCCGCGGTGCGCGATGCGCTCGGGCTGGTGCTGAGCCTGCACGGCTACCGGACACGCTCCTTTGCCACCGCGGAGGACCTGCTCGGCGCGGCCGACGCGTCATGGGTCGGCTGCGTGGTGGCCGACCTCAGGATGCCGGGCCGAAGCGGGCTCGATCTGGGCGCCGAGCTGATTGCGCGCGGTATCACGATGCCCCTGATCATCATCACCGCTCACGGCGACGTCGCGTCCGCGCGCGCGGCCTTCCGCCTGAACGCGGTCGATTTCCTCGAGAAGCCGTTCGATGACGACCAGCTCATCGAGTCGATCGAGACCGCCTTCGGCCGGGAGGTCGCCCGGCTCGAGGCGTCGGGGGCGCGTGATCAGCGCGAACGGTCCCTCACGCTGCTGTCGCCGCGCGAACGCGAGATCGCGCTGCTCGTGGCGAGCGGCATGCGCAATCAGGCGATCGCGGAGAAGCTCGCGATCAGCCCGCGGACGGTCGAGGTCCACAAGGCTCGCGTCATGGAGAAGCTCGGGGTGCGCGGGCTCGACGAGCTGATCCTCAAGGTCCGGCCCTGACGGCGTAGGGGCGTACCCGTACGGGTGCGCGCGAATGTCGCCGGGCGCGGTCGCCCGCTACGCTCGCGGAGCGAACAAGTCTCCCTTCGCCGGCCGATCGCGACGACGGCCGGCGGCTTCGTCGCGACCGCCCGCATGCACCTCGCCCTTCCTTCCCGGCTCGTTCGCATCTCGGAGCTCGTGCTTCCGGAGCTGCGCTCCCTCCCGCCGGGCGATCGCCCCGCGGTCCTCCGCCGCGCGGCGACGACGCCGTTCGATGCGCTGGAGCTGATTGCAATCGCCGTAGGCCTGGTGCTCGTCACCTGGCTCACCGGTTACGGCGTCGCAACGATGGCGCCGCTCGCACGCTTCGCGAACGTGATCGCCAACGGCGCGGTCGCCCTGCTCCTCATGGTGGTCGTCGTCGCGCCGATCCAGTGGCGGCGCACGCGTCGCGGAGTGCGCGATGCCGCGGCCGCCGGCCGCGAGCGTCCGGTGCGGAGAGGGGCATGACGCTAACGCCGTCCGCGCTGCATATCGTCGGCACCGCCCTGTTCGCGCTGGCGCTCGTCCACACGTTCTCGACCGCCTACTTCGAGCGGCTCGCGCACGCGAGTTCGCACCACGCCGGCGTCTGGCACCTGCTGGGCGAGGTCGAAGTCGTCTTCGGCGTCTGGGCGATGGTGCTCGTGCTGTTCATGATGGCCCTGGCCGGCAAGGACGCGGCGGCGGACTACCTGGAGTCGCGGAATTTCACCGAGCCCCTCTTCGTCTTCGCGATCATGGTCGTCGCCGGGAGCCGGCCGATCCTGCAGCTCGCGATGGCGCTGGTCCGGGCGATCGCCGCGTTCATCCCGATGTCGGGCGTGTTGGGTTTCACGTTCGTCGCGCTTGCCTTCGTTCCTCTCCTCGGCTCGTTCATCACCGAACCGGCGGCAATGACCCTTGCCGCGCTCATTCTGCGCGACCGCCTCTTCGCTGCCGGCGTGTCCGACCGCCTCAAGTACGCCGCGCTCGGGACCCTGTTCGTGAACGTCTCGATCGGCGGGACGCTTACCCCCTTCGCAGCGCCACCGGTGTTGATGGTCGCCGGCAAATGGGGATGGGATACGTGGTTCATGATCGCGACATTCGGCTGGAAGGCCGCGCTCGCGGTGCTCGTCAATGCGCTGGTGCTGTGCTTCGCGTTTCGCCGCGAGCTTGCATCGCTTCCGAATCGGGCTGTCGATACGGCCGAGCGGATGCCTCCGCTGGTGATGGGGATCCACGTCGCGTTCCTGGCCATCATCGTCATCTTCGCGCACCGGCCGGCCGTGTTCCTCGCCGTCCTCGTCGCCTTCCTGGGCTTCGCGTCCGCGTACCGTCGCTATCAGGGGCGCCTGATGTTGCGCGAGGGACTGATGGTCGCCGTGTTCCTCGCGGGACTCGTCGTGCTCGGCGGACAGCAGCGCTGGTGGCTGGAACCGCTGTTGCAGGGGATGGACGCCAACACCGTGTACTTCGGCGCCACGGTCCTGACAGCCGTGACCGACAACGCGGCGCTCACCTACCTCGGCTCGCTGGTCGACGGCACGACCGCGGAATTCCGGTATTCGCTGGTCGCCGGGGCCGTCACCGGCGGCGGGCTCACCGTCATCGCGAACGCGCCCAACCCCGCGGGCTTCGCGCTGCTGCGCGATCACTTCAGCGAGAAGGCGATCCGTCCGCTGGGTTTGTTCATCGCCGCGCTGGGCCCGACGATCGTCACCGTGCTTGCGTTCCGGTTGACCTGAGAAGCCGATGCCCCGCGGTGCGAGGAGGATGCGATGTCACCGACCACGATGCTCGAGGAGATGACGCGATGGCTGGATGCGCTGCCGGGCGACTTCGCCTTTCTGCTCGCGCTCCCGGCCATCGTCGCGCTGGCCGCGGTCGGCGCGGCGGCGTTGCGACACTGGCACGCGCGCTGGCAGCTCAGTCGACCTGGCGTACGACACCGGGAAGCACGGGCAGGTCGGTCGCGCCGGGGTCGACACCGGCCTGCGTGAGCAGCGTCGTGACCTGCCCGCGGTGATGCACGGCGTGCTGGAAGAGATGCGCGGCGGCGATCCACGCGGGCAGGCGGCGCAGCTTGCCATCGGAGGCCGCGCGGTACTCGAGCGTCGACGCGAGCCACGCCGGCGCGAGCGTGCCGGCCCAGGCGAGGATGTCGCGATCCGCATGCTCGCGCTCGTGCGCCAGCGCGTCGAAGTCGGGGTACGCATCGGCGCCGTACGCCGCGACCGCGTGCGCGGCGCCGGTGAAGCGCCCGAGCCAGACGCGGTCGCCCCACAGGATGTGGGCGAGCGTGCGGTGGATCGAGCCGAAG
>DATLIR010000036.1:0-9118 GCA_035539315.1 Casimicrobiaceae bacterium
CCCGAGAACGAGGGCAAGACCATCGTCGTGATCCTGCCGGATTCGGGCGAGCGCTACCTCTCGTCGATCCTGTTCGAGGGAGTGTTCGACGAGAAGGGCGTGGCGATCTGACGTTGGCGAAAGGCGATGGGCGATGGGCGATAGGCGACGGGCGTGGGCGATGGGTGGAAGGCGAAACGCGAAAGGCGAAAGGCGAAAGGCGAAAGGCGGATCGACGCGCGGTTCCTATCGCCTATCGCCCATCGCCCATCGCCGCATTTCCTTCAGCCCAGCAGGACCAGGTTATCGCGGTGGATGAGCTCCGGCTCGTCGACCCAGCCGAGGATGGCCTCGATCTGCGAGGAGGGCTGGCGCAGGATGCGCGCGGTGTCCGCGGCACCGTAGTTGACCAGGCCGCGCGCGACCTCGCGCCCGTCGGGCGCGAAGCACCCGACGATCTCGCCGCGCTCGAAGCTCCCTTCGACCGCGACGACGCCGATCGGCAGGAGGCTCTTGCCCTCGCGCGCGAGCGCGCGCACCGCGCCGTCGTCGAGGCGCACCTTGCCGGCGAGCTGCACGTGGTCGGCGAGCCATTGCTTGCGAGCGCCGAGGCTCTGCGCCTCGGCGAGGAGCTCGGTGCCGACGCTCTCGCCCGCGGCGAGCCGCGTGAGCACGCGCTCCTCCCGTCCGCTCGCGATCACGGTCGAGGCGCCGGAACGCGCCGCGCGTTTCGCCGCCAGGATCTTGGTGAGCATGCCGCCGCGGCCGAGCGCGCCGGCGCCGCCGGCCATCGCCTCGAGCGCCGGGTCGCCCGCCCTGGCGGTGCGCACGAACGTCGCGCTCGGATCGCGCCGCGGATCGGCGGTGTAGAGCCCGTGCTGGTCGGTGAGCAGGATCAGCACGTCGGCCTCGATGAGGTTAGTCACCAGCGCACCCAGCGTGTCGTTGTCGCCGACGCGGATCTCGTCGGTCGTCACCGTGTCGTTCTCGTTGATGATCGGGATCACCGACAACCCGAGGAGCGTCGTGAGCGTGCTGCGCGCGTTGAGGTAGCGGCGGCGGTCGGCGAGGTCGTCGTGCGTCAGCAGGATCTGCGCGGTGTGCAGGCCGAAGGCGGAGAACGCTACCTCGTAGGCCTGCACGAGCCCCATCTGGCCGACCGCGGCGGCGGCCTGCAGGTCGTGGATCGCCTTGGGCCGCGTCGCCCAGCCCAGCCGCTTCATCCCTTCCGCGATCGCGCCCGACGAGACCAGCACGACCTCGCGGCCGTCGCGCTTCAGCGACGCGATCTCGTCGGCCCAGCGAGCCACCGCGGCGTGGTCGATGCCGCGGCCTTCGTTGGTGACGAGGCTCGTGCCCACCTTGACGACCAGGCGGCGCGCGTCCGCGACAACGGAGCGGTGCGCGACGCTCATGCATCCTCCGCAGGGGAGGCGGCGCGGCGCCGTCGTGCGCGAAGCGGCGCCGGCGTCAGCACCTGCGGCGCAGCCGTTTCGGCGGCCGGCGGTTCGGCCGCCTCGGCCGGGTGCGCGTCGAGCCAGTCCTGGATCGCCCAGGTGAGCTTGCGGCAGCCTTCGCCCGAGATCGCCGCGATCGCGAACACCGGGCCCTTGTAGCGCATCGACTTGACGAACGCGGCGACGCGCGGTTCACGCTCGTCCGCGGGCACGAGGTCGAGCTTGTTCAGCACCAGCCAGCGTGTCTTCTTCGCGAGCGCCGGATCGTATTTCTTGAGCTCGTTCGCGATCGCCTTGGTGTCCCTGACCGGGTCGGCCGAAGGATCGAGCGGCGCGAGGTCGACGACGTGCAGCAACAGGCGCGTGCGCGCGAGATGGCGCAGGAACCGGTGGCCCAGCCCCGCGCCCTCCGCCGCGCCTTCGATCAGGCCCGGGATGTCCGCGAGCACGAAGCTGCGTCCCTCGTCGGTGCGCACGACGCCGAGCGCGGGGGCGAGCGTGGTGAACGGGTAGTCGGCGACCTTGGGACGCGCCGCGGACACCGCGCGGATCAGCGTGGACTTGCCGGCATTGGGCAGTCCGAGCAGGCCCACGTCGGCCAGCACGCGGAGCTCGAAGCGCACGCGGCGCGATTGCCCGGGCTCGCCATTGGTCTGCTGGCGCGGCGCGCGGTTGATGCTCGACTTGAAGTGGATGTTGCCGAGGCCGCCCTTGCCGCCCTGCGCGAGCACTGCGCGTGCGCCATGCGTGGCGAGGTCGGCGACGTACTCGCCGCTGTCCGCGTCGGTGACGACCGTGCCGACCGGCACACGCAGCACGATGTCGTCGGCGCCCCTGCCGTACTGGTCGGCGCCGCGGCCGTTCTCGCCGCTCCGCGCACGATGGATGCGCGCGTAGCGGTAATCGATCAGCGTGTTGATGTTGCGATCGGCGATCGCGTGGATGCTGCCGCCGCGCCCGCCGTCGCCGCCGTCGGGGCCGCCGCGCGGCACGTACTTCTCGCGGCGGAACGACGCCGCGCCGTTGCCGCCGGCGCCGGCGTGCACCTCGATCACCGCCTCGTCGACGAACTTCATGCGGGTCCCCGGCGGTAGAGCACGAACTTCTCGGTGTCGTCGCCGCGGCGACGCCCCTCCCACAGCGGCGTCAGGTCGTCGGGCGGCGGCGCGTCGAGGTCGTTGCGACCGAGCTGCACCAGCACGAGCGCGCACCCCCCGCCGCGCCCGGCCTCCTCGCGCTCGGTCACGATGCCGGCGAAGTAGGCGAACAGCGCGCGCTGCGGCTCGCCGAGGTTGCGGCTCGCCACGCACTCGCCGGCCGGAACCTGCGCGCGCAGCTGCTCGGCCACGAGCCGGTAGCTGCGCCGCGAGTCGATGTAGGGGAGCCAGATGGTCGAGACGAGCGCCCACAGCAGCGTGACGCCGATCGTCCAGTTGAGCACGGCGCGCCGGTTGGAGCGCCGCGCCGGCCGCACCATCGCGATCCACAGCACCGTCATCCCGAGCGCGGCGAGCATCGCCCACAGCTTGAAGGTCGGCTGGAAGCCGATCTCGGTGTCGCGGAACATGCGCGCGGTCGCGAGCGACATGCCGTTCACGTATGCGTCGATCCAGATGCCCCAGACGAGGATCGCGGCGAGGCCGAAGGTGAGGATGCCGAACCAGTCGAGCGCGCCCGAGTAGCCGCGCTTGAGCGAATCGACCTCGAGCGAGGCCAAGAGCGCGAGCGGCACGAGCAGCGGCATCACGCCGATCAGGCGCGGGTCGCGCTCGAAGGACATCGCGACCAGCATCACCAGCGTGAGGACGCCCGGCAGCACGACGCCCGCGTCCGCGAGGCCGCCGTTGAACCCGCGCCCCCGGATCCACAGCATCCACAGCGCGAGCGGCACCGCAGGCCAGGCGAACCAGGGCAGGTTCTTCGCGACATAGAGCGGATCGAAGCCGCTCGGCGCGGCCGGCGCGAACAGCTCGCGCCACCCGTTGGCGGCGAGCCACGCGGCGTAGAGGTCGGGTGAGCGCTGCGCGAGCGCGATCGGCCACGTCGCACCCAGCGCCGCGGCGACGACGAGCGCCACGAGCGCCGTCACCGCGTGCGAGACGTTGCGCCAGGTGGGCGAGGCGAGGGGCAGGATCGCGAGCGTCGCGACGAGCCACAGGGGACCGGCGAATCCGGTCGACAGGAACGCCACGGCCATGCCCAGTCCGAGCACGATGCCGCCGACGATCGGGCGTCGCAACGCCAGCGCGAGGCCCCACAGACCCATGGCGACGCCCGCCGTGAGCCCGAGCTCGCTCGACAGCACGTGGGCGCGCTCCCAGAAGCCGATCGAGCCCACCAGCACCAGCACCGGGACCCAGCGGAACGCGCGCCCGTTGAGCTCGCGGCTGGCGAGCGCCGAGCAGGCGAGGATCGCGAGCAGCAACAAGCCCGCGGCGAGGCGCGCGGCGTTGTGCGCCGACAGCGGCGGGGCGAAGAGGCGCATCGTCGCGACCGACAGCGCCGGCACGAGCGGCCCGTGCTCGAGCCACGGCTCGCCGGCGAGCGTCGGCACGATCGTGTCGCCGGAGCGCGCCATCTCCCACGCGACGCCGAACGTCGTCGCCTCGTCGGTCTTCCACGGATCGTGGCCGATCAGGCCGAGGACGATCCAGGCGAGGCACAGCAGGATCAGCCCCGCCTGCTTCAGCGCGCGTTGCGGCCCCGACGGCGACACCGATTCCGGGTCGACCGGCTCGGGCGACGCGGAACGGGGCGCGCGGAGGCGGATCATCGTCTTGGTGGCACGAACGAAAAAGGCAGCCGAAGCTGCCTTTCGCGCGGGCGCCTTGCTCGTCACACGGTCACGAGCGGGCGGTCGCGGCGGTCTTCGCGGCCGGCTTGCCCGACGCGCCGCCGCCATAGCGCTGGCGGAACTTGTCGATGCGCCCCGCCGTGTCCATCACCTTCTGCTTGCCGGTGTAGAACGGGTGGCAGGCCGAGCACACCTCGATGTGCAGCGGCTTGATCGACGCGCTGCGGGTCTCGAACACGTTGCCGCAGCTGCAGGTGACCTGGATCGTGTCGTACTTGGGATGCGTGCCGGTCTTCATGGTGTCCTCTCGTCGCGGGCGCCGGTGGTCCGGGGGCCGCGGACCCCGCCGCCACGCGGGTCCCCAGCGGACCCACGCCCCTGCGACGGGTAATCCATCATTATGGGGCAGGGGGCTGGTTGGCGCAAGGCATGGGGCGCAAAGTGTCGAGAAATCAACCGGTTGCGTTGAAAGGCGGCGATAGGCGATAGGCGATGGGCGATGGGCGATGGGCGATGGACGATGGGCGATAGGCGATAGGCGATGGGCTATAGGCAAACCCTTACAACGACCCCTCCTGCACAGGGGGAGGGGTGGAACTGGCGCGACCGCCCCTTTCCTATCGCCTATCGCCCATCCCCCATCGCCGCCGTTCGCCCTACGAGCCCCGCCTCATCGAGTCGAAGAACTCCGCGTTGTTCTTGGTCGCGCGGACCTTGTCGACGAGGAACTCGGTCGCCTCGAGGTCGTCCATCGGGTAGAGCACCTTCCGCAGCACCCACACCTTCTGCAGGATCTCGGGCTTGAGCAGCATCTCTTCCTTGCGCGTGCCCGAGCGGTTGACGTTGATCGCGGGGTAGGTGCGCTTCTCGGCCATGCGGCGATCCAGGTGGATCTCCATGTTGCCGGTGCCCTTGAACTCCTCGTAGATCACGTCGTCCATGCGCGAGCCGGTGTCGATGAGCGCGGTCGCGATGATCGTCAGCGAGCCGCCTTCCTCGATGTTGCGCGCCGCGCCGAAGAAGCGCTTCGGGCGCTGCAGCGCGTTGGCGTCGACGCCGCCGGTGAGCACCTTGCCGGACGCCGGCACGACGGTGTTGTAGGCGCGCGCGAGGCGCGTGATCGAGTCGAGCAGGATCACGACGTCCTTCTTGTGCTCGACGAGCCGCTTCGCCTTCTCGATCACCATCTCGGCGACCTGCACGTGGCGCGTCGCCGGCTCGTCGAACGTCGACGCGACGACCTCGCCGCGCACGGTGCGCTGCATCTCGGTCACTTCCTCGGGGCGCTCGTCGATCAGGAGCACGATCAGGACGACGTCGGGGTAGTTCGCCGCGATCGAGTGCGCGATGTGCTGCAGCATCACCGTCTTGCCCGACTTGGGGCTCGACACGAGAAGGCCGCGCTGGCCCTTGCCGATCGGCGCGACGATGTCGATCACGCGCCCGGTGATGTTCTCCTCGGCCTTGATCTCGCGCTCGAGGACCATCGGCTCGTCGGGGAACAGCGGCGTCAGGTTCTCGAACAGGATCTTGTTCTTCGACGCCTCGGGCGGCTCGCCGTTGACCTTGTCGACCTTGACCAGCGCGAAGTAGCGCTCGCCGTCCTTGGGCGTGCGGATCTCGCCTTCGATCGTGTCGCCGGTGTGCAGGTTGAAGCGGCGGATCTGCGACGGCGAGATGTAGATGTCGTCGGTGCCGGCGAGGTAGCTCGTGTCGGGCGAGCGCAGGAAGCCGAAGCCGTCGGGCAGGACCTCGAGGACGCCGCCGCCGGAGATGCTCTCGCCCTTCTTGGCGTGCATCTTCAGCATCGTGAAGATCAGGTCGTGCTTGCGGAGCCGGTTGGCGCCGTCGATCTCCATCGCGTTGGCGAGGTCGACCAGTTCGGAGACGTGCTTGGCCTTCAGTTCGGACAGATGCATGAGGGGCTTCTTCGGGGTGCGCGCGCTTAAGCGCTCGGGGCGGGACGGCCGGTAGGCGGCCGGGTCGAACGGGGTTTCGGAACGGGGAGGCGCTGCGACGGGGGCCGGCCGTTCGGGGCCGGGCGGTGCGCCTCGCGGGGCGCCGACGCGTCAACTCGCGCTCGGCGCCGCTCGCTTGAAGGGGGGGAAGGTAGCGGTCTTACAGGTTGCTGTCAAGGAAGGCGGTGAGCTGCGACTTCGAGAGCGCGCCCACTTTCTGGGCGTGCGGCTGGCCGTCGCGGTACAGGATCACGGTCGGGATGCCGCGGATGCCGTACTTCGCCGGCGTCGCCGGGTTCGCGTCGATGTCGAGCTTGGCGACCTTGAGCTTGCCCTCGTACTGCCGCGCGACATCGTCGAGCACCGGGGCGAACATCTTGCACGGGCCGCACCATTCGGCCCAGAAGTCGACCAGCACGGGCTTGCCCGCGGCGAGGACGTCCTGCTCGAAATTGGCGTCGGAAACGTGCTGGATCAGGTCGCTCATGAAGGTGCCTCGGGAGTAGGGCGAGCGGCCCGCGACCGTTCGCGCCATCGTGCGGGAAGGCGTCCACGGTAGCGGGAAGCGCTGCGCCGCGCAAGCCGCCGGGCCCGGCGGGACGCCGGGCGTGCGCGCCAGGGACAGCTTGGGCCGCTCTGCTAGAATTCAAGGTTCGTCGCGCGGCGCGACCCCAAGCCCGCTGGCAGCCCGACCATGACCTACGTCGTCACCGAGTCCTGCATCCGCTGCAAGTACACCGACTGCGTCGACGTGTGCCCGGTCGATTGCTTCCACGAAGGTCCTAACTTCCTGGTGATCGACCCCGACGAGTGCATCGACTGCACGCTGTGCGTCGCCGAGTGCCCGGTCGAGGCGATCTTCGCCGAGGACGACGTGCCGGCGGGACAGGAGCACTTCACGGCGTTGAACGCCGAGCTCGCGAAGGCGTGGAAGATGATCAACGAGCGCAAGCCCGCGCCGCCCGACGCCGACGAGTGGAAGGACGTCGAGAAGAAGCTCCACCTGCTCGACCGCGGCGGCGTTTGACGCTCGCGCACGGCGACCCCTAGAATCCGCGCGGATGCTCGCGCCGCGCTCGCCGGCGACGGCGCCTCGACACCGAAAGACCCCCTCCCTCCCATGACCAAGACGAAGACGCTCCTGTGCGCTCTCGCCGCCGCGCTTGCCGCGGGCGGCGCGGCGGCGCAGGGCGGCGCGCCCGCGGGCGACGCCACGAAAGGCCGCGACAAGGTGCAGATGTGCCAGGGATGCCACGGCATCGATGGGTGGCGCACCGCGTTCCCGGAGGTCTACACCGTGCCGAAGATCGCCGGCCAGCACCCCGCGTACATCGTCGCGGCGCTGAAGGCCTACCGCGGCGGCGACCGCACGCACCCGTCGATGCGCGCGATCGCAGCGCAGCTCAGCGACCAGGACATGGCGGACCTCGCCGCGTACTACGGCGACCTCGGCATCAAGACGGCGGGCACGAAATGACCACGACCAGCAGCCTGATGGGCGCGATCGCGCTCGCCGCATTCGCCGCGAGCGCGCCTGCGGCCGCCGCGAATCTCGACGCGGGCAAGCAGAAGGCGCAGGAAGTCTGCCAGGCCTGCCACGGCATGGACGGGCTCTCAGCGATCAACGCCGAGTACCCGAAGATCGGCGGCCAGCATCGCGACTACCTCGCCAAGGCGCTGCGCGACTACAAGGCGGGCACCCGCAAGAACCCGATCATGGGCGCGATGGCGCAGCCGCTGACCGCCGCGGACATCGACAACGTCACCAGCTACTACGCGGCACAGCCCGGCCCGCTGCAGTCGCGTTACTGACGCCGGGGTTCACGGTCGCCCGACGCGGTAGATGCGCGACTCGCCGTAGCCCTTCGCGAGGTCGAGCCTTCCCACGTACTCGAGCAGGTAGTCGGCGCCGCCCTCGGCGGCGAGCGACGCCGCGAACGTCTCCGATGCGTACACGCTTCCGGGCGGCGTGATCGGCTCGATGCGCGCGGTGCGCGTGACGCTCGCGCCGAAATAGTTGTCGCGCCCGACGATCGGGTCGTGCCCGACGTACACCGCTCCCGCATGCAACGCGATGCGGACCGCGCCGGTGCCGGGCAGGCCCACGCCGGTCCACGCTTCCCCGGACATCGCCTCGGCGAGCGAGAGCGCGAACGCGGCGCCGTCGCGCGGGGCATCGAACACGACATACAAGCCGTCACCCCAGGTGTTGGCGAAGCGCGGTGCGGTCCGCGCGTTCGCGAGCGCGTGCGCGGCGATCGACCAGAAGCGCTGCTGCACCTGCGGCACCAGCGCGTCGGGCAAGCGGCCATAGCCCGCGATGTCGGCGAACAGCATCGACTTGAGCGTGCGGCGCGCCACGGGATCGCCGCGACCCGATAGCCGAGCGTGACGGGCGGAAGGCGCGACCGTCGTCTCCAGATTCGCGGATGCGCGCAATGCCCGAAGATCGACGACCTCCGGCGTACCGAGGTTGCGCCGCCAGCGCTCGAACGACTCGAGCGTTCCGCCCGGCGCGCTGTCGGACGCGGGATCGAGCACGCACAGCATCGTCGGCGCGGTCTCGAGCTGCGCGGCGCGCAACACGGCGAGCCCCTCGACCTGCCGCGCGGCGTGGGCGAACAGCGCGTCGTCGCCCAGGTGATCGCCTTCGGCGGCCGCGACGATGCGCGACGCGCGCGCGAGAACGCGGTCGAAGCGCGCGACCCAATCGTCGCCGCCGGGTGCGACGCTCGTGCGCACGAAGTCGGCGCGGTCGAAAGGCAGCACGACGTTCACCTCGGCGCCCGCCTCGAGCGCCGCGTCCAGCACCAGCAGGTCGGCGCCGCACGCGGCGGAGCCGAACACGACCGGGGCGTGCCAGCGCGCGACGTGCGCGCGCAGGGCCGCTTCGACGGCGGGCACGAGCGCGGACGGGAAGCGCGGCTCGG
>DATLIR010000037.1:0-12522 GCA_035539315.1 Casimicrobiaceae bacterium
CCGTGGTGTTCTGGATCAAGTCGCGCGTGCCCGAGGTCGTCTTCTCGGCCACGATCCGCCAGATTCGCGCCGATGCGGGAGAGACGCCATGAGTCCCGATACCCGTGAGCAGGAGAAGTCGATGAGCGCCGCCTACGCGGAACTCAAGGACCAGGCGAAGACGCTGGCGGAGAACCACGCCGGGTCGCTGCAGAAGGACCTCGCGAAGGCACAGGTCGAAATCAAGGCGCCGGCGGCAGCGAGGGAGCCGCCGGTCGACCGCGACTACGACATCGCCCGGATCGAACGGCGGATGGAGGCGCGCCGCGCATCGTTCAAGCAGCACCTGGTCGAGGCGCGCGGCAGCGTCGGCCGCTCGGCGAAGTCGTGGCCGATCGTGGCGCTCGGCGGCGTCGCCGCGGCGCTGGCGATCGGCTACGCGATAGCGCGCCACTCGACATCGCCGACCCAGCGGTTCGCGCAACGTGCGCGCGAGGCGCCCGAAGCCGCGCGGCGCTACATCCACCGCGCCACGCGGCCTACGTCGGCCGTGTGGACCGAACGCGCAACGAAGGCCGCCGGCGTCGCGGTGGCGTTCGCACGGCTGATGCCGCAACTGCGCGCGCTCGCTGCCGCGCTGCCGACGCGCCGGCGGCCCCGCTAGCGATGGCCGTCCCGCGCGCCCCCGACACGCGGCGCCATCCCAAGCCGCCGTTCCCGGCGCGCCGGCTGCCCAAGCCCGGGCTCGAGAAGCACCTCAGGCCCGCGCCGCAGTGGCAGGCGCCGGATTACCGCGCCGCCGGCAAGCTCGAAGGCAAGGTCGCGCTCGTTACCGGTGGCGACTCGGGCATCGGTCGTGCCGTCGCGGTGCTGTTCGCGCGCGAAGGCGCCGACGTCGCGATCAACTTCCTGTCGACGGAAGCGGTCGACGCGCACGTCACCGCTGCGGCGGTGCGCGCCTGCGGCCGGCGCTGCCTGCTGGTCCCCGGCGACCTCGCGCGCGACCGCGTGTGCGAGCGCATCGTCGAGCGCACCGTGCGCACGCTCGGCGGACTCGACATCCTGGTGTCCAATGCCGCGCACCAGAACCACAAGGACGATCTCGCCGAGGTCGCGGACGCCGAGTTCGACCGCACGTTCAAGGTCAACGTGTACGCGTACTTCCGGCTCGCGCGCGCGGCGCTCGAGCACATGAAGCCGGGCGCGACCATCATCGCGACGAGCTCGGTGACCGGCTTGCTGGGCTCGTCCGAGCTTCCCGACTACTCGGCGACCAAGGGCGCGATCAACGCGTTCACGCGCACGCTCGCGCAGAACCTGGTCGAGCGCGGCATTCGGGTGAACGCCGTCGCTCCCGGACCGGTGTGGACACCGCTCAACGCCGCGGACAAGGGCCGCTCGCCGAAGGAGATCGCGAAGTTCGGCTCGGACGTCCCGATGAAACGACCCGCGCAGCCCGAGGAGATCGCGCCCGCCTACGTGTTCCTCGCCTCGAACGCGGACTCGTCGTACATCACCGGCTCGGTGCTCCAGATCCTCGGCGGACGCACGGCGGGCGCGTGACGCCGCACCGCTAGCGCGCAGGTGACGTCGTCTCGCCGAAACGCGAGATGAGTCGCGCCGTCCGCAGCACCTCGTCCTCGACGAACGCCAGCGCGTCGGTCGCGCCGATGCCGCGGTAGCGCAGCCCCGCGGCCCGCAGGCTCTCCGCGTGGCGCCGGTCCAGCAGGAGCGCGTTGATCGCCGTCGCGAGCCGCGCGCGAGTGGCCTCCGGAAGGCCCTTCGGCGCGACCAGGCCGAGCCATACCTCGAACGAGACGCCGGGCCAGACCTTGCCGAAGGCCGGCAGGTCGGGAAACGTGGCGACCGGCTCGCTCGAGGTGACCGCGATCGCGCGGTGGCCGGACTTCGGCAGCTCGACCACCGCATTGGGCACGCCGTCGAACAGCACGTCGATCGCGCCCGAGGCCAGCAACGCGTATCCGTCGTCGAGCGTGTCGATGAAGCGCGGCACGAGGTTAATCCGCTGCTCGACGCGCAGGTAGCTGGTTGCCAGGTGCCCCGCGCTGCCGGGGCCGAAAGATCCGGCGACCAGCGGCCGGGGGGAGCTGCGCTTCGCCTCGACCCACTGCTCCAGTGTGCGCGCCGGATCGCGGGCGGGGATCACCATCGCGTTGGCATAGGAGCCGAGGATCGCGAACCAGACGAAATCCTCGGTCGGGTTGTAGCGCGCGCCGCGGATCAGGAAGCGGCCGCCGATCATCGCCGTGCTGACCGCGAGCCCGAGCGTTTCGCCATCGGGGGCCGAGGCGGCGATCGCATTGATGCCGCCCACGAGGCCGCCGGTGGCGATGTCGTCGACGCGGATCGGCCGACCGACCAGCGGGGCGAGTTGCGCCGCGACGAGGTGGCCGACCTTGTCGGCGGACCCGCCAGGCGGGGCAGGCACGATGAGTCGCATCGGTCGCCGCTCGTCGACGGCCTGCGCATGCCCGGCAACCGCGGCAAGGGCAAGCGCGACCGCCGCCACGCCGCGAAGCCAGCCGTGCGCGGATACGGCCCCTGCGGATGCCACAGCCCCCTCCCCGGAGGTTCAGCGATCGCGCCGTCGCGTCAACGAGATCGGTGGTCGGCGCCAGCCTCATCGTCGCTCGCCCGGGGAGGAACCGCAAGCGTGGCGAACGGCTCGCTTGATTCGCCTCAAGATTTGACAGCCATGAACGAAAGCGGCGCCCGGATCGCTCCCAACGGAGCGATGACGGGCGCCGCCGGGGACCCCGCGATCAGCGGTTGATTCGTCCCGCACCGGTCCCGCGCTGCGCGCGTTCCGCCTCGATCTGCGCGGCGGACCATTCCGGCGCGTCGGGATCGTAGCCGGTCCAGCCCGAGCGCTTCCATTCGGCCACGCGCTCCTCGATGTCGACGGCGTCGTGCCGGTCGAGGATCTCCTCGGCAGCGGCCGCGCGCGCTTCGTCGGTGCGCACGGTGACGACGGCGCCGCCTCGGCGCACCGATTCGGCGTAGACCTGGGCGTCGGTCTCGGAGACACCGACATCGGTGAGCGCACCCACGACGCCGCCCGCCACCGCGCCCGCGCCCGCGCCGGCAAGCGCCGCCGCGATCGGACCGGCCGCGAGGATCGGGCCGATGCCCGGGATCGCGAGGCCCATCAGGCTCGCCGCGAGTCCGGCCGCGCCGCCGAGGGCGCCACCCGCGATCGCGCCGGTAGCCGCACCGCTGGCGGTGTCGGCGACGACGTCACCTGCGTCGGAGGCAACGTCGCGCGCTGCGCGGCTCGCCACCAGGTTGATGTCCGTCTCGGCGAATCCGGCGGCGCGCAGGTCGCGCATCGCGGCGGAGGCGTTGGCGAGGCGGTTGAACGATGCCACAACGGTCTTGTCGTGCATGGAATTCCCTCCCGGGCTAAGGCTTGCAGGAAAGTCCCCGGGTCGCACGCGCTCGCAGGCGAGCGTTGCGCAACAGTCCGGGATCGTCGGCGTCGGAGCGAGGCGTTGCCGGACCAGCCTCCGAGTCGCTGCGCCAGGTCGGTTCGACACGACGCACTCCCGATGATTCGCGCATCGCGCGCTCGCATCCATCGGCGGTCGCCGTCACCCGACGTGGGGCGGCGTCCGACGAAACGACGACGCGCGCGCCGGCGCGCGCGATGCCTGCGCCCGGACAGGTATCATCGTCGCGTCGCGTTCCTCGTCCGGGAGTCCTGCGCGTGAACTTCGCCCTGTACGCTCGCGCCTGCATCGGCGCCGCGGTCGCCGCCGTCGCGCTCTCCGGGTCGGTGGCGACTGCGCAGACCTATCCGACCAAGCCGGTCCGCCTCCTCGTCCCGCTCGCCGCGGGGAGCACGGCGGACATCGTGTCGCGCTACGCCGGCCAGGAGCTGTCGAAGGCCCTCGGCGTGGCGGTCGTGATCGAGAACAAGCCTGGCGCCGGCGGCACGATCGCGATGTCGGAGGTCGCGCGCGCGGCACCGGACGGCTACACGATCGCCTTCGCGTCGCAGGGCACGCTGGTGTTCAACCAGGCGATCTACGCGAAGCCCGGCTACGACACGCTCAAGGATTTCGCGCCGGTCGCGTTCGTCGGCGGCGTGTCGAACGTGATGATCGTGCCGCCCGCGAGCATGGCGGCGCGACCGCTCGACGTCGTCGCCGCCGCGAAGGCGAAGCCCGGCGAGTCCACGTTCTCGTCCGGCGGCGCAGGCACGAGCCATCACCTGTCGGGCGTGCTGTTCGGACGCCTCACCGACACGCAGCTCGTGCACGTCCCTTACAAGGGGGCGCCGCAGGGCGTGCTGGCGGTGATGGCCGGTGAAGTGACGATGGGCTTCTTCAACACGCCCACCGTCATCGGCCAGATCAAGGAAGGCAAGGTCAAGGCGCTCGGCGTGACGAGCCTCAAGCGCTCGCCGCTCCTGCCCGACGTGCCCACGCTCGACGAGCAGGGCATCAAGGGCTACGAGGTCAACACCTGGTTCGGCTTCGTCGCGCCGGCGGGCACGCCCGCGGACGTCGTCGCGCGCCTCAACGCCGAGCTCACGCGCATCTTCGCGTCGGCGGACGCGAAGGACAAGCTCGGGCCGCAGGGCTTCGACCTCGCGCCGCCGATGGCACCGGCGACGTTCGGCAAGGTCATCGCGGACGACCTCGCGAGCTGGGTGCCGATCGTGAAGGCGTCGGGGGCGACGGCGAACTAGGCCCTAAAAGACGGGCGATGGGCGATAGGCTATGGGCGATAGGCGATAGGAACGGTGCGGGCAACTCGGGCGGCAGTTTTCGATCGCCCATCGCCCATCGCCGCCTTTCGCTTCCCCCGTCACAATCCCGCCGCCTCGGCGACCAGCCGGCGCAGCTCGCGCCGCAACCGTTCCCGCACCGGCGCCGCGGCGCGACTCGCGTTGAGATTCCCGACCTCGTAAGGATCCGCGTCGAGGTCGTAGAGCTCGTCGAGCTCGCCCGCGCTGCCGCGATTGACCCAGTGGATGTACTTCCAGCGGTCGGTGCGTACCGCCTTGTAGGTCATGCCGACGAGCCAGGGCAGCGCCTGCTCGGCCCAGTATTCGACCAGGATGGACTTGCGCCAGCCCGCGCGGCTGCCGGTGCGCGACGGCGTCGAGCCGCGCGCGAACAGCGGCCACAGCGAGCGCCCCTGGATGTGCGCGCCGGGACGCCCGCCGGCGAGCGCCACGAGCGTGGGCGCGATGTCCTGGCAGATGACGAGGTCGCGCACGCGCGTGCCCGCCGCGATGCGACGCGGATAGCGCACGAGGAACGGCGAGCGGATCCCTTCCTCGTAGGCGAAGCGGCGCTCCGGCCCGAGCGCGTGCTCGCCGAAGAAGAAGCCGTTGTCGCCGAGGAAGACGATGCACGTGTCGTCGAGGCGCCCTTGGCGCTCGAGCAGCGCGAGGATATCGCCCAGCCCCTCGTCGACGGAGGCCATCATGCGCGCGCGAAGCCGGATCTCCTCCTGCTGGCCCGAGTGCAACGCGGCGAGGATCTTCTGCGCCTGCTCGCCCCGCCTGAGCGCGAGCGCCTCGGCCCAGGCGGGCTTGCTTCGCACGACCGCGTCCGGCGGCAGCATGTTGGGCTTGGGCGGGAAGACGGCGTCGCGGTAGAGGTCGCGATGCCGGTCCGCGACGACATAGCCGCCCTGCGCGGCGATGCGCAGCGTGCCGTCGGCCGCCTGCTCGGCGTCCGGATGGACGGCCTTGTGCGCGAAGAAGAGCGAAAACGGCGCCTCGCGCGCGCGGTCGAGGAACTCGAGCGCGAGGCCGTTCATGATGTCGGTGACGTAGCCGCGATGCTGCACGTAGCGGCCGTCGTGGTTCAGCACGGGGTCGACCAGCTTGCCGTGCCCGTCGTAGCTGATCCAGCGGTCGTAGCCGGGCCGCGGCATCCCGTCGTTGCCCATGTGCCACTTCCCGATGTGCGCGGTCTCGTAACCGAGCCGCTGCAGCGCGAGGTGGTAGTTGGGCAGCCGGTGGCTCATCGCGTCGCGCGCGACGTTGTCGATGATGCCGTGCCGACTCGCGTATTGCCCGGTGACGATCGACGCGCGATTGGGCGAGCAGATCGGCGTCGTGTGGAACGCGCGCTCGAACAGCGCGCCTTCGTGCGCGAGCCGGTCGACGTGCGGTGTCCTGAGGTACGGATGGCCGCCCGCGCCGAACTCGTCGAAGCGCAGGTCGTCGATCAGCACGACCAGGAAGCTGGGGCGGCGCGGTCGTTTCACGGGACCAGGCGCGCTCGAGCGGCGCGCGTCGAAGGCGGCGCGCGGCGCAGCCGCTTCAGTTGGCGCTCGCGCCCGAGGTCTGCGCCATCGACGCGAGCGCCTGGCGCATGATCTTGCCGCCCTCGTTGCGCGGGATGCTCTTCACCTGCAGCACCAGCGAGGGCTGCAGGTTGCCGAGCCGCTCGCGCAAGCGCGCGTCGAGCGTGGCGCGATCGACCGGACTGCGCAGCACGATCGCCGCGCAAAGCTGCACGGTGCCGTTCGCGCCGACCGCGCCGAACGCCGCGGCATCCTCGATGAGGTCGAGCGACAGCAGTGCGTTCTCGACCGCGCTCGGGTTCACCTTGTAGCCGCCGACATTGATGATCTCGTTGGCGCGCCCGCCGAGCGCGACCGTGCCGTCGGGGGCGACGCGGCCGACGTCGGGCAGCACGACCCAGCCGTCGCGGAACGTCTCGGCCGTCGCCTCGGGTGCACCCAGGTAGCGGTCGACGCACACGTCGCCGCGCACTCGGAGCTGTCCTTCGCTCCCGCGCGGAAGCCGGCTGCCGTCCGCCCCGAAGGTCTCGACCTCGAGTCCCGCGATCACGCGTCCGACTTCGTCGCGCTCGAGATCGAGCTCGTCGCAGCGGCCGGTCGCGATGAAGCCGGTCTCGGTCGAGCCGTAGATCGAGACGAGGCGGTCGCACAGGCGCTCGCGGGCGAGCCGGTAGAGCGGTGGCGGCAGCGACGCACCGCCCACCTCGATCTCCTCCAGCGCTGCGAGCGGATTGCCGCGCTCCGGCAGCGCTGCGACCAGCTGGTCGATCCACACCGGCATCACGGTGATGCGGTTCACGTGGAATCGCTCGACCGCGGCGACGATCTCCTCCGCCGTCGCCGCGACGACGATCGTGCCGCCGGCGTAGAGCACGCGCAGGAGCGTGACCAGGCCAAAGCCGCTCGACGCCCGCGGCAGGCAGATCGCGCGCGGGACCGGCGGCAGCGGAGCGCCCCGGTTCGATGCCGCGAGGCGTGCCGCAAGCTGCGCATGCGAGATCGGAATCGCCTTGGGAATGCCGGTCGTTCCCGACGACGGACAGACGATCGCCACCGCATCGGGGTCCTGGTGCGACGGCACGGGCACGCCCTCGACGGGCGCCGCGTCGAACCACGCGTCGATGAAATGGCGGCCGGAAGGCACGTGGGCCGGCGCCGCGCCCTCGATGAAGCGTCGGTCGACGAGCGAGCGATCGAGGGTGGGCGCTGCCGCGGCGGCCCCGATCCGTGCGAGGGCGAGCTCCAGCTGCAGCAGCCGCAACGGCCGCTGGACCGCGAGGAGGATCACCTCGCCCGGCTTGACGCCGACGGCGAGGCAGCGGCGTGCCAGCTCGTCCACCTGCCGGTCGAAGTCGCGCAGCGAGACCTTGCCGCCGCGCGGGCGCACGAACGCGACGATGTCCGGACGCTCGCGAGCGAGCGCTCGCAGGGGATCGGAGATGTTCAAAGTGGGGACGCGGCGGGCGACACGGAACGATTCTAGCCGACGACGCCGTCGCGTGGTTCTCCGCGCGCGTTCAGCGCGCGCCCGGCACGCCCGCGGCCTGCGCCATCGACACGAGCTCGTGGCGCAGGATCTTGCCGTTCTCGTTGCGCGGGATGGTCTTCATCTGCATCACCAGCGACGGATGCAGGTTGCCCAGCCGCTCGCGCACGCGCGCGTCGAGCGTGGCGCGATCGACCGGACCGCGCAGCACGATCGCCGCGCAGAGCTGCGTCGTCCCGTTCGCGCCGGCGACCCCGAAGGCCGCGGCGTCCTCGATGACGTCGAGCGAAAGCAGTGCGTCCTCGATCGTGCCGGGGTTCACCTTGTAGCCGCCGACGTTGATCATGTCGCTCGCCCGCCCGCCGAGGATGACGTTGCCGTCCGTCGCGACGCGGCCGACGTCGGGGAGCACCACCCAGCCGTCGACGAACGTCTCAGCCGAGGCTTCCGGCAGGCCCAGGTATCGCGTGGCGCACCCTGGCGCCCGCACGCGCAGTAACCCGTCGCTGCCGCGCGGAACGACGCCGCCGCCCGCGTCCTGGGCTTCGACGTCGACGCCCGGTGCCAACCGGCCGACGTCGCCGCGTTCGAGGTCGAGCTGGTCGACAGGGCCGCCGGCGAGGTAGCCGGTCTCGGTGGCGGCGTAGTGGATGAAGACGTGTTCGCACAGGCGCTCGCGGGCAAGCCGGCAAAGCGCCGGCGACAGCGCAGCGCCGCCCACCTCGATCTTCTCGAGTGCGGCGAGCGGACGGGCCCGTGCCGGCAGCGCCGCCACCAGCCGCTCGATCCACACCGGCATGATCCTGAGGCTGTTGACGTGCAAGCGCTCGACCGCCGCGACGACCTCCTCCGGCGTCGCCGCCGAGACGATCGTTCCGCCGGCGAACAGCACGCGCAGCACCGTGACGAAGCCGGCGCCGCTCGACATCCGCGGCACGCAGATGGTGCGCGGCACCTGGGGGAGCGGCGCACCGGCATCCGCCACGGCGATTCGCGCCGCCAGCTGCGCGTGCGTGACCGGGATCGCCTTGGGGGTTCCGGTCGTGCCGGAAGACGAGAACACGATCGACGCCGCGTCCGGGTCCTGGTGCGTTGGGACCGGCGCATCGTGCAGCGGCGTCGCGTCGAACCAGGCGTCGACGAAATGCCGGCCGGGCCGCGCCTCGGGCGGCGCCTCGCCCTGGATCAGGCGCTGGTCGATGAACGCGCGGTCGATGGTAGGCGGAGCCGCGGCAGCGCCGATCCGGGCCAGCGCGAGCTCGAGCTGCAGCAGCCGCAGCGGGCGCTCGACCGCGACCAGCACCACCTCGCCCGGCTTGATGCCGACCGCGAGGGCCCGGCGGGCCAGGTGGTCGACCTGCCGATCGAACTCGCGCAGCGTGACCTTGCCGCCGCGCGGGCGCACGAACGCGACGGCGTCGGGGCGCTCGCGCGCGAGCGCTCGCAAGGAATCGGTGATGTTCACGCGCAGGACGCAGCGAGCTGGCGCGTGATTCTAGCCGAGTGCGCCGTCGCGTGCCGGACGGGCGGACGGGCACCGCGCGACCAACGGTGCGGGACGACGCGCGAAGGGTCAGGCGGTGGGCGCCGCGGTCGCACGCGCCATGGCACCGCCATCTCGCCAGACGCGTCGCGTGCGTCGTGCCCCAGTCGCCCGCCGCGCGGCTTCCCGCATCGCGAGCAGCATCCCCAGCGTTGCCCGCTCGTCCACGCGAAGGCCCCGCAGCGTCACGGGCGGTGCGTCGACCGCGTCGAGGTGCGCGGCGATGACTTGCGGATGGACGTAGCTCCTGCGGCACACCGCCGGCGTGTTTCCGAGCGCCGCGGCCGCCGCGGCGATGGCTTCGCGCACCTGCGCCTTCGCCGCGCGCTGGGAGGTCGGCCGCTCGAGGCCGCGCAGGTGGTTGGCGGCGCGCACCGTGCCGCCCCAGGTACGGAAGTCCTTGCTCGAGAACGGACGGCCCGCGAGCGTGCGAAGGTAATCGTTGACGTCGCCGGCCGAGACGATGCGCGGGCCATCCTCGTGCTCGTACTGGAACAGGTTGTAGCCGGGCAGGTCGAGGCAGCGGCGCACCACGCGCGCCACTGCCGGATCCTCGACCTCGGGCTGGTGCCGCTTGCCGGACTTCCCGAGGAAGTCGAAGCGCACGCGCGTTCCTCGCGTGCGCACGTTGCGCCCGCGCAGCGTCGTGATACCGAGCGACCCGTTTTCGCGCCGGTACTTCTCGCCGCCGACGCGCACGAAGGTCTTGTCCATCACCTGGACCACGGCGGCGAGCACGCGCTCCTTGGGGAGTCCCGGCAGCGCGAGGTCGCGGCGCACCGCGCGGCGGATGCGCGGCAGGGCGCGCGCGATCTCGACCAGCGAGTCGAACTTGTTGGCACCGCGCTCGGCGGTCCAGTCCGCGTGGTAGCGGTACTGCTTGCGGCCGCGCTGGTCGTGGCCCGTCGCCTGCAGATGACCGTCCGCGCGCGCACAGATCCACACGTCCGTCCACGCCGGGGGCAGCACGAGCGCGGCGATGCGCGCGAGCGTCGCGCGATCTCGCACGGCGCGCCCGTCCGGGTTGCGGTAGACGACCTTGCCTTGCTCGATCGTCCGGCGGATGCCGGGCTCCGCGTCGGTGCTGAAGCGCAACCCCGGCGGCGCGGGCGTCGCAACCGAGCTCATCGTGGGTTTGCTCATCGTCGCGAGACGATGCCTGCGGCGAGCCGGTGGCTCAGTCGGCGGCCGTGCGTTTCCCGCGTCCTCGTCCGTCTCACGGCGCAGAAGTAGGACAGCCGTTGACAATCTGAAGGTCACCGCGCCGATGCACGCGGGTCCGGGCCCCGTCGAGACTTGCCGTCGTCGCCAAAAGCGGGCGACGCAAGCGATAACGCGATGAGCCTCGCCCACCCTGCCTCCGACGAGCGTTCCGAGATTCGTGCCGCCATCGAGCGCGGCAAGGCGACCGGCCGGCCGTTGCTGGCGTTCCGTCTCGCCGAGCGCGCGAAGGGCCTCGTGGCACGCTGGAGCGAGGTCGACGTGATGCGCAAGGCGGCCGCGCTCGCCTACTACGCCGCATTCTCGGTCGTGCCGATCCTCGTGATCGCGCTGTGGGTCGGGGCGCTGGTGGTCGACGCGGCGAATCTGCGCGGCCACGTGCTCGCGCAGGTCGGGACGATCTTCGGCGACGGCACCGCGAGCTGGGTGAGCGAAGCCATCGACCAGGCCGGCGAGATGAAGGGCGGGGTCGCCGCGCTGGTGTCGGTTGCGCTGCTGGTGATCGGCGCGACCACGTCGCTCGCCGAGCTCAAGTCGAGCCTCGACGAGATCTTCGGCACCGGCAAGGAGCACGAGGAGAGCTGGCTCTCGCTGGTCCGCGCGCGCGCTTTCGCATTCGGGCTGATCCTCACGCTGGGCTTCCTGCTCGTGCTGTCGCTGTTCGCCAACGCGTCGCTGACGAGCCTCCTCCACTGGGGTGGCCAACGCTTCGGGCTGTCGGGCGCCGCGTGGGTCGCGCGGGCGATCTCCGAGGTCTCGACGTTCGTCAGCACGGCCGCGCTGTTCGCCGCCGTCTACGCCTGGCTGCCGTCGCGCCACATCGGCGTGCACGCGGTGATACGCGCGACGCTCATCTCGGCGGCGCTGTTCACGATCGGCCGCTGGGTCGTGTCGACCTGGCTCGTCACCAGCGAGGCGGTGTCGTCGTTCGGCGCGGCGGCATCGCTCGCGCTGGTGCTGCTGTGGTTCTACTACTCGGCAGTGATCTTCTACACCGCGGCCGTGATCGCCGCGGAGACCGGCGAGGCGAAGGGGGTCCGGCAGAAGCCCGCGGACGGCCAGCGCGCGACCGCGTCGCATGCCCGATGACGCGGCACAACCATGGTGGCGGTGATCGGCAACGGCGGATCACCTTGCAAACACGGCCACGCAGGAGCGCGCCGCGGTGCTGACGGCCGACTGGGTCGACTGGGTGCAGTGGCCGGCGATGGTGGTGACCGTCGCCGCAGCGTGGTGCGTGGCCTCCACGCACGCGTCGCGCCGGCGCACCGGATTCTGGCTGTTCCTCGCGAGCAACCTCCTGTGGATCGCGTGGGGCTGGTCGGTCGCGGCCTGGGCGCTGATCGTGCTTCAGGTCGCGCTCGCGTTCCTGAACATCCGCGGGGCGCGCAAGCAGGCGGCCGCGGGCGGGTGAAGCGTTGCGCGGCGACGGCGAAGGCCGCCGCCGCGGAGCCGACGGCGAAGCGGTCGCGCCGTGGGTAGGCAGCTTGCAAAGACCGCGGGGGATCGACTCGACACACGGAGCGTGCACCATGAACTTCATCATCTGGCTGGTACTGGGAGGCGTGCTGGGGTGGATCGCGAGCCTCATCATGAAGACCGACGCGCAACAGGGCATCGGCCTCAACATCATCGTCGGCATCGTCGGCGCGTTCATCGGCGGCTGGCTCGTGACGCCACTCCTGGGGGGCGGAACGATCAACCAGGGCGACTTCAGCGTCATGAGCCTCGTGTCGTCGCTGATCGGTGCGGTAATCCTGCTCGCGATCGTCAACCTGTTCCGGCGCAGCCGCGCACCCTGACTGCGGATGCGCGCCGCGCCTGCGGGGCGCGGCGCGCTTCGCACGCCCGGCGCGTCGCAGCCCCGTCCGGACGTCCCCTTCCGCACGCTCCGCCCTCCCAAGGCGGTTGTGACGCCCGCGGTGCGAGCTGGTGGACGCGAGCCCGTCTGTCATCCCGTCACCGCGCGTCCGCCGGTGTCCTACTCGCGATGGCGGTGCGCCCC
>DATLIR010000038.1:0-4148 GCA_035539315.1 Casimicrobiaceae bacterium
TCGACGCGGTGATCGACGAGGTCGAGCAGTCGAGCGGGGTCCACTGATGCAGACGCTGCTCAACCTGCTGGCCGGCGTTTCGCTGCTGGTGTGGGGTACCCACATCGTGCGCACCGGGATCCTGCGCCTCTACGGCGGCGATAGCACGATCACGTTGCCCTGGCCCAGCTTGAACGACAGTCCTCGCTCGAGGCAGCCGTACATGACGCGCTCCGCCTCGAGCCGCGCCGGCGATCCGTCGGGACGGGTGGGCTCGAGGCCGAGCAGGAGCCCGACACCGCGGACGTCGCCGACCAGCGGATGGCGGTCGGCGATCGCGCGCATCCGGTCGAGGGCATGGCGCCCGAGCGTGCGCGAGCGCTCGAGGAGGCCCTCGTCGGCGATCACGTCGAGCGTCGCGAGCGCGGCGGCACAGCCGACCGACGACTTCTCGTGCGTGTAATGGCCGAGCGCGCGGTCGCCGGCGACGTCGAGGTCGCGCCGCGCGATCAGCGCGGCCATCGGGAACACGGCGCCGCCCAGGCCCTTGCCCAGCACCACCATGTCGGGAACGATGCCGTAGCGCTCGAACGCGAACAGGGTGCCGGTGCGGCCGAGCCCGATCGGCACCTCGTCGAGGATCAGGAGCGCGCCGTGGCGGTCGCAGGCGTCACGCAGGCGCCGGTAGTAGGCGGGCGGCGGGATCTGCACGTCGGTGCAGCGCACCGTCTCGACGATGACCGCGGCAACGTCCTCCTCCTTGCCGAGCACGTAGTCGACGTAGTCGGCGCAGCGGGCGTCGCAGGCGCCGCCGCAGCCGAACCGGCAGGCGTGCGGGTCGCACGGGGGCACGTGCTCGGTGCCGGGCAGCAGCGGTCCCATGTTGCGCCGGAACACCGCCTCGCCCCCGATCGAGATGGCGTCGAGCGAGGCGCCGTGGAAGGCATCCCACATCGAGATCGTCTTGTGGCGGCCGGTCGCGACGCGCGCGAGCTTCAGCGCCATGCCGATCGCGAGCGTGCCGGCGGGCGCGAGCAGCACCTTGCCGAGCGGGTCGGGCGCGAGCGCGCCAAGGCGCTCGGCGAGCTCGATCGCCGCGGCGTTGGTGAAGCGGCGCGGCGAGAACGGCAGCGTGTCGAGCTGGCGCTTCACCGCCTCGATGACGCGCGGGTGCCGGTAGCCGACCTGGTGGACGTTGTTGCCGTGGAAATCCATGAAGCGACGGCCGGCGGCATCGATGAGCCAGATGCCTTCGGCTTCGACCAGCGCGTCGAAGCAGGGCGTCGACAGCGACTGGTGCAGGTACGCGGCCGCGTCGCGGTCGACGAGCTCGCGCGTGGCACCGCGCACGTGGTCGCGATCCCACGCGCGGCGCAGCGGCGAGAGGTTGACGTCGCCTTCGGCGGACAGGTCCGCGCAAGGCTTGGGGTCGTTCATCGTTCGCGTCGACCCTCCGTCACCACGGCAGCGAGTAGGTCTTGACGTTGGTGAAGCTCTTCATCGCTTCCTGCACGCCTTCCTTGTAGCCCAGCCCCGAATCCTTGATGCCGCCGAACGGCGTCAGCTCGAGCCGGTAGCCGGGAACCTCGCGCACGTTGACGGTCCCGACGTGAAGCTCGCGCACCAGCCGCGTGATCACGTCGAGCCGGTTGGTGCACACCGCCGAGGATAACCCGTAGGCGGTCCCGTTCGCGATGGCGATCGCGTGGTCGAGGTCGCGGAAGCGGATCACCGGCGACACGGGGCCGAACGTCTCGGTCTTCACGACGTTCATGGCGGGGTCGACGTGGTCGATCACCGTGGGCGAATACAGCGCGCCGCGGCGGACGTTGCCCACCAGGAGCGTGGCGCCGTGCGCGACGGCGTCGTTGACGCGCTCCTCGAAGTTGCGCGCGGCGGCTTCGTCGATGACGGTGCCCATCTCGAGCGTGTCGTCCATCGGGTCGCCGTAGCTCCACGCCTGCGTCTTCGCCACCAGGCGCTCGACGAACGCGTCGGCGACGTTCT
Organism: Casimicrobiaceae bacterium; assembly: GCA_035539315.1. Lineage (GTDB taxonomy): Bacteria > Pseudomonadota > Gammaproteobacteria > Burkholderiales > Casimicrobiaceae > VBCG01. The sequence continues at coordinate 1,987 of DATLIR010000038.1, forward strand.
GCTGGACGAGGATCCGCTTGATCGCGGTGCAGCGCTGGCCGGAGTTCTTGTAGGATCCGGCGGCGGCGAGCGCAGCGGCCTCGTCGAGGTCGGCGTCGTCCATCACGATGATCGGGTCGTTGCCGCCGAGCTCGAGCACCTGGCGCTTGTAGACCGCCTTCGCGGCGATGTACTTGCCGACCGGCACGCCGCCGGTGAAGGTCACGAGATCGATGTCGGGATTGACGAGCATCTCGTCGGCGATCTCGCGCGGATCGCCGGTGATCACCTGGAGCATGGGTGGCGGCAGTCCGGCCTCGTAGAGGATGTCGGCCAGCACCAGCGCCGACAGCGGCGTCTTCTCGGTGGGCTTCAGCACCATCCGGTTGTTCGTGGCGACGGACGGGGCGATCTTGTGCGCGACCTGGTTCAGCGGATGGTTGAACGGCGTGATCGCCGAGATGACGCCGAGCAGGGGTTCGCGCAGCGTGTAGACCTTGCGCGACTTGCCGTGCGGCGTCAGGTCGCACGAGAACACCTGGCCGTCGTCCTGCAGCGCTGCATTGCCGGCGAACGTGAAGACGTCGCAGGCGCGGCCGACCTCGTAGCGCGAGTCCTTCTTGCCGATGCCGCACTCGGCGGTGATCAGGTCGGAGAGCGCTTCGCCGCGCGCGCGGATCAGCTCGGCGGTGCGCTTGCAGATCTCGTTGCGCTGGTAGCGCGTGAGCGTCGGCCTGTAGGCACGCGCGATCGCGAAGGCGCGGCGCACGTCCTCGACCGAAGCCTTCGGCACGGTGCCGACGACCGCGCCGCTGTAGGGGTTGCGCACCTCGAGGACGCGCGAGCCGCCGACGCGCTCGCCGCCGATGCGCATCGCCTCGTGCAGCACGTTGCCGGCGCGCACGCCGGCGAGATCGGTCATCGTGTTCATGGGAGGCTCTAGGCGTCCAGGCGATTGAGCGCGAGGTCGAACGCGTCGAAATTGCGCCAGCGGCGGTCGGGCAGGCCGTTCGCGGGCGGACGGTTCGCGATCAGCGGCACCTGCTGCTCCGACACGCCGCCGTGCGAGCGGAGCGGCGCGTCGAGGCCGGAGAGGTCGTGGCGGGTGCGGCTGGTGCCGAGCGTCCATAGCCGCTCGGCGATGACCACGATGTCGCCGACGCGATCCGCGGGCAGCTCGTAGCGGCGGCACGCCTCGTCGCGCCCGAGCACCTGCCAGATCCCGGGCACCGAGCGCAGGCGCACCTCGGCGTCGCCGACGCATTCCTGCGGCAGGTAGATCGTCGCGAACGAGCCGAGCGCGCCGTGGTGCACGACGTAGGGATCGGTGATCGGCAGGATCACGCGCGCGGTCGCCGGGCCGTACCAGTGGTCGGCGAGGTCCTGCAGGAACACGATGTTCGGCCGGCCGAACGCATCGGTCTTCGCGTTCATGCCGTGGTCGGCCGTCACGATCACCGTCGCGCCGAGCCGGTCGAGCTTCGCGAGGTAGCGGTCCATCATCGCGACGAACGCGTTCGCGCCGGGGGTGCCTGGAGCGTGCTTGTGTTGCACGTAGTCGGTGGTCGACAGGTACATGACGTCGGGCCGCTGGCGCTCGAGCAGCGCGACGCCGGACGCGAAGACGAACTCGGAGAGCGCCGCGCTGTAGACCGATGGCAGCGCCATGCCGGTGAGGCCCATCGCGTCGTCGATACCGTTGCCGGCCTTCGTGACCTGGTCGGCCTTCTCCGAGCTGAAGCAGATGCCGTCGAGGCGGTGGCCGAGCATCGCGCGGAGCTTGTCCTTGGCGGTCACGACGGCGACCTTGGCGCCGGCCTGCGCGAAGGCGGCGAGCAGCGTGCCGCTGCGCAGGTAGCGCGGGTCGTTCATCATCACCTCGGCCTGCGCGTCGCGGTCCCAGAAATAGTTGCCGCAGATGCCGTGCACCGACGGAGGCGCGCCGGTGACGATCGACAGGTTGTTGGGATTGGTGAAGGACGGAACCACGCAGTCGGCCAGCAGGTTGGCGCCGGTTCGCATCATCTTCTCGAGGTACGGCGCGACGCCTGCTTCCACCGCGGCATCGAGGTAGGCCGGCTCGCAGCCGTCCACGCAGACCACGACAACGGGCCGCTGCATCCAGCGGTAACTTCTTGCATTGACTTCGATCGACTGAGGATTCACTTCATGCTCCTTGTTGA
>DATLIR010000039.1:0-4514 GCA_035539315.1 Casimicrobiaceae bacterium
TCGTCGTGTCGAACGACGCCTCCTTGAGCCCCACGATCTGCGGGATCGCGGCGAGGCGCGCGAGCGTGTCGGGCGGGAAATCCGGGCCCCAGGCGACCGGGAACTGGAACGCGAACATCGGCAGCCCGACGCCGTCGGCGATCGCGCGGTGGTAGCGCTCGATCATCTCGCCGGGCACTGGCTTGCCGAGGAACGTGGGGAAGGGGGGAAAGATCGCGAGCGCCTCGGCGCCCGCGGCCGCGAGCTCGCGGCCCCAGCGCACCGCGTCGCGTGTCGATCCGGCGATGAGCCCCGAGACCAGCGGGCACGCGCCGCCGATCGCGCGCTTCGATGCGGCGAGGACCGCGAGCTGCTCGTCGCGGTCGAGCGCCGGACCCTCGCTCGCATCCATGTTCATCGCAATCGCGGCCGGGCGCTGCCCCGCGATCCACGCGAGGTAGCGCTCGAGCGACGCGAAGTCGATCGACTGGTCCGGATGCATCGGCAAGAACGGCGCGGCGAGGATGCCGCGCGCCTGCAGCGTCTTCATGGCCCGGCTCCGATGCGGCCGGCGCCGTGCAGCACGCCGCGCGCGAGGAAGATGTCGGTGATCGCCTGCGCGGTGTCCGTGAACTCGCGCGCGCGGCGCGCGTCGAGTCCGCGCGGACGCGGCAGCCCAGGATCGAACACGCGCTCGATGCGCCCGGGACGCGGCGACATGACCACGACGCGGTCGGCGAGAAGCACCGCCTCGTCAATCGAGTGCGTGATGAACAGGACGGTCTTGCGCGTGGCGAGCCACAGCGCCTCCAGGTCGAGGCGCATCTGCTCGCGCGTCAGCGCGTCGAGAGCGCCGAACGGCTCGTCCATCAGCAGCAGAGGCGCATCGTGGATCAGCGCGCGCGCGATCGCGACGCGCTGGCGCATGCCGCCGGAAAGCTCGTGCGGGTACCGGTCGGCGAAATCCGCCAGCCCGACCTGGTCGAGCAGCCGCAGCGCGCGGTCGCGGTAGGCGCGCGGATCGAGGCCGCGCAGCTCGACTTGCACCAGCACGTTGTCGAGCGCGGTGCGCCAGTCCAAGAGCACCGGGCTCTGGAACACGATGCCGAGATCGGTCTGCGGGCGATCGACGATGCGCCCGGCGACGCGCGTCTCGCCCGCGCTCGCGAGGTGCAGCCCCGCGACGATGCGTAGCAGCGTGCTCTTGCCGCAGCCCGACGGTCCGACGATCGCCAGGAACTCGCCGGCGCGAATCGACAGGTCGATCGCCTCGAGCGCGTGGGTTTCGCGGCCGTTGCGCCGATAGGTCTTGGCGACGCCCGCGAGCTCGACGTAGCCCGGCGCGCCGCTGCGCGCGGGCACGGTCGTGTCGTCGGGTCGCGCTCCGCCCTGCACGACGCGAAGGTTCACGCGAGCCCCTTACCCCGACCCTCTCACCGCGGGCGGGGAGAGGGGGAAGTGCCGCCAACTCCGTCTCCCCGCATCGCGGGGGAGAGGGAAGGGGAGAGGGGTGCGGGCGCAACTCACTGCGGAAGAAACTCGTTGGTGTGGAACGTCGTCCATCCCTTGTCGGTCGCGAGGTCGCGGTAGTTCTTGAGGATCGCGATCGTCTGGTCCCAGTCGGCCTGCGCGCCCCAGCCGATGCGGCCCTTCGAGTTCTTCGAATCGAGCAGGTCGATGTCGACCATCAGCTGGTCGAGCGTCGACTGCCGGTTGAGGTCGGGCTTCGCCTTCATGGCGGCGTCGACCGCGGCATGGGGATTCTTCTTCGCCTCCTCCCACGACTTGACCGTCGCGCGCACGAACCGGCGCACCAGGTCCGGGCTCTTCTTGATCGTGTCGCCGGAGGTCATGATGGTCATGCCGACGATGTTGGCGCCGAAGTCGGCGTAGCGCATCGCGTACGGCGTCTCGCCCTTGTACTTGATCAGGAAGAACTGGTCGTCGGCGCCGCCCAGCAGTGCATCGGTCTTCTTCTCCAGCACGGTCACCACCTTCGCGGCCGGGTCGACCTGCACCATCGAGATCTTGCCGCAGTCGACGTTGTTCGCCTTGCACACCGCCTGCAGCAGCTGGCCGAGCGGGTCGCCCGGCGTCACCGCGACCTTCTTGCCCTCGAGGTCCTTCGGCGTCCGGATCGGGGCGTTCGCGAGCGAGACCACCGAGAATCCGGTCGTGTTGAGCAGCGACATCACGCTCTTGATGTCGGCGCCCTTCGACGCCGTCAGCACGACCGACGACGAGTCGGCGAGCCCGAAGGTGTCGGACCCGGCGGCGACGACCTGCACGGTGTTCGCCGAGCCGCGCCCCTCGTTGATCGTCAGGTCGATGCCCTCGGCGGCGTAGAAGCCGCGGTCCTTGCCGTAGTAGAACGGCACGTGCAGCCCGCCCAGGTACCAGTTCAGGCGGAACGACACCTTGTCCTGCGCGAACGCGCCGGCGGTCGCGAGCAGGGCGACGGCGGCGACGAGACTACGGGCGAAACGCATGGTTGCCTCCTCGGGGAATCGTCCGGCGACGGCGCATGCCGTCGCCTGGTGGAACCTCACATCGTGGCGTCCTGCGCCGTCTGCTGCTGCGACACGTGCCACGGGATCGCGACGCGCTCGACGATCTCGACCGCGTAGTACACCACCACGCCGATCAGCGACAGGATGACGATGGTCGCGAACACCATCGGCGTGTCGAGCTGGCCGTTGTACTGCAGCAGGAGGTAGCCCAGGCCGCGGTCCGACGCGACGAACTCCGCGACCACCGCGGCCGTCGCCGCCAGCGCGGCGCCGACCTTCAGCCCGGTGAAGATCTGCGGCAACGCCTGCGGCAGCCGGATCTTCAGGAACAGCTTGATCCCGCCCGCGCCGGTGGTGCGCGCGAAGTCCATCACGTCGCGGTCGGCGCTCTTGAAACCGGCGATCGACGAGACGACGATCGGGAAGAACGACAGCAGGAACACGAGCAAGAGCTTGGGCGTGAAGCCGAAGCCGAACCAGATGATGAACAGCGGCGCGATCGCGATCTTCGGCACGATCTGCAGGAAGACGATCACCGGGTACACCGCCTGCTCCATGAAGCGCGAATACGCGATCCACAGCGCCAGCGGCACGCTCACGACCACCGCGAGTGCATAGCCGGCGAGGATCTCCTGCGTCGTGACCCACGCGCCGCCCGCGACGATGTCGTGGCGCTTCCAGAATTCGGTCCACACCTTGGATGGCGGCGGCAGCAGGTATTCCTTGACGCCGGTGACGCGCACGGCGACCTCCCACAACACGATCAGCAGCGCGAAGATCGCGAGCGCGCCGCCGCGGCGGCGCAGCCACGCGGCGATCGCGGCGGTGCGAGCCTGGCGCGTCATGGCGTGCGGTCCCACGGGGTTGGCGGGGCGTCGAGCGCCCAGGTCCCGTAGGCCGCGGGGACATTGACCTCGATGAGCTCGAGGTCGTCGCTTCGCGCGACGACGTTGTGCGCGACGCCCGCCGGCTGAGACAGGCTCTCGCCGGCACGCACGGTCACGTCGCCCTCGACGCCGGCGAAGCGGAACGTGAGCCAGCCGTTGAGCACGTAGATGAAATGCGCGGTCATGTCGTGCCAGTGCCAGCCGGTCGGCGCGGGAAACGGCGCGATCGCGCGGATGTGCTTGGCCCCGATCCTCCCGGCGGTCGCCTCCGCGAGGCCGAGCTCGCGGTACTCGTTGTCGGGGCGCAGGCCCTCGCGGTTCCAGCGGGCATCGCGCGCGGTCGAGCGCGCGAGCGCGGACAGTGCGCGGGCGAGCTCGAGCGGTCCTTCGTAGCGGGCCGGGGCCTCGGTGGTCATCGCAGCAGCATCAGGCGGCGTGCGCGTGCCTGGCGCGGCGCGCGGGCCAGGATTCGGCAAGCTCCGCGGCGCTCGCCTGCGCCGCCCGCGCGAGCTCTGCGCGCCGGCCGGCGTCCATGCGCGCGAGCGGTCCGGCGATGCTCACGGTCGCGCACACGTCGAGCGATGGATCGTTGCGCGGGCGCACCGCGACCGCGATCGCCGCGACGCCACTCTCGCCTTCCTCGACCGCTTCGCCCCAGCCGCGCCGGCGCGTGGCGCGGAGCTCGCGACGCAGTCCCGCGATCGTCCCGACCGCGTTGGGCCCGAGGCCGCGCGTGCCCAGCCGCGCCTCGCGCGCGACCAGCGCCAACGCGCGCTCCTCCGGCAGCGCAGCGAGCCATACCTTGCCGGTCGCCGTGGCGTGCAGGATCACGCCGCGCCCCGCGTCGGCGTCGTAACGCAGACCGGTGGCCGCTCCCTGTGCCTTGGCGACCCAGGTCAGCGTGTCGCCGTCGACAAGCGCGAGGCGCGCGAGCTCGCCGGTGCGCGTGGCCAGCGCGTCGAGGATCGGCTGCGCGAGGTCGGGCCAGCCGTTGCCGGCGAGGAAGCGGAAGCCGAGCGACGGGAGCTTGAGCGTCAGCGAGTAATGCTGCGTCCGCGCATCCTGCCGGACGTAGCCGCGCGCCGCCAGCAGCGCGCAGAAGCGGTGCGCGGCGCTCTTGGGCAGCTTGAGGCGCGTG
>DATLIR010000040.1:0-6348 GCA_035539315.1 Casimicrobiaceae bacterium
TCGACGCGGTGATCGACGAGGTCGAGCAGTCGAGCGGGGTCCACTGATGCAGACGCTGCTCAACCTGCTGGCCGGCGTTTCGCTGCTGGTGTGGGGTACCCACATCGTGCGCACCGGGATCCTGCGCCTCTACGGCGGCGACCTGCGCCGCATCCTGCGCCGCAGCGTCGCGCGCAACCGCCTCGCCGCGTTCGCCGCGGGCATCGGCGTGACCGGCCTGATCCAGAGCTCGACGGCGACCGCGCTCATCGTCGCCGCCTTTGCGGGCCAGGGGTTGATCACCACGGCGAGCGCGCTCGCGGTGATGCTCGGCGCGGACGTCGGCACCTCGATCGTCACCGTCGTGCTGTCGTTCGACCTGTCGTGGCTCGCGCCGCTCCTGATCTTCAGCGGCGTCGTCATGTTCCTCGCCCGCCAGCAGACCAGCGTGGGGCGCTTCGGCCGCATCCTGATCGGGCTCGGCCTCATCCTGTTCGCGCTGCAGTGGATCCGCGTCGCGGCGCAGCCGATCGTCGGCGCGGCCGGCGTCAAGGTGCTGTTCGCCTCGCTCACCGGCGACGTGCTGCTCGACGTGCTGGTGGCCGCGTTCTTCACGATCCTGTGCTACTCGAGCCTCGCGGTCGTGCTGCTGGTCGCCGCGCTGGCGCAGCTCGGCGTCATCGGGCCTCCCGTCGCGCTCGGCCTGGTGCTGGGCGCGAACCTCGGCAGCGGGACGCTCGGCATGCTGTCGACGCTGCGTTCGCCGCCCGAGGCGCGGCGCGTGACGCTCGGCAACTTCCTGTTCAAGCTGATCGGTTGCGTCATCGCCATCCCGCTGGTCAACCCGCTGCTGCGCCTGGTCGAGTCGATGGGGCTCGACGCCGGCCAGGAGGTCGTCGCGTTCCACCTCGTGTTCAACCTCGGCATCGCGCTCGCGTTCATCTTCTGGACCGAGCAGATCGCCCACGTCGCCGAGCGCCTGCTGCCGGCGCGGCCGACCAGCGACGACCCGGCCAAGCCGCGCCACCTCGACCCCTCCGCGCTCGAGACGCCGCTGCTCGCGATCTCCAACGCCGCGCGCGAGGCGATCCGCATCGGCGACACGGTCGAGCACATGCTGACCGGCATGCTGACGGTGCTGAAGACCAACGACCGCGCGCTGGCGCGCCAGCTGCGCGAGATGGACGACACGGTCGACTCGCTCTACACGGCGGTCAAGCTGTACCTGACGCAGATCTCGCGCGAGGCGCTGGAGGAGCACGAGGGACGCCGCTGGGCCGACATCGTCTCGTTCACGATCAACCTCGAGCAGGTCGGCGACATCATCGAGCGCATCCTCTCCGACATCGAGGACAAGAAGATCGACAAGGGGCGCAACTTCTCCGAGGCCGGCATGGCCGAGATCTGCGACCTGCACGCGCGGCTGGTCGCCAACCTGCGCCTCGGCATGAGCGTGTTCCTGAACGGCGACCTGAAGAGCGCGCAGGAGCTCCTCGCGCAGAAGGTGCTGTTCCGCGATCTCGAGCGCGCCTACGCCGACTCGCACCTCGGACGCCTCGCCGGCCAGACGGTCGAGAGCATCGAGACCAGCTCGCTCCACCTCGACCTCATCTCCGACATGAAGCGCATCAATTCGCACGTCTGCTCGATCGCCTACCCGATCCTGGAGCAGGCCGGGGTGCTCGCGCACACGCGCCTCAAGAGCCCCACGCCCGAGGGCGAAGGCGTCGACGGCGACGGCCGCGGCCCGCGCTGGTCCAAGGGCAAGCCCACCGCCGCCTGATCCGCGCGACGATGCCCCGGGACGCCCCACCGCCTCGGTGCGCGCGCGGCGGCGAGCGCCGATGACGCCGGCCGAGATCACGCTGCCGGTCACGCTCGCGGTCCTCGGCGCCGGCTTCCTGCACGCGCTGTGGAACGCGATGCTGAAGTCCGCCGCCGGCGAGCCGCTGCTCGACACGGCGCTGATCGTCGCGGGCTCCGCCGTGGTCGCCCTGGCATTGCTGCCTTTCGTCGCCGTTCCCGCGCGCGCCGCGTGGCCGTTCATGGCGCTGTCCGCGGTGATCCATTTCGCCTACTACATCACGCTCGCCGGCGCGTACCGGCGCGGAGACCTGTCGTTCGCCTACCCGCTCATGCGCGGCGTCGCGCCGCTTATCGTGACCGTGCTGGGCGTCGTGTTCCTCGGCGAGCACCCGTCGGCATCGATGCTCGCCGGCATCGCGCTGATCTCGCTCGGCATCCTGGTGATCGCCTGGTATGCGGGCGGACGGCACACCGCGGCGGCAGCCGGCTGGGCGCTCGCCAACGCGCTCATCATCGCGCTCTACACGCTCGTGGACGGAGCCGGCACGCGGGCCTCGGGCAGTGCCGCCGGCTACGTCTGCTGGCTCATCTTCCTCGAGGGGCTGCCCTACCTCGCGTGGATCTACGCGACGCGCGGGCCGAGCGCGCTCGACTACCTGCGGCCGCGCTGGCGCCGCGGCATCGCCGGAGGGGCCGCGAGCCTCGCCGCCTACGGCATCGCGCTGTGGGCGATGACGCGCGCCCCGGTGGCGGTCGTTGCCGCGCTGCGCGAGGTGTCGGTGCTGTTCGCCGCCGCGATCGGTGCGCTGGTGCTGAAGGAGGGGTTCGGCTGGCGCCGGATGGCGGGCGCGGCGGCGGTGGTTGCCGGCGTGGCGGCGTTGCGGCTCTGAAAGGCGGCGATGGGCGATGGGAAACGCGAGCCTCGTCCCGGCGTTGCGCAACCCGTGAATGGCCTTTGCCGGTTTCGCGGATCGATACGCCGAAGCCAAGCGGTCGCTATCGCCCATCGCCTATCGCCCATCGCCACCTTTCCTCCGCAGAATCGATCCGTATGAGCGCCCCACTCCCCTCCCACGCACGCGCAGTAGTTGTCGGCGGCGGCATCGCCGGCTGCTCGACCGCCTACCACCTGACCAAGCTCGGCTGGCGCGACGTGGTCGTGCTCGAGCAGGGCAAGCTGACCTGCGGCACGACCTGGCACGCGGCGGGCCTGGTCGGGCAGCTCCGCGCGACGCGCAATGCGACGCGCATGAGCCGCTACGGGATCGAGCTCTACTCGACGCTCGAGCAGGAGACCGGCCTCGCCACCGGCTGGAAGCAGTGCGGGTCGCTCAACGTCGCGCGGACGCCCGAACGGCTCGCGCTCTACCGGCGGCAAATGGCGCGCGCGAGGAGCTTCGGCATCGCGTCCGAGTTCATCTCGCCTGCCGAAGCGGGGCGCATCGCTCCGATCCTCCGCACCGACGACCTCGCCGGCGCCGTGTGGATCCCGGGCGACGGCAAGGCCAACCCCACCGACCTCACGCAGTCGCTCGCGCGCGGCGCGCGCAGCGGCGGTGCGCGCATCGTCGAAGGCGCGCGCGTCACCGGCGTGCGCGCGCAGGGCGGTCGCGTCCGCGGCGTGGACGTGATCGTCGACGACGAGGCGCACGCGATCGACTGCGAAGTCGTCGTCAACTGCGCCGGCCAGTGGGCTCGCGCGTTCGGCGCGCTCGCCGGCGTCGAGGTGCCGCTCTACGCCGCCGAGCACTTCTACATCGTGACCGAGCCGATCGAGGGCGTCACGCCCGACCTGCCGGTCATGCGCGATCCCGACGGCTTCATCTATTACAAGGAAGAAGTCGGCGGGCTGGTCATGGGCGGCTTCGAGCCGGTCGCCAAGCCGTGGCGGGTCGACCCGATCCCCGAGCGCTTCGAGTTCCAGCTCCTGCCCGAGGACTGGGACCAGTTCGAGATCCTGATGGAGAACGCGATCCACCGCACGCCGTGCCTCGAGACCGCGCAGGTGAAGATGCTGCTGAACGGACCGGAGAGTTTCACCGGCGACGGCAACTTCATCCTCGGCGAGGCGCCGGCGCTGGGCGGCTACTTCGTGTGCGCCGGCTTCAACTCGGCCGGCATCGCGAACTCGGGCGGCGCGGGGAAGCTGGTCGCGCAGTGGATCGTCGACGGCGACGCCCCGCTCGACCTGTGGGACGTCGACATCCGTCGCTTCGCACCGTTCCACGCCAACCGCCGCCATCTCGCCGACCGCACCGTCGAGTCGCTCGGCCTTCACTATGCGATGCGCTGGCCGCGCGAGGAGCTGAAGACGGTGCGCCCGCTGCGCCGGTCCCCGCTCTACGATCGCCTCGCCGCCAAGGGCGCGGTATTCGGCAGCAAGCTGGGCTGGGAGCGCGCCAACTACTTCCTGCCCGCGGGCGAGCGCGAGCCCGCGCCGACGCTGGGCACGCCCGGCTGGCTGCCGTGGGTGCTGGACGAGCAGCGTGCGTGCCGCGAGGACTGCGTCGTGTTCGACCAGACGTCGTTCGCGAAATTCGTGCTGAAGGGCCGCGATGCGCTCGCCGTGCTGCAGCGACTGTGCGCCAACGAGATCGACGTGGCTTCCGGACGCATGGTCTACACGGCGATGCTCAACGCCCGTGGCGGTTTCGAGAGCGACCTCACGGTCCTCCGCGTGGCGGAGCGCGAGTTCTTCATCCTGACCGGCTCGGCGCAGTCGACGCGCGACTTCTCGCGCCTCGAGCGGAACATCGCGGAGGACGAGCATGCGGCGCTCGTCGACGTCTCCGGCGCGTATTGCGTGATCTCGGTGATGGGCCCCAGGGCGCAGGCGCTCCTCGAGTCGCTGTCGCCCGACGCGCTCGGGCGCGAGGCGCTGCCATTCTCGCGCGTGGCGACGGTCGATGTCGGCTACGCGCGCGTGCGGGCGGCGCGCATGAGCTACGTCGGCGGGCCCGGTTACGAGCTCTACGTGCCGGTCGAGCAGTGTGCGACGCTCTACGACGCGCTTGCCGACGCCGGACCGCGCTTCGGGCTGCGCGACGCCGGCTACTACACGAACGACGCGCTGCGCATCGAAGCGGGCCGGCGCGCCTGGGGTGCCGAGCTGTCACCCGACGAGACGCCGTGGGAGGCCGGGCTGGGCTACGCAGTGAAGCTCGACAAGCCCGCGCCGTTCCTCGGCCGCGAGGCGCTGCTGCGGCAGCGCGACGGCGGCGTGCGCAAGCGCCTGGTCATGTTCACGTTCGACGACCCGCGCGCCTTTGCCTGGGGCGGCGAGCCGGTGCTGATGGACGGGCGCAGCGTCGGCGAGCTCACCAGCGCCGGGTACAGCCGCAAGCTCGGTCGCGCGATCGCGATGGGCTACGCGCGAGCCGAGGCGCCGCTGACCGACGAGGCGATCCTCGGCGCCCGCTACGTCGTCGACATCGCGGGCGAGACGTGGGGCGTCACGCCGCATGTGAAGCCGCCGGCGGCAGTCTGAAGGAGTGTCGAAAGGAGGAAGGACAAAGAGGTGTCGACGCCGCCGGGTTGTCGACTCGCCCATGTCCTTTGTCCGCTTCCCGGGATCTTCCGCCTTGACGACCTTCCCGCCTCACTTCATCAGCCCCGGCGCCCACAGCGAGATGGCCGGGACGTAGGTCACGAGCAGGAGCGCGAGGCACATCGCGCCGTAGAACGGCCACAGCTCCTTGCTCACCTGCTCCATCGTGACCTTGCCGATCGCGCAGCCGACGAACAGCGTCGGTCCCACCGGCGGCGTGATGAGCCCGATCCCGAGGTTCAGGATCATGATCATCCCGAAGTGGACCGGGTCGATGCCGAGCTTCAGGATCACCGGCATGAAGATCGGCGTGCAGATCAGGAGCATCGGCGCGAGGTCCATGAACGTCCCGAGCACCAGCAGCAGGATATTCACGAGCAGCAGGAACACGTACTTGTTGTCGGAGATGCCGAGGAAGAACTGCGTCATGCGCGCGGGGATCTGCATCAGCGCCATCAGGTAGCCGAACGCCACCGAGAAGCCGATCAGCATCATTACCATCGCGACCGTCTTGACCACGCGGTGGACCAGGCGCGGCAGCTCGCTCCACTTGTAGTCGCGGTAGACGAGGAACGTGACGAGGAATGCGTACACGCAGGCGACCGCCGCCGATTCCGTCGGCGTGAACACGCCGCTCAGTATGCCGCCCATGATGATGATGACGGTCACGAGCCCCCACAGCGCCTCGCGGACGATCCGCGGCACTTCCGACAGCGGCACCGGCTCCGACACCGGAAGCTGGCGGCGATGCGCGGTCCACAGCACGAGGCCGATCAGGCACATCGCGAACAGGAGCCCCGGGAAGATGCCGGCGAGGAACAGATGCGCCACCGACACGGTGCCGCCGGCGGCGATCGAGTAGATGACCGCGTTGTGCGAGGGCGGGATCAGCAGCGCCTGCACCGATCCGCAGATCGTGACGTTCGTCGCGAACACGCGAGGATAGCCCGCCTTCACCATCTGCGGGATCATCACGCTGCCGATCGATGCGGTGTCCGCGACCGACGATCCTGAGA
>DATLIR010000041.1:0-2328 GCA_035539315.1 Casimicrobiaceae bacterium
ATGTCGATCCATGCCGGCCGGCTCGCGCTCATCGAATCGCTTCGCGGCCACCGCCAGGATGCCGAGCAGGCGCTGGCCCAGGCAGCGAAATCGCGCGCGTGGGTCGAACAGAATCTCCCGGCGGGCAGCTACCGTCGCGCCGCGATGCCCGCGTTCGGCGATTTCTGGGCTACGCAGGTCTACGAGGTGGCGGGTGACTGGGCCCGCAGCGTCGAGAGTGGCCGCGCCTTCACCGCCAGGCTCGAGCGTCTGTCGCCGACCAACGAAGCCGACCGCCAGGACCAGGCGCAGTGGCTCATCTGGGCCTACACGTCGGCAGCGAAATCCGCCTTCGCGCTGCGCGACTACGCGACCGCCGACCGCTGGATGGCGCGCGTCGCCGACCTGCGCAAGACGCTGCCGGCCGTGGCCGCCGAAGAAGTACGCAGCGAAATGGGCGAGCGCGCCGTTCCAGAGCACTGAAGCGTCGTTCGGGTGGCGCGCGATGGCGGCGCGGAACGCGTCGCACGCGTTCCACGGCGCTCCTTGCTCGAGATGGCGGCGGATCGCGTCGCGGGCCTGCGCAGCGTCGTCCGGCACCGCGTCGCTCGCCGGACGCTCCATGGCGTGCCCTAGCGCGCGCGGCCGCGCTCTTCGGCGACTTGGGCGCGCAGCCAGGCGACCGACGGCGTGCGCGCTTGTTCCGGCGGCAGGCGCTCGAGCAGCGCGGCGGCCTCGACGAGCTGCACGCTGCGGTCCCCCGCGCCGGCGATCGACGCCGCGTAGAGCGCGAACGCGTGCTCCTCGCGCTGGCTCGGATCGTCGCGCTTGAGGGCAGCGAGCTGGCGATGGAAGGCGAGCGGGCGCGCGAGCGTGGCCTGCGCGTCCGCCGTCCGGCCGAGCTTCGCCTGCGCCACGCCTGCGATGACAAGCTCGGTCATTTCGCCGCGCACCTCCTCGGCGGCCACGGCCGGCAGCGTCTTGCGAAGCTCGGCGATGCGCGCCATCCAGCGGTCAGCGGTCGCGTAGTCGCGCAGCGCCAAGGCGGATTTCGCGGCCGACGTGTCGGCCCAGATCAGCCACTGCGCCTGGTCCTGGCGGTCGGCTTCCTCGGTGGGCATCAGGCGCTCGAGCCTGGCGGCGAAGGCGCGGCCGCTCTCGACGCTGCGGCCCCAGTCGCCCGCCGCCTCGTAGACCTGCGTATGCCAGAAATCGCCGAAGGTGGGCATCGCCGCGCGCCGGTAGCTGCCCGCCGGAAGGTTCTGCTCCACCCACGCGCGGAATTTCGCTCCCTGGGCCAGCGCCTGCTCGGCTTCCTGCGAGCGGCCGCGAAGCGATTCGATGAGCGCGAGCCGGCCGGCATGGATCGACATGCCGCCCTTGAGCATGACGTTGGGCGGCCCCTGGGCGTCGAGCTCGAGGGCTTCGCGGTGGTTCTGCGCCGCGTCGGCGAGCCGGCCCATGGCTTGCAGCGCGTTACCGCGGAGGATGTAGGCGACCGACAGGTTGCTCCACGAGATCGCATTGCTTGGATCGAGCCGCACGAACTCGCGCCACGACTTCGCGGTGAGGGTCGCCATCTCGACCGCCTCGGCGAGCCTGAGGTCGTCCATCATCTGCCGCGAGAGCGGCGAGGTGGCGAGCGCCTGCGCGCGCAACGCCTGCATGTGGCCCGGGCGCTTGTCAAGCACGCGCTGGGCGACGGCGACGGCTTCCTTCCCGACCTCGTACGCCTCCTCGCCGCGTCCGGCGGCCACCCGCGTCTGCACCTGCCACGACGAGGCTTCGGCGTAGCCCGCGGCCGCCGTGAGGTCGCCGAGCGCAAGATCGTCGATGCTGCGGTACGCAGCACGCGCGGCGTCGAGTGTCGCGAACGAATCGTCGTAGCGGCGCATGCGCATCTGCAAGAAGCCATGCAAGTTCAGCACCTCGCCGAGCGTGCGGCGCAGCGGCACCGAGGCGCCGGGCGCGCTGGCCAACGGCCGGATCGCTTCGACTGCGCCCGTCGAGAGCGTCAGCGCACGATCCTCCGCATCGACGCTGGAGGCGAGCCGCGCCTGGATCGAGCGGCCGAGCGCGAGCCCGATCGCGGTCAGCTCCGAGCGGTCACCCTGCTCGCGCAGGCGCGCCAGGACACCCACCGCCTCGTCGACGGCCTTGTTCCCTTCGTCGAGGCGCGCCTGCGTGCGCAACGCCGCCCCATAGCGAACCAACGCGAGCGCGCGGTTGCGCTCGGTCTGCGGCGTGCGCAGCGACTCGGGCAGGCCGTTGTAGTAGTCGAGCGCCCGCTTGGCCAGCGCGGCGACGATGTCGAGCCGCCCGACCGGCGCGAGCTCGAGCTGGAAGTCG
>DATLIR010000042.1:0-5706 GCA_035539315.1 Casimicrobiaceae bacterium
CACCCGCCGCGTCCGCGGTCGGGCGATACGTAGCGGGCGGATCGTCGCCGACGCCGTCGGTGTCACCCACGACCTCCTCCACGCTGCCCCCGCCTCCGACCACCCACGAGGTGCATGACGCGCAAGCGGCCGCCGGCGCGCCCGTCAGCGGAAGCAAGCTCATCGTCGGCCGCAACGTGAAGCTGAAGGGTGTCGAGATCAGCGACTGCGAGATGGTCGTCGTCGAAGGCCAGGTCGAGGCCAGCGTGTCGGCGAAAGGCATGCAGATCGCGAAGCCGGGAACGCTCAAGGGCACCGCGGTGATCGACGTCGCCGAGATCGACGGCGACTTCACGGGTGAGTTGACGGCGCACTCGAAGCTCGTCGTCAACGGCACCGGGCGTGTGTCCGGCACGATCCGCTACGGCAGCCTAATCGTGGCCGAGGGCGGCGAGATCACCGGCGACGTGAAGCGCCTGGACGACGCCACCCCCACGCTGCGCCAAGGTGTGGAGTCGCGCCCGGGCGGCACCACCCCCGGCCCGCTGCGCTGACCCGTCCGTTTGTCCTCCGGGCCGGCGCGCACGCGCCGGCCCTTTTTGTCGCCCCGCGACCCCGGTTGCGCATCCACGCACCGGCCCCGTATCCTCCCTGCGCGTGAATGCAGTAGGCCGCCATGCGCGACCGCGCATTCCGGGGAGGACCCATGGCAACTTCACGCAACACGGGCGCACCGCAACGTCGCCGCAACGGCGATACGGGCGCGGGGATCGCGCCGGCCGCCGCCGCACGGCGCCGCGCGGCGATCCCGCGTGCCGCCCCCGGCGAGCCCGCCCTGCCGCACGACGCCGCCGGCATCGAGAAGCACGCCACCGACGAACGCGCGGCCGCCGGGGCCCTCGCGGACGCGTCCGCCCTGCGCGACATCCTGGCCGGCATCGCACCGACCGATGCGACGAAGCTGCTCGAAGGCCTGCTCCACGAGCAGCGCGCGCTCGTCCACGCGGCACGCGATGCCAGCGACGACGAGCTCAGCCCGGACTGGCGCCTCGGCGGCTATCCCTACCTGCACCGGCTGTCGCGACGCAACTACGAGCGCCAGAAATACCGGCTTCAGGTCGAGCTGCTCAAGTTCCAGAACTGGGTCAAGGACTCCGGCCAGAAGCTCGTGATCCTGTTCGAGGGCCGCGACGCGGCCGGCAAGGGCGGCACCATCAAGCGCTTCATGGAGCACCTCAATCCGCGCGGCGCGCGCGTCGTCGCGCTGGAGAAACCGTCGGTGGCGGAGCGCGGCCAGTGGTATTTCCAACGCTACGTGCAGCACCTGCCGACGGCGGGTGAGATCGTGCTGTTCGACCGCTCGTGGTACAACCGCGCCGGCGTCGAGCGCGTGATGGGCTTCTGCAACGACGCCGAGTACGCCGAGTTCCTGCGCCAGGCGCCCGAGTTCGAGCGCAACCTGGTGCGCAGCGGCGTGCACCTGTTCAAGTTCTGGTTCTCGGTGACCCGCGACGAGCAGGCGCGGCGCTTCGTCGAGCGCGAGCGCCATCCGCTCAAGCAGTGGAAGCTCTCGCCGATCGACGTCGCGTCGCTCGACAAGTGGGACGAGTACACGAAGGCGAAGCAAGCGATGTTCTTCGCCACCGACACCGCCGACGCGCCGTGGACCGTCATCAAGTCCGACTGCAAGAAGCGCGCGCGCCTGAACGCGATGCGCCACATCCTGCACCAGATGCCCTACGCGAGCCGCGATCTCGAGCGCGTCGGTCCGGTCGATGCCCTGCTGGTCGGACGCGCGCACATCGTCTACGAGCAGGGCGAGCACGCGCCGGCCGCCGCCCGTCCCTGAGCCACGCGTCAGCGCGCCTTGGGCGTGAGCACCAAATAGCCGGTGTGCTGCTGGAAGCGCTGCAGGTCGTGCGTTTGCGACCACGGCGGGCGGAGCACGAAGTCGACGTTGCGCTGCTCCGGCTGCAGCGTCTGGGCGAAGTCGGGCATCGGGCCCTGCTCCCACGGGCCGTCCTCGTAGATCCGCAGGTCGTCGATCAGGATCACGTCGCGGCAAGGTTGGCGGAGCTTCGCGATCAGCTCGAGCTCGCGCTGCAGCGGCAGCCGACGGTCGGCATCGCGCTCGTCCTGGTAGGACGCGAGACCGAAGTCCGCGCCGGGGAAATGCGCGTCGAGCCAGAATACGATCGGCGTGGCGCGATCCACGTCCGGCAGGACGCTCTTCAGCGCCTCCTCGCTCGTCGCGTTCAGGATGCGGATGCGATCGTCGCCGGCGAAGCGCTCACCGGCGGTCATGGCGATGTCCGGGTGGATCTCGACCGACCAGATCCGCTCGAAGCGGAAGAACGACGCGTACCTGACGCCGTCGCCGACGCCCGTGCCCGTCTCGAACAGGTGGCGGCAGCCGTACGCCTCCATCAGCGGCTGCAGGTTGAAGAAGCGCAGCGTTCCCATCGTCGTGTGCGTTGGCGCGGCCGGCGGCGGCGCGTGCGACTGTAGCACGCGCTCCGCACGGGCGGCCGGTTCACGCCAGCGCCGTGAGGATCGTCGCGCTCGCCGAGGTGCCGATGCGGTTCGCGCCGGCGTCGATCATCGCGAGCGCGTCGGCGAGCGTGCGGATCCCGCCGGACGCTTTGACGCCGACCGCCCGACCGACCGCGTGGCGCATCAGCCGCACGTCGGCGACGGTGGCGCCGCCGGCCGCATGGAATCCCGTCGACGTCTTGACGAACGCGGCACCCGCCGCCACCGCGATCCGGCATGCGACGCGCTTGCGCTCGTCGTCGAGCGTCGCCGTCTCGAGGATCACCTTGAGCGGAACGCCCGCGGCCGCACGCACGACGGCGGCGATGTCCGCGGCCACCAGCGCGTGATCGCCATCCTTGAGCGCGCCGACGTTGATGACCATGTCGATCTCGCCGGCGCCCTCCTCGACGGCCAGCGCCGCCTCGGCCGCCTTGGTGGCCGTTCGCTCGCACCCATGCGGGAAGCCGACGACGCTGGCGACGATGGCATCGGTGCCGGCCAATCCCGCCGCGGAGACGCGCACGCGGCATGGCTGCACGCAATAGCAGCCGATGTGCCAGGTGCGGACCACCTCGATGCCGGCCTCCACGTCGGCGAGCGTCGCCTCCGGCTTGAGCACCGAGTGGTCGAGCAGGCGGGCGAGCTCGGCACGCGTCACGGCTTGCCTTCCGGGGTGGACCGGGCACGCGCGAGGCGCGCCGTCAGGTAGTCGTCGAGCCTCGCCGCGTCGGCGAATTCCGGCGTGGTATCCGGCACGCCGAGGTAGTAGACGACCAGCCGCGGCGTGCCCGCACGCGCTCCGCTCTCCGTCGCATAGAACAGCCACTCGGTGCGCGGCGTGTCGGCGAAGCGCGCGCGCGGAATCCGCACGTCGAGCGTGCCGCCGATCGGCTGCGCGGCCGCGATCGGCCGCTGCTCGTTGCTGAACGGATCGACGCCGCGAACGGCCAGCCAGGCGAAGGTGGCAGGATCGGCCGCGACGCGCACGACGATCGCCGACGACGCTTCATCCGTTCCGCGCGCCACCGCCCAGGCCAGCGCGACGCCGGGCGCGGCGTAGGCGTCGGAGCTCCCGTGCACGGTCGACTGCGCGCACAGCGACGCGCTCGCGAGCGCCGCCACGGCGAAACAGGCCGCGCGCGCGATCACGAGGCCACTCCGGGCAACAGCGCGAGCGCTTCCTCGGCGAGACGCAGTCCGACCTGCGTGCCGTCGGCGATCACGATTCCAGGTCCCGCGTTGTAGCGCACCGCGTGCAGCGGAACCTCGCCGCAACGCAGGTCGTACTCGATCTTCTCGCCCAGGAAGGCGTGCGACGCCACGCTCGCCACGAGCGGCGCATCGCCGGACGGTACCAGCACGATCGCCTCGGGCCGGACGACCACGCGCACCACATCGCCCGCCGACAGGCCCGGGAGCGCGATCGGAACGCGAATCGAGGTGCCGAGCACGGAAACGACTACCCCGCCGCCATCGAGGGCGACGACGCGTCCGGGCACCAGGTTGACGCGGCCGACGAACGTCGCGACGAACTCGTTCACCGGGCGATGGTAGAGGTCCTGCGCGGTGCCCTCCTGCACGACGCGCCCCTGGTTCATCACCGCGATGCGGTCGGAGACGGCCATCGCCTCCTCCTGGTCGTGGGTCACGTACACCGTCGTAATCGCGAGCCTGCGCTGCAGCTCGCGGATCTCGGTGCGCATCTGCACGCGCAGCTTGGCGTCGAGGTTCGAGAGCGGCTCGTCGAACAACAGGACGCGCGGCCGGATGACGATGGCGCGCGCGAGCGCGACCCGCTGCTGCTCGCCGCCCGACAGCTGGCTCGGGAACTGGTGCTCGTAGCCGGCAAGTCCGACCAGGCGCAGCACCTCGGCGACGCGCGAGGCAGCCTCCACGGCCGGCACGCGGCGCACCTCGAGCCCGTACGCGACGTTGTCGGCGACGGGCAGGTGCGGGAACAGCGCGTAGTTCTGGAACACGAAGCCGATGCCCCGCTGGTTCGCGGGGAGCGCAGTCACGTCCTGCCCGCCGAAGCGGATGCGCCCGGCATCCGGCGTCTCGAAGCCGGCGATCATGCGCAGGGTCGTCGTCTTGCCGCAGCCCGAGGGCCCGAGCAGCGTCAGGAACTCGCCGGGCGCGACATCCAGTCGCACGTCGCGCGCCGCGTAGACCTCGCCCTTCACGCGATGCGCGTAGCGCTTCGACACCCCCTCGACCTGCACCCCGAGCGTGTCGATGTCCACGGGCCCTAGCCTCCCAGCAAGCTCGTGACCTGCACCGAACCGGGCGCGCGGAACGCGCGGAGCATCCGGCCGATCAGCGCGATGACGGCGAAGACGATGGCGACCACCAGCACGGAGAACGCCGCCGCGGGGCCGAGCGAAAGCTCGGTCATGTTCTCCAGGATCTTGACCGTGATCAGCGACCAGCTTATCGACACGAGGAAGATGGTGGCACTGATCGCGGTCATCGAGCGGATGAAGACGACGCCGAGGCCCGCGAAGAACGCCGGCACGATCAGCGGCAGCGTGATGCGGCGAAACGTCATGCCGCTTCCGGCCCCCAGCCCCTGCGAGGCCTCCTCGAGGCTCTTGTCGATCTGCTGGAGCAGCGCGACGGTCGCCCGGATGCCAGTAGGCCCGTAGCGGAACACGTAGCAGGCGATGATCAAGAGCGCCGTGCCGGCCAGCTCGATCGGCGGGTCGTTGAAGGCGATCAGGTAGGCGATGCCGACGATCGTTCCGGGCAGCGCGTAGTTGACCATCGACACCATCTCCATCGTGCGCCGGCCGACGAACTGCTTTCGCGTCACCAGGTAGCCCAGCAGGATTCCGTAGAGGCCGCCGAGCGGCATCGCGAAGCCGGCGATGATCAGCGTGTCGCGGATCACCTTGAGCCCCTCGGTGAAGATCACGCGGTAATGCTGCAGCGTGAACGCGTGGTTGGCGCCCAGCGCGACCACCAGCGACGCATAGAGCAGGAGCGCGTAGAAATAGAGGATCGCGGCGGCGACCAGCGCGCACGCGGCGAGCAGGACCACGCGCACGACGGGCGAGATGCTGTCGAACGGCGTCTGTCCTGCGCCCTTGCCGGTCACCGTGACGTAATGGCGCCGCCCGACCCAGTAGCGCTGCAGCAGGAACACCGCCAGCGCCGGCACCAGCAGCACGAGCGAGAGCGCCGCCCCGCCGC
>DATLIR010000043.1:0-7466 GCA_035539315.1 Casimicrobiaceae bacterium
TGCGCTTGCTCACCGCCGACTGCGTCGACGACGCGAGCGCCGCCGCCCGCGAGAAGCTTCCGGTGGCGGCGACCTGCAGGAACAGCCTGAGCGGCTCGAGCTGCATGGGTGGCGGCTATTCCATGGCAGAATAGCCCAACCCGCGGCATGTTCCTAGTGGCATGCCTTCGGCCCCGGACCGGGACCGCCCCAGCGATGACGCCGACCAACCTGCTCGTGCTGATGTCCGACGAGCACAACCCGAAATTCCTCGGCGCGGCGGGGCATCCGTTCATCGCGACGCCGCACCTCGACGCGCTGGCCGCGCGCGGGACGCGCTTCGCGTCCGCCTACACGACCTGCCCGATCTGCGTGCCGGCGCGCGCGGGCTTCGCGGTCGGGCGCAACGTGCACGAGATCGGCTACTGGGACAACGCCGACGGCTACGACGGCGCGATCCCGAGCTGGCACCACCGGCTGCGCGAGGCCGGGCATCGGGTCGTGTCGATCGGCAAGCTGCACTTCCGCGGGCGCCCCGGCGACGACCACGGTTTCTCCGAGGAGATCGTCCCGATGCACATCGTCGACGGGATCGGCGACGTGAAGGGGCTGGTCCGCGAGAACATCCCCAAGCGCAAAGGCGGCGACAAGATGGCGAAGCGCGCCGGGCCGGGCGAATCGTCGTACACCGTGTACGACCGCGACATCGCCGCCCGCGCGCAGGTGTGGCTGCACGACGAGGCGCCCCGGTGGCGCGATCGTCCCTGGGCGCTGTTCGTCTCGTTCGTCGCACCGCATTTCCCGCTCACCGCGCCACCCGCCTGGTTCTATCGGTACTGGCAGCAGGACCTGCCGATGCCCAAGCTCTATGCGAGCGAGCTGCGCCCGCGCCATCCCTACCTCGACGACTACGCGCACACGGTCGACTACGACACGCACTTCGACAGCGAAACCGACGTCAAGCGCGCGATCGCCGGTTACGCCGGACTCGTGAGCGCGATGGACGAGAACGTGGGCCTGGTGCTCGCGGCGCTCGAGGCGGCCGGCCTCGCGGCCAGCACGCGCGTGATCTACACGAGCGATCACGGCGACAACCTGGGCGCGCGCGGGCTGTGGGGCAAGTCGACGCTCTACGAGGAATCCGCCGGCGTGCCGCTCGTGATGGCCGGGCCGGATGTTCCCGCCGGCGAGGTCGTCGACACGCCGGTCTCGCACATCGACTGCGCGCCGACGATCCTCGAGGCGACCGGCGTCCCGCTTCCGTGCGCTGACGAAGCCCTTCCCGGCGCGTCGCTGTTCGCGGTCGCCGGCGGCGCGCAGCCGGCGCGCCCGGTGATCTCGGAATACCACGCGATCGGCTCGGTGGCCGGCGCCTTCATGCTGCGCCTGGGCCGCTGGAAGTACTGCCACTACGTCGCCTATCCGCCGCAGCTCTTCGATCTCGCCGCCGACCCCGAGGAGACGAACGATCTCGCCGGCGATCCGCGCCACGGTGGCACGCTGGCCGAGGCCGAGCGGCGGTTGCGCGCGATCCTCGACCCCGAGGCGGTGGACGCGCGCGCGAAGCGACGGCAGCACGAACTGCTCGCGAGCTTCGGCGGGCGCGAGGCGGCGCTCGCGCGCGGGGATCTCGGCTTCACGCCGGCGCCGGGGACGAAACCCGAGATCAACTGAGTCGCGGGCGTTCGGTCGTCGGGGCCGACATGGCCCGCACGACCCGCGGGTCAAGGTGCGTCCCGCGACGCCGTCACTGCGGCGGCTTCCCGGTAGTCGTGACCGGCCGGCGGATCGGCAGCGCACCCATGCCGGCGAAGGTCGCGGACGCGCCGAGCGCTTCCTCGATGCGAAGGACCTCGTTCCATTTCGCCATGCGCTCGCTTCGCGCGAACGAGCCGACCTTGAGCTGGCCCGCGTTCCAGCCCACCGCGAGGTGCGCGATCGTGACGTCCTCGGTCTCGCCCGAGCGCGCCGAGACGATCGTGCCGAAGCCATAGCGCTTGCCGACGTCGAGCGCTGCGCGCGCTTCGCTCAGCGTCCCGGCCTGGTTGGGCTTCACGAGCACCGCGTTGCAGGCGTGGTCGACCGCCGCGCGCTCGACGGCCGCCGCGTTGGTCGCGAGGTAGTCGTCGCCAACGATCTGCACGCGCGCGCCGACCGCCTCCCCGAAGCGGATCCACGCGATGCGGTCGTCCTCGGCGAACGGATCCTCGATCGACGCGATCGGGTAGCGCGCGATCCAGTCGGCGAGCATCGCCGCGAGGCCGTCGCGGTCGAGATCGCGCCCGTCGCGCGCGAGCCGGTAGGTTCCCGACCGGCCGAACTCGGACGCGGCGATGTCGAGCGAGATCGCGACGTCGCTGCCCGGTTGCAGGCCCGCCCGCTCGATCGCGCGCACGAGCAGCGCCAGCGCCTCCTCGTTGGAGTCGAACGCGGGCCACCAGCCGCCTTCGTCGGCGACACCGCCCAGCTTGCCGGCCTCCTCCATCAGCGCGCCCGCGGCGCGGTAGACCTCCGCGACGATCGAGATCGCGTCGCCGAACGTCCACGCGCCGAGCGGCATCACCATGAAGTCCTGGACGTCGACGCGCCGGCTCGCGTGCGCGCCGCCGCCGAAGATCTGCACCTCCGGCAGCGGCAGCGTCACCGGCGCGTCGCCGGCGAGGTGCTTCCACAGCGGCAGGTTGCGCGCGGCGGCGGCGGCGTGCGCCACGGCCATCGAGACGGCAACCGTCGCATTGCCGCCGAGCTGCGCCTTGTTGGGAGTCGCGTCGAGCGCGACGATCGCGACGTCGATGGCGCCCTGGTCGAGCGCATCGCGTCCGCGCAGCGCCGGGCCGATGCGCACTCGAACGTGCTCGCAGGCCTGCATCACGTCGTGGCCGCCGAAGCGCGTGCCGCCGTCGCGCAGGTCGACCGCCTCGCGCGTGCCGCGCGACGCGCCCGCCGGCGCGATCGCGCGCCCGCGCGCGCCGCCGGCGAGCTCGACCTCCGCCTCGACGGTGGGGCGGCCGCGCGAGTCCCACACGCGCCGCGCGCGGATCGCGGCGATCGACGTTGCGCTCACGCGAGTTCCTGCCGATGCGTGCGATGCACGCGAATCGGCGATTGTGCCCGAACGCGCCCGGCTATGCCGTCGACCAGGCGGCCGCGATGGCGTGAAGGCTCGTGGGGGCGGTGGCGATCCTCGGCCGTGCGAACGCGCGCACCGCGTCGCGGTCGCGCTCGTCGACGAGGTACTCGACCGGCGACTTGCCGTCGATGCGCGCGAGCATGAGCGCCGGCAGCAGCGCGGCGGCGCGCTGCTCGAGGGCATCCCACGGCTCCCACGCGACATGCCGCCGGTAGCCGTCGACCAGCGCCGCATAGGCGTCGAGATAGCGTTCTCGCGCCGCCGGCCGCCATGCGCCCTTGAGCAGCAGGTGGTTCAGCACGAAGGCGAGGTCGAACGCCGGGTCGCCGAACCACGCGCACTCCGCGTCGAGGATCACCGGGCCCTGCGGTCCGATCAGCAGGTTCTTGGGGCTGAAGTCGCCGTGGACCAGCACGCGCCGCGTGGCCGCGGTGGTCGCGACGAGCGTGGCGAGCGCGTGCGCGAGATCGGGATGCACGCGGGCGGTAGCCTCGAGGTAGGGCTCAAGCCGGATGGCGTGGAACAGCGCGTCGGTGGCGAACGCGGTGGCCACGTCGGGCCGATCGGCGGTTGCGGCGTGGATGCGGCCCAGCACGTCGCCGACGGCGCGGGCGCTCGCGGCCACGATCGTCCCGTCCCGCAGGAGGGATTTCCATACCGGATGGTCGTCCGGGGCGAGCCAGCTCATCGCGAACGCGCCCGCCGCCTCGTCGTCGCCGAGGATGCGTGGGACCGCTGCGGGCGCGATGCCGGCGACGACCCGGAACCATGCCACCTCGTGCCGGTTGCGGCTCACCGGGGCGCGCCACTCGGCGGCCACCCGGAGCCGCGCGAGGGCACGCTTGACGCAGAACGTCGTGGCTCCCGCGTCGACCCGCCAGATGTCCGACGAGACCCCGCCCGACAGCGGATAGAGGCTGACAAGTTGGTCAGCGCTCACTAGCGCCATTCGCCCCAGAGAATCATGCACTTCGCGGTAGACTGCGCTATCGCTCGGCACGACCCCGCCGTCGGCGTCCGGATTTGTCGTCACGATGAGACAGGGCGGAACGGGAATTGCATAAAGGTCGGGACCCGGCACGGGAGCGTTCGCCGTCGTTCAACGGCGGCGGGCGGCCGGCCGTCAGGGAGGAGCGATGACGCGGTACGGATTCTCGATCAAGACGCGCTACGGCCAGCGCGTCGAGAACATCCACATCATGGCCGGGTCGCAGGACGACGCCGAGCGCCGCCTGCGCCAGATGTACCACCAATGCCAGATCCTCGAATGCCGCGAGCAGGCGGTCCCGCGCCGGCTCGACACCCTCGACGTCGAAGGCGTCATCGGCATGATCAGCGCGGCCGTGACCTCAGTGCAGAAGGCCGGCACCCACTAGCTCGTCCAGCAACGCCGCGTAGTCGTGCGCGCCGCGGCTGTCGGGCGCGTGCCGGAACACATCCAGTCCCTCGGCGGGGCTTTCCGCCAGCTTGACGTTCTCCCGGATCCGGGTGATGCAGACGTCCTCGGCACGAAACGCGCGCGCCATCGCGTCGACCACGTCGGCGCTCATCCTGCGGCGCATGTCGAAGCGCGTGATCACGTAGCGGCGCGCCAGGCGCTGCTTGAACACCGGCTCGAGCGCGTTCAGCGCATGCTCGACCTCCTTCGCGCCCTGCACGGCGAGGTAATCCGCCGATACCGGCACCACCACCAGGTCGCACGCGAAGATCGCGTTGAGCGACAGGACGTTGAGCAGCGGGCAGCAGTCGATGACGACGGGACCGCCGGGCGCATCCTTGGCGCGCAGCGCATGGCGCAGGCGCGTCACCACGTTGACGCCCTTGCCGAGCTGGGCGTCGAGCTTGGCGAGCTCCATGTGCGCCGGGCAGACGACGACGCCGCTCTGGCTGATCCGCGCGACCTCGGCGAGCGGGCGCTGCCGCGCGAAGAAGCCGAACATCGTGTCGTCGGCCGCGCGCGGCTGCGTGCCGAACACGTGCGACAGGTGGCCCTGCGGATCGAGGTCGACGCCGAGCGGGCGCCGGCCGCGCTGCGCGAGGGCGGCGAGCAGATTGAGCGCCGTCGTCGTCTTGCCGACGCCGCCTTTCTGGTTGAAGACCGCGATGATCGTCATCGTCGCGAAGGATACCGCGGCGCCCGCGCGACGCGGCCGATCGCACGCGTAGAATGGCGCGTCGCGCCCTCGAAGATCGCCTCGTGACCTCGCCCGTCCACGTCGTCGTGATGGCCGCCGGCCAGGGCAAGCGCATGCGCACGTCCCGGCCGAAGGTGCTGCACCCGAACGCCGGGCGGCCGATGCTCGCGCACGTGCTCGACGCCGCGCGCGCGATCGCCCCGGTCGCGATCGCGGTGGTCGTCGGCCACGGCGGCGACGAGGTCGAGCGCGCGCTCGCCGGCGATGGCCTCACGTTCGTGCGCCAGGACCCGCCGCGCGGCACCGGCGACGCGGTGCGCGTGGCGCTCGCGGCGCTGCCGCGCGACGGCGTCACCGTCGTGATCAACGGCGACACGCCCCTCATCCCCGGACGGTTGCTGCAGGCGCTCGCGGAGCGCGCGTCGCGCGGGCACCTCGCGCTCCTGACCGCGCACGTTCCCGACCCCATGGGCCTCGGGCGCGTCGTGCGCGATGGCGCCGGGAGCGTGCGGCGCATCGTCGAGGACCGCGACGCGACGCCGGCCGAGCGCGCGATCGACGAGATCTACACGGGCTCGCTGGCGGCGCCGACCGCGCTGCTCGCCGCGTGGGTCGCGCGGCTCGCGCCGCACAACGCGCAGAACGAGTATTACCTGACGGACGTCGTGGCGGCGTCGGTGGCCGACGCGGTCACGGTCGACGCGGTGGTGGCGCCCGACGAATGCGACGCGCGCGGCATCAACGACCGGGCGCAGCTCGCCGAGGTCGAGCGCATCGTGCAGCGGCGCCGCGCCGAGACGCTGATGCGCGCCGGCACGTCGATCATCGACCCGGCGCGCTTCGACCTGCGCGGCACGCTGGAATGCGGCGACGACGTCGCGATCGACGTCGGATGCATCTTCGAGGGCCGCGTCGTGCTGCACGACGGCGTGCGCGTCGGACCGTATTGCGTGCTGCGCGATACGACCGTCGGCGCGGGCAGCGAGGTCCGCGCGTTCTCGGTGGTGGACGGCGCGGCCATCGGCGCGAACGCATGGGTGGGCCCGTACGCGCGCCTACGCCCGGGCACCGAGCTCGCCGACGGCGTGCACGTCGGCAACTTCGTCGAGGTGAAGGCGAGCCGCCTCGGACGCGGCTCGAAGGCGAACCACCTCGCCTACGTCGGCGACACGACGATCGGCGAGCGCGTGAACTTCGGCGCCGGCTCGATCACGGCGAACTACGACGGCGCGAACAAGCACCGCACGGTGATCGGCGACGACGCGTCGATCGGCTCCAACGTCGTGCTGGTCGCGCCGGTCGACGTGGGCGAGGGCGCGACGGTCGGCGGCGGCAGCACGGTCAGCAAGAGCGTGCCGGCGGGCGAGCTCACCGTCGCGCGCGCGAGACAGGTCACCGTGCCCGGGTGGAAGCGGCCGACCAAGAAGCCCCGGGGGTCGGGCTAGGCACGCCGATGCCGTTCGGGGCCCTTCCGCGGACGCCGAAGCATGACGCGATGACGCGTTCCCCGATCGATCCGTCCCGCTGCCCGCGCTGCGGCGGGCCCAATGGCTGCGCGATGGCCACGGCGTCGACGAGCGGGGCCGCCCGCGCGGAACCCTGCTGGTGCACGCGCGTGACGGTTCCCGCGAGTCTGCTGGACGACCTGCCCGCCGACGCGAAGGGCGTCGCGTGCCTCTGCGCCGCGTGCATCGCCGGGAGCGCGACGGGCAACGCGGACACGTCCCCTCTTCTCCCTGCATCGCGGGGAGAAGGCTAGGGCGAGGGGCGTTCCGGCTTGGGCAGTGGAATCGCCGGCGCGAACTTCGCGCGTTTCGCGACGAAGTAGCTCCGCACGTTGCGCACGCGCGCGTCGTCGGTCATCACGCGCTGCAGGAAGGCGTGCCACGCCGGCATGTCGGCGACCGTGGCGAACAGCACGAAGTCGGGACCGCTCGCGGTGCGGTAGCACTGTTGGACCGCGTCGTCGCCGGTCGCGCGTGCCTCGAACGCGTCGAGCGTCTGCGCGGTCTGCGGCTCGAGCGTCACCTCGACGATCGCGCTCAGCCCCGGCGCGAGCTTGTCGGCGGACAGCAGCGCCACGGTTCGCTCGATGAGGCCCTCCTCGAGCAGCCGCCGTGTGCGGCGCAGCGCCGTAGCCGGCGAAACGTGGACGCGCTCCGCGAGTTCCTGGTTGGTGAGCGATGCGTCGCGCTGGAGCTGGTCGAGCAGACGCAGGTCAA
>DATLIR010000044.1:0-3613 GCA_035539315.1 Casimicrobiaceae bacterium
GGGCTTCAGCGACCGCATCGCCGACCTGATCGATCCGGCCGACAGCCTGCCCGCGCCGGGCCAGGGCGCGCTGGCGATCGAATGCCGCGCCGACCGTCCCGACCTGGTCGGCGCGTTCGCTCCTCTCGCCGACACCGCGACGACGCTCGCTACCTCCGCCGAGCGGGCGTTCTCGCGCCTGCTCGCCGGGAATTGCCACACGCCGCTCGCGGCGCACGGCGCGTGGATGGGCGAGCGGCTGTGGCTGCGCGGACTGGTTGCGAGCGCGGACGGGCGTGAGGTGATGCGAGGCGAGATGGACGAGGAGGTCGAAAGCCTCGAGGGCGCCGAAGCGCTCGGCGCGGCGCTTGCCGACGAGTTCCTCGCGCGCGGTGCGGCGCGGCTGATGGCGGCGTGAACCCTCATGCGCTCGCGCCGCGCGAGCCGCCGCGCGGTCCGCTCTCCGGTATCGGCATCGTGGTGACGCGACCGGCGCGCCAGGCCGCCGCGTTCGCGCAGCAGCTGGCCGCGCTCGGGGCGACGCCGATCGTGTGGCCGGCGATCGTGATCCTGCCTCCCGACGACCCCGCGCCGCTCGCGCGCGTGCACGCGTCGTTGCGCGACTACGACCTCGCCTTCTTCGTGTCCGCCAACGCGGCCGAGTACGGCGCACCGCCGGTGGGGCACTGGCCCGCGCGGCTCGTTGCCTACGCCCCCGGCCCCGGCACCGCGGCAGCACTCGCCGCGGTCGGCGTTCCCGACGCGCGCATCCCCGCGACGACTTACGACAGCGAGGGTCTGCTCGCGTTGCCGGCGCTCGCGCAGCTTGCCGGGAAGCGCGCGATCCTGTTCCGCGGCCAGGGCGGACGCGAGCTTCTGGGCGACACGCTCGCGCAGCGCGGCGCGCGCGTCGACGCGGTGAGCTGCTATCGCCGCGCGGCACCCACCGGCAGCGCACGCGGGCTCCTCGACGCGTTCGCCGAGGGACGCGCGCACGTGCTGACGCTGACCTCGGCCGAAGGCGTCGACAACCTGATGCGCGCTGTCGGCGCGGCCGGCCGCGCATCGCTCGCGCGCGTGCCCGCCTTCGCGCCGCATCCACGCATCGTCGAGCACGCGCGCGCCGCTGGCCTCGATGCGCGTCTCAGCGGCGGCGGCGACGCGGGGCTCATCGCCGCGTTGCTAGAATGGGCGCCCGCCCGCTCCTGAGCGCATTCCCGACAACAAGGATCGACACGATGTCCGCCCCGGATGTGCTCGTCACCGCGCCGCTGCCGCCGTTCCTCTACGAGCCGCTGAAGCTGAGCTTCCGCTGCCACGACTATTACCAGTCGGCGCAGAAGGCGAGCCTGCTCGCGGCGGAAGGTCCGCGCATCCGCGGGCTGGTGCAGGGCGGCGGCACGGTCACGCCGACCGACCTGCTCGACCAGTTGCCGAAGCTCGAGATCATCTCGGTGTTCGGCGTGGGCTACGACGGCGTGCCGGTCGACTACTGCCGCAAGCGCGGCGTCAAGGTCACCAACACGCCCGACGTGCTGACCGACGACGTCGCGGACGTCGCGGTGGGGCTGGTGCTGATGACCGGACGCGGGTTCGCGAAGGCCGAGCGCTTCGTGCGCGCCGGCGAATGGGAGAAGCGCGGTCCCGAGCTCGCCACCAAGCTCGGCGGTCGCAAGGTCGGCATCCTCGGGCTCGGCCGCATCGGCAAGGCGATCGGCCAACGGCTCGAGGCGATGGGAATGAAGATCGCCTACACCGGGCGCAAGGCGCAGCCCGGCGTCTCTTACCGCTTCGTCCCCGACCTGAAGGCGCTCGCGGCGGAGTCCGACTTCCTGATCGTCGCCTGCCCGGGTGGGCCGGCGACGAAGAACCTCGTCGACGCCGACGTGCTCGCCGCGCTCGGCAAGAAGGGCACGATCGTCAACATCGCGCGTGGCTCGATCGTCGACGAGCCGGCGCTGGTCAAGGCGCTCGCGGGCGGAACGATCAAGGGCGCGGGCCTCGACGTGTTCGCCGACGAGCCGCACGTGCCCGCGCCGCTCCTGGCGATGGACAACGTCGTGCTGCTGCCGCACGTCGGCAGCGCGACGCACGAGACGCGCCAGGCGATGGGCGACCTGTGCAAGGCGAATCTCGACGCGTGGTTCGCCCGCCAGCCGCTGATCACGCTGATCCCGGAGCTGCGGGCGTAGCGCCCGGGGCGCCAGGACCTTTCGCATGGCGAGGCGACTGCGCATCGGCATCGTCGGCGCGGGCCTGATCGGCCGCCGCCACATCGCGACCGTGGTCGCGTCGCCGGAGGCGGAGCTGTGCGGCGTCGCCGATACGCTGCCGCGCAGCGACCCCGCGGTGGCCGCGCTGCCGTGCGACTACTTCGCTTCCCATCGCGAGCTCCTCGCCGCCGCGAAGCCCGACGCCGTCATCATCGCGACCCCGAACCGGCTGCACGTGCCGATGGGCATCGACTGCGCGCGCGCGGGCGTGCCCATGATCGTCGAGAAGCCGATCGCCGACACGATCGACGACGCGTGCGCGCTGCTGCGCGAGGCGAAGCGCGCGAGCGTGGCGCTTCTGGTCGGCCACCACCGGCGCTACCACGCGCAGGCGGCCGAAGCGCGACGCATCGTCGCCGGCGGGCAGCTCGGCACCCTGGTCGCCGCGTCGGTCCTCTGGGCGACGCGCAAGCCCGACGCCTACTTCGACGCCGCGTGGCGTACGGCCGCCGGGGGCGGGCCGATCCTGATCAACCTGATCCACGAGATCGACATGCTGCGCTTCCTGGGCGGCGAGCTCGCGAGCGTGTCGGGTCTCACCAGCAACGCGCTGCGCGGCTTCGCGGTCGAGGACAGCGCGGCGGTCATGTTCCGCTTCGTCGACGGCGCGCTCGGCACGATCCTGTGCACCGACGCGGCGGTCAGTCCGTGGACCATCGAGCAGGGCCTCGGCGAGAACCCGGCGTTCCGATTCACCGGCGAGAACGTCTACCGCCTGATGGGCACGCGGGGCGCGCTCGACTTCCCCAATTTGCGCGTGTGGACGTCGCGCGACCCTGCGAAGGTCGGGTGGGACCAGCCGCTCGCGGTCGAGCCGGTGAAGACCCTGGACCGCGATCCCTACCTCGAGCAGGTGCGTCACCTGCGCGCCGTCATCGAAGGCCGCGAGTCGCCGGTCGTGTCGGGGGTCGACGGGGCGCGCACGCTGGCCGCGACGCTTGCGGTGCACGAATCCGCGCGCACGGGTGCTCCGGTCGACCTGGCGCGCGACTACGCGCTGATCGCCGCCGCCGCGGCCTGACTCGCGCGGCGGCGCCGGGGGACGTCACTCCGACGGCGGAATCGGGATCGCTTTCGCGCTCCGCGACGGCCACAGCACCGCGCCGAGCGACGCCAGCACGAACGCGAGCGCCAGCCATTCGGCGGTGCCGGGACGTTCGCCCAGCACGATGATGCCGGCGAACACGCCGACCACCGGCACCGGCAGCGATGCGAGTCCCGACACCGCGACCGGCAGCGTGCGCGCGAGCGTGAACCATGCCCAGTGCGCGAGCGTGCCGGCGAGGAAGATGTTGTAGCCGATCGCGAACCAGGTGAGCCACGACACCTGCGCGAGCCGCGGCAAGCCGACGTCGTCGAAG
>DATLIR010000045.1:0-4042 GCA_035539315.1 Casimicrobiaceae bacterium
CTCGAGGCCTTGCGCACCGTCATTCGCCACCCTGACCTCGTTGCCGAGCTCGGTGAGCAGCAGCGCGAGGCTCGCGGCGAAATCGCGATTGTCGTCGACGACGAGCACGCGGTGCCCCGACACGGTGCCCGCCGCATCGCCCCCGCCGCTCGCGTCGCGCGTCGCGGCGAGGTCGCGCACGCGCCGCAGCCGCACGACGAACTCGCTGCCGCGCCCACGCCCTTCGCTGCGCGCGACAAGCGTGCCGCCGTGCAGCGTCACCAGGTACTTGGCGAGCGTCAGCCCCACGCCGAGCCCGGCGGTCGGCCGCTCGAGCGACTGGTCCGCCTGCACGAACAATTCGAACACCTTCTCAAGCATCGCCGGCTCGATGCCGATGCCGTTGTCGATGACGCTCGCGACCACGTCGTCGCCGTCGACGCGCACGACGAAGCGCAGGCTGCCGCCCGGCTCTGTGTAGCGCGCGGCGTTGTTGAGCAGGTTCGCGAACACCTGCGCGAGCCGCGTCGGGTCGGCGTCGACCAGCACCGGCTGCGCCGGCAGCGCCACGTCGAGCGTGTGCCGGCGCGACTGCAGGTAGGGATTGGCCGTCTCCACCGCGTTGCGCACGATCGGCTGCAGCGCGACCCGCTCGCGGCGCAGCGCGAGCTTGCCAGTAGCGATGCGCGAGACGTCGAGCAGGTCGTCGACCAGCCGCACCATCTGGTCGAGCTGGCGCTCCATCATCTCGCGGGCCGGCCCGGCGAGGTCGGGGCGCGTATCGGCGAGCTTGAGCATCGCGAGCCCGTTGCGCAGCGGCGCGAGCGGATTGCGCAGCTCGTGGGCGAGCGTCGCGAGGAACTCGTCCTTGCGCCGGTCCGCCGCGCGCAGCGCCTCCTCGGCGCCGCGCCGCTCGACCATCTCGCTCTGCAGCGAACGGTTCGACGCCTCGATCTCCTCGGCGCGCTTGCCGACCTCCGCGAGCATCGCATTGAAGGCGTCGACCAGCGTGCCGATCTCGTCGTCGGTGCGGCGCTTGACGCGCAGCGAGAAGTCGCGCCCGTCCATGACGCGCTGCGCCACCTCGGTGACCGCGAGGATCGGGCCGGTGATGGTCCGCTGCAGCAGCGCCGAGACGATCAGCGCGACGCCGAGGCTTAAGACCAGCACGCTGGCCAGGATCACGAGGTAGCTGGACAGCCGCTGCGCTAGCTCGTACTGCGCGACCACGTGCACCGTGCCGACGCGCTCGTTGCGGTCGACGATCGGCTGGAACAGCTCGATGCGGTCGCCGATGATCCGCGCGCCGTCGGCCCCCGGCTGGTTCGGCACGCCTCCCCCGCGCGCGTCGCCGCGGCGGTAGGTCGCGAACACGTGGCCGTCTCGCGCATAGACCGCCGCCGCCAGCACGTTCGGGCGCACGCGCATCATCGACAGGTTCTCGTTCGCTGCGACCGGATCGTCGAACGCGAGCGCCGGCGCGCTGGTCAGCGCGAGCAGGTCGGCCTGCGTGGTGACGTCGGAGATCGCCGCCTCGCGATACGTGTTCGATTCGAAGATCACCAGCGCGAGCGCCGCCACGAGCAGCGCGACGCAGGTCGTCGCCAGGATCACGACGATGACCTTCTCGCGGATCGAGCGCGAGGCGCGCGGCATCACGATCCCCCGGGCCGCACCGCCTGCGCCAGGGCGAGCAAGCGCGACGAGAGCTTGAGCCCGGCCCGATCGACCGGGTCGAGGGCGACTTCGAAGCGGATGCGGCCGTCGGGGGCGACGACCAGGTTGATCATGCTGCCGGCGTTGAGCCCGGCGGGCGACTCGGTGACGACCAGCGTCGGGCGACCCTGCAGCGCCCGCGCGAGTGGCGCGATGCGCGCCGCCTCGGACTTCCCGACGACCAGCACGTGCAGCCCGGCGACCGCATCGCCCTCCCGCAGCCGCTTCACCTGCAGCGGCCGGTCGCCGACCGCGCGTCCGGCGACGATCTGTTGCAGCTCGGCCGCGATATCGTCGGCGCCCTGCACGCCGATGACGAGCGGCGTGTCCGCGCTCTCGAACGACGTCGCCGGCCATTCGACGTAGGCCAGGAACTTGTAGACGAACGCGGCCTTGACGGCCCGCTCGAGCGGCACGGAAGTGGTTTGCGCGCCGGCCGGCAACGCCACCGCGAGCGCGCAGGCGAGCGTAGCCGCCGCACGCAGCCACCCGCGCAGCCGACCGCCTGGCGGCGCCACGCTGCTCCGCTTCGTCGCGGTCACATCGTCCACCGAATACGCAGGAAGAGGCTGCGCTGGATCTCCGCGCGGTTGGGCGCCGCGCCCCATTCCGGATGGCGCGGATCGAACAGGTTCTGGCCGGTGAGCGATACCTCGAGCTCGCGCGTGGGATGCCACGCCCAGCGCGCGTCGACCGCGGTGTACGCGGGTACGGTGGGCTCGGGCAGCGCCGCGACGTGCCGCAACGCAATGTCGATCTCGTGCCGCTCGCCCAGGTCGAAAGTCGAGCGTGCCTGCCATTGCACGGCCGGATCGTTGCCGAGCCCCGCGACACCGGAGTCGGCGAGCCCCGGCTCGACCTTCAGGCGCTCGCGCAGCGCGGTGACGCCGGCCGACAGCCGCCACGACGGCAGCACGCGCCATACGCCCCAGCCCTCGAGACCGGTGGTCGTGCCTTCGATGCCGTTCGCGAACACGGCGCCGCCGACCTGCGGCCGCAGGCTGCGCATCCGCGTGTAATCGTGGTGGAACACAGTGAGCGTGTACGACAGCGTCGGCAGAGGCTGCGCCCGCCAGCCGACCTCGTAGACGTTGGCGATCTCCGACGCGAAGCTGTCGTTGCCGGCGAGGAAGAACGGCGCCACGCCGGGCACGTTGAGCTCGCGGTCGATGCGGGAGGGCGCGCGAACCGCGCGCGAGATCGCGGTCCACAGCATCTGCGTGCCCGATGGCCGCCACCCGACGCGCGCGCTCGGCAGGAACTCGGCGCCGGTGTAGTCGTTGTGCTCGATCTTCGCGCCGAGCGTGAGGTCGACGTCCGGATGAAGCTCGATCTGGTCCTGCACGAACGCGTTGGCCCAGCGCAGCGTGCGGTCGGCGGGCATGAACGCCTGCTGCGCGCTGTTCACCACGCGGTCGCGCGCATAGCGGAAGCCGCCGCCGAACAGGAGCTCGTGGATGCCGGCCCTGACACCGTATTGACCCTCGACGTCGAACGTGTCGAGATGCTCCTCGAACGACTGCGGGTGCTCGCGATGCGTGCGGTCCCAGTACGCCTGCACGCGCGCGCTCGATCCGCCGGCGAAGGTTCGCGTCCAGCGCGCGAGCAGGTTGGCGCCGTCGACCGTGCGCGCAGAGGGCGCCTGGTCGATGTCCCCCAGGTACGCGTCGCCCTGCACCGTCAACGTGTCGCGGTCCGCCGCCCAGTCGGCGCGGAAGCCGACCTGGCCGCGGTCCGATCGGTCGCGGATCGGCGTGCCGTCGCCGAATTCGCTGTGGTCGCGGTGATAGGCCTTGCCGTAGACGCGGTAGTGGCCGCCGCCGGGCAGCGCGCCGCCGAAGCGCCCGCTCGCGCCGTACTCGAGGTTCCCGCCGCCGAGCGAGACGGTGGTTCCCTGCGTCTCGGCGGCAGGCCGCGTGATCACGTTGATGACGCCGTTCACCGCGTTCGCGCCCCACAGCGTGGCGCCCGGGCCGCTGATGACCTCGATGCGCGCGACGTCGGAGACCAGCACGTCCTGCGCCTCCCAGAACACGCCCGAGAACAGCGGCGTGTAGACGGTGCGCCCGTCGATCATCACCAGGAGCTTGTTGGCGAGCACATTGTTGAAGCCGCGCGCGCTGACGGCGTACTGGTTGGTGTCCGCGCGTGCGACCAGCAGGTTGGGCGCGAGCCGCAGCGCCTCGAGCAGGCTGGTGGCGCCGGAGCGGCGTATGTCCTCGCCGGTGATCACGTAGATCGACGCAGGCGCCTCGGCGAGCGACTCCTCGCGCCGCGACACCGAGAGCACGACGATGTTGCCGAGCTGCTCGAGCGAGAGATCGGCGAGGTTCGTCGCCGCCGTCGA
>DATLIR010000046.1:0-29399 GCA_035539315.1 Casimicrobiaceae bacterium
TGAGCTTCGCCAGCGCGGCCGGCGCCTCCTTGGCATGGCGGCGATGGAATTCGGCCAGCCGCTTCAGCTGCGACTCCTTCTCCTCCGACGTCGAGCGCGCGAGCTCGACCTTCTGCGGCGGCAGGTCGGTGTGGGGATTGCGGAAGGTGTTCACGCCGATGATCGGATACGAGCCGTCGTGCTTCTTGTGCTCGTAGAACATCGACTCCTCCTGGATCTTGCCGCGCTGGTAGCCGGTCTCCATCGCGCCCAGCACGCCGCCGCGCTCGCTGATCGCCTCGAACTCCTTCAGCACCGCCTCCTCGACCAGGTCGGTGAGATCGTCGATGACGAAGCTGCCCTGATTGGGATTCTCGTTCTTCGCGAGGCCCCATTCGCGGTTGATGATCATCTGGATCGCCATCGCGCGGCGCACGCTCTCCTCGGTCGGCGTCGTGATCGCCTCGTCGTAGGCGTTGGTGTGGAGCGAGTTCGCGTTGTCGTAGGTCGCGATCAGCGCCTGCAGCGTCGTGCGGATGTCGTTGAACGCGATCTCCTGCGCGTGCAGGCTGCGGCCGGACGTCTGGCAGTGGTACTTGAGCTTCTGGCTGCGCTCGTTCGCGCCGTACTTGTCGCGCATCGCCACCGCCCAGATGCGCCGCGCGACGCGGCCCAGCACCGAGTACTCCGGATCCATCCCGTTGCTGAAGAAGAACGAGAGGTTCGGCGCGAAGTCGTCGACGTGCATGCCGCGCGCGAGGTACGCCTCGACGAACGTGAAGCCGTTGGACAGCGTGAACGCCAGCTGGCTGATCGGGTTCGCGCCGGCCTCGGCGATGTGGTAGCCGGAGATCGACACCGAATAGAAGTTGCGCACGTCGTGGTGGACGAAGTACTCCTGGATGTCGCCCATCACCTTGAGGCTGAACTCGGTGCTGAAGATGCAGGTGTTCTGCCCCTGGTCCTCCTTCAGGATGTCCGCCTGCACGGTGCCGCGCACGGTCGAGAGCGTCCAGGCCTTGATCTTCGCGGCCTCGTCGTCGGTCGGCTCGCGCTCGTTGTCGTGGCGGAACTTGGTGACCTGCTGGTCGATCGCCGCGTTCATGAACATCGCGAGGATGGTCGGCGCCGGGCCGTTGATGGTCATCGACACCGAGTTGTTCGGCGCGCACAGGTCGAAGCCCGAGTAGAGCACCTTGATGTCGTCGAGCGTGGCGATCGACACGCCCGAGTTGCCGACCTTGCCGTAGATGTCGGGACGGCGGTCGGGATCGTGGCCGTAGAGCGTCACCGAGTCGAACGCGGTCGACAGGCGCTTCGCCGGCACGCTGTCGGCGAGCAGGTGGAAGCGCTTGTTGGTGCGGAAGGCGTCGCCCTCGCCGGCGAACATCCGCGTGGGGTCCTCGTTCTCGCGCTTGAACGCGAACACGCCGCCCGTGTACGGGAAACTGCCGGGAACGTTCTCGAGAAGCTGCCAGCGCAGGATCTCGCCCTCGTCCTCGTAGCGCGGCAGCGCGACCTTCGGCACCTTCGTGCCCGACAGCGTCGTGTAGGTGAGCGCGGTGCGGATCTCCTTGTCGCGGATCTTCACCACGTACTCGTCGCCCGAATAGGCGGCCCGGGTCTTCGGCCACATCTCGAGGAGCTTCTTGGCGCGGCCGTCCAGCGCCCGCTCGCGCTCGTCCGTCAGCGCGTCGATCGCGTGCTCCGCACCGCGGACGGTCTGGTGCAGGTGCTCGCCCGCCTCGGTGTCGGCGACGTTGCCGCTCTTCCTGAGCGGCTGCTCGTAGCGCATCGTCTCCTCGAGCATCGTGCGCGCGGCGCGCAGCTGCTGGCGTTCGCGCGCGACTCTTGACTGCGCCTCCGCCCACTGGCGGTAGTCGCGGCAGGTCTCGGCGATCTCGGCGAGGTAGCGCGTGCGCGCCGGCGGCACGATCGCGTTCTGGCCGGTCGACTGCCGCGTGGCGACGTGCGGGAGCTTCGAGGGTCCGAGGGCGAGTCCCTTCTCGGCCAGCCTGGGCGCGATCGCCTGCCACAGCGCGGTGACGCCGTCGTCGTTGAAGCGCGAGGCCATCGTGCCGAACACCGGCATCGTCTCGGGACCTTCCTTGAAGCGCTCGCGGTTGCGCTGGTACTGCTTGCGCACGTCGCGCAGCGCGTCGGCCGCGCCCTTGCGGTCGAACTTGTTGATCGCGACGAAGTCGGCGAAGTCGAGCATGTCGATCTTCTCGAGCTGCGACGCGGCGCCGAACTCGGGCGTCATCACGTAGAGCGACACGTCGGCGTGCGGGACGATCGCCGCGTCGCCCTGTCCGATGCCGGAGGTCTCGACGATGACGAGGTCGAACGCCGCCGCCTTGCACGCCGCGATCACGTCGGGCAGCGCCTTGCTGATCTCGCTCCCCGCGTCGCGCGTGGCGAGCGAGCGCATGTAGATCGGCGCCGCACCGCCGATCGCATTGATCGCGTTCATCCGGATGCGATCGCCCAGGAGCGCGCCGCCCGACTTGCGCCGCGACGGGTCGATCGAGATCACCGCGACCTTGACCTTGTCGTCTTGGTCGAGGCGCAGGCGCCGGATCAATTCGTCGGTGAGCGAGCTCTTCCCCGCGCCTCCGGTGCCGGTGATGCCGAGCACCGGGGTCCTCGCCTTCGCCGCCGCGGCAAGCACCGCGTCGCGCATCTTCGCCGGCACGGTGCCGGCCTCGAGCCCGGAGATCAGGCGCGCGAGCGTGCGCGTGCGCGCGAAGCGATCGGACGAAGTGAGCGCGTCGAGCGACTTCGGCTGGTCCCTGGCGAGGTCGGTGTCGCACGCCGCCATGATCTCGTTGATCATGCCCTGCAGGCCGAGCTTCTGCCCGTCCTCGGGCGAGAAGATGCGCGCGACGCCGTAGTCGTGCAGCTCCCTGATCTCGGCGGGCACGATCACGCCGCCGCCGCCGCCGAACACCTTGACGTGCCCCGCCCCGCGCTCGCGCAGGAGGTCGATCATGTACTTGAAGAACTCGACATGGCCGCCCTGGTAGGACGAGATCGCGATCCCGTGCGCGTCCTCCTGCAGCGCGCAGTCGACGATCTCCTCGACCGCGCGGTTGTGGCCGAGGTGGATGACCTCGCAGCCGGACGCCTGCAGGATGCGCCGCATGATGTTGATCGACGCATCGTGGCCGTCGAACAGGCTCGCGGCGGTGACGAACCGCACCTTGTGCGTCGGCTTGTAGGCGAGCGGCTTCTGGGCGATCGACAGGTCGGTCATCGGCAACCTCGTGTTCGCGGCGGCGCGGAGGTGCGTCGCGCCGTCGCGGGAATCGGAAAGCTTACCGGAGGCGTTCGCGGGCCGGGCTTCCGGGCGCCGCGCGCGGTCGCCGGCCACCTCGTCCGTAGCCTGCATAACGTTTACGTAAACGTCAATCCTCCGGACGACATTTGCCGGGCTCGGGACGATCCCCGAGGTCGCGGGTTCCGACCCGGAATCTGACCCCGGTCCGGGACCGGTCGCGAAGCCTGTTGGTAAAGTGCCTGCTCCCGACGCCGTTGCCCGACGATGCCCCCGCCGCCTCCGCCCGCCGCCACGACCGTCCCGGCGCCCGCCCATCCGGTGGCGGCCAGCCACACCGGCGCCGTGGCGCTGCTGCTCAACGTCGCTCACGCGATCGACCACCTGATGCTGCTGGTGTTCGCGACCGCGGTCAGCGCGATCGCCGTCGACTTCGGGATCGGGCGCTGGGAGGACCTGATGCCCTACACCGCCGGCGCGTTCGTGCTGTTCGGCATCGGCTCGCTGCCCGCCGGCCGCCTCGGCGACCACTGGGGACGCCGAGCCATGATGCTGGTGTTCTTCTTCGGGCTCGGCGTCTCGTCGTTCCTGATCGCGCTGACCCGGACGCCCTGGCAGCTCGCGATCGCGCTCACCGTGATGGGCGCCTTCTCCGCGATCTACCACCCGGTCGGCATCCCGATGCTCGTGCAGGGCGCGGAGCGGCCGGGCCGCGTGATCGGCGTGAACGGACTGGCGGGCAACCTCGGCATCGCGCTCGCCGCGCTGCTCACCGGCATCCTGGTCAAGTACTTCGGCTGGCGTACCGCGTTCGTCGTGCCGGGACTGCTGTCGATCGGTTGCGGCATCGCGTTCGCGCTGGTCGCGCCGAAGGAATCGGCGCCACCGTCGAAGCGCGCGCCGAAGCTCGTCGACCTGCCGCGCACCACGCTCGCGCGCGTTTTCCTCGTGCTGTCGCTCACGTCGACCTGCGGCGCGCTGATCTTCAACTTCACGACCAACGGCAACGGGGAGCTCATGCGCGAGCGCCTCGCCTCGATCACGCGCGACCCGGCGACGCTCGGCGGCCTGCTCGCAGCCGTGTATGCGATCGCGTCGATCGCGCAGGTCGTGGTCGGACGGCTGATCGACCGCATGCCGCTGAAGCGTCTGTTCCTCGGCATCGTCGTGATGCAGATCCCGCTGTTCGCGCTCTCCGCGCATGCCGAAGGCTGGGCGCTCTATGCCTTGGCGCTGGGCTTCATGCTGTTCGTGTTCGGCGCGATCCCGTTCACCGACGCGGTGATCGTGCGCTACGTCGACGACCGGATGCGCTCGCGCGTGGCCGGCATGCGGCTCGCCATCTCGTTCGGCATCAGCGCGCTGGCCGTGTGGCTGCTCGGCCCGGTCGTGAAGGCGAGCGGCTTCGATTTCCTGCTCGCGCTGCTCGCGGGGATCGCAGCCTGCTCGGCGGTGGCGATCCTCGGGTTGCCCGAGCAGGCGCCTCGCCCGATCGCCGCGCCCGACGGCGCGACGTGACGCGCCCGCGCGGGTCTCGCCCGCGTCGTTGACGCGCGACGGCGACAGCGGCGTGGAGCATCTCCAGTCGTTGATCGAGCACTACGGCTACCTCGCCGTGTTCGTCGGCTGCCTGCTCGAAGGGGAGACCGTCCTGGTGCTCGCCGGGTTCGCCGCGCACCTGGGCTATTTGTCGCTGCCGCTGGTCATGGGGACGGCCGCGATCGCCGGCTTCGTCGGCGACCAGGCGCTTTACACGATCGGCCGCCGCCACAGCGAGGCGATCTTCGCGCGCTTCCCGCGCCTCGCCGCCGCGCGTCCGCGCGTCAACGCGTTGCTCGACCGCTACGGCGCCTGGGCGGCGTTCGGCGTGCGATTCCTCGTCGGGATGAGACTCGCCGGAGCGATCGCGATCGGGGCGGCGGGACTGTCCCCGGCGCGCTTTCTGGTCGCCAACGCCGCGGGCGCGATCGTCTGGGCGATGGCGATTGCAGGTGCCGGGTACGCCTTCGGCCACGCGTTCACGCTCTTCCTCGAGCGAGCGCGGCATCTCGAGCTGGCGGCGTTCGGCGTGCTGGGCGTGATCGGCGCGGCGGTGGTGCTGGTGTTGCGCAGGCGGGCCAGGCATACGCGCGCCGCCGAAGCGTGAGGCCCGTCACCCCGACCCTCTCCCCGCGATGCGGGGAGAGGGAGATGGAGGTCAATGCGCCGGCGCCAGCGCGCCGAGGTAGGCGCGCACATCGGGGTCGGCGACGAGCGACGGGTAATCGCGAAACGGCGCGACCTGCCCGCGCCGCACGAACAGGAACGACTCGCACGCCTCGCGCAGGATGTCGAGGTGCCAGGGCTCGTTCGGATGCACGCACAGGAACACGACATGCCCGCCGCGCCGCAGCCGCGCGAAGAAGTCGAGCATGAAGCCGATGTAGCCGTCCTGCAGCGCGAACTGCGGCTCGTCGAACAGGTGGACGAGCGGCCGCTCGCGCCCGGCGCGCTCGAGCAGGAACGAGGGCACGGTGCGGCGGAACGCGCGCACCTGGTAGGACTGGTGATAGTGGATCGCGAGGCGGTCGCGCTCGCGGTAGCGCACCTTGTGGATGTCGCGGCCAGCGACCAGCACGCGGCCCTCGCTCGGCAGGTTGCTGCCGGTGACGAGCTCGAACAGCGTCGTCTTGCCCGAGCCGTTGGGGCCGAGCAGGCCGATGGTGCGCGGCGCGTCGACCTCGAAGTCGGCCTCCAGCGTGAACGTGACCGGCCGCGACCAGCCCGGCGCGTGGTAGCGCTTGACCAGCCGGTCGACCTTGAGCAGGGCCGCCACGTCATCCTCCCAGCCAGCGCGTGCGCTCGGCGGCGTTGGCGCGCAGATCGGCCGCCGCCACGCGATGCACGATGCGCCCGCCGCGCATCACCGCGACGCGGTCCGCCACCTCGAGCACCGTGCGCACGTTCTGGTCGACCACGAGCACGCCGACGCCCTGCGCCTTGAGCGTCGCGATCGCGCGCATCACGTCCTGGACGACCTTGGGCGCGAGGCCCTGCGACGGCTCGTCGAGCAGCATCACGCCCGGCGCGCCGACCAGCGCGCGCGAGATCGACACCATCTGCAGCTCGCCGCCGGACATGTTCTCGCACTCGCGCGGCAACAGGTGCGCGAGCGCCGGGAACAGCTCGCAGCAGCGCTCGACCGGCCAGGCGTCGAAGCGCGTCCGCCGCTCGGCGATCGACAGGTTGCGCGCCGCGGTCAGCGACGGGAACACGCGCCGGTCGTCCGGCACCCACGACAACCCGCGCCGCGCGATCCGGTGCGTCGGCTCGCGCGTCACGTCGTCGCCGTCGAAGTGCACGCTGCCGCGCCGCGGCGGCGTCAGGCCGAGGATCGCTCGCAGCGTCGTGGTCTTGCCGGCGCCGTTCGGGCCCAGCAGCGCGACCACCTCGCCCGCGGCGACGTCGAGCGAGACGCCGAACAGCACCTGCGTCTCGCCGTAGTAGACGTCCAGCGCGGCGACGCTCAGCACGGCTCCTCCGCGAGCGCCGAGCGCGCCACCCAGGGATTGTCGCGGAGCTCGCGCGGCGTGCCGCCGGCGATGACCTGTCCCCAGTGGATCACGGCGATGGTGTCGGCGAGGCCGAAGAGGAAGCGCATGTCGTGCTCGATGACGACCAGCGTCAGCGTGCGCTTCAGCTCGGCGACCAGCTCGGCGAGCCGCGCGGTGCCGTCGGGGCCGAGCCCCGAGGTCGGCTCGTCGAGGAACAGGATGCGCGGTCCGCTCGCGAGCGCGAGCGCGATCTCGAGGGCGCGGCGCTCGCCGTATGCGAGGTCCTTGGCCTTCGCGCGCTCGCGCCCCGCGAGGCCCACGCGCGCGAGCACCGCGGCGGCGCGATCCTGCGCGCCGCTGTCGCGCGCGAGGTCTCCCCAGGCGTTGCCGGCGCGCTTGCGCACCTCGGGCAACGCGATGACCACGTTGTCGAGCACGGTGTCGGCGTCGAACAGGTTGATCGACTGGAACGAGCGCGCGACGCCGCGCGCGACGATCTCGTGCGGCGGCAGCGCGCCGATGTCCTCGCCGTCGAACACGATGCGGCCGCGGTCGGCGCGGTAGAAGCCGGTGAGGCAGTGGAAGCACGTAGTCTTG
Organism: Casimicrobiaceae bacterium; assembly: GCA_035539315.1. Taxonomy (GTDB): domain Bacteria; phylum Pseudomonadota; class Gammaproteobacteria; order Burkholderiales; family Casimicrobiaceae; genus VBCG01. Next base: position 7,387 of record DATLIR010000046.1, read on the forward strand.
CCGGCGCCGTTCGGTCCCATGATGCCGGTCAGCGTCCCCGCCTCGAACGCCAGGTCGACCGATTCCAGCACGACGCGATCGCCGAAGCGCTTGTGCAGGCCGCGGGCCTCGAACAGGGCCATCGGGTCAGGTCGTCCGCGCGCGCCGCGCGCGCCACTGCGCGGCCGCGTCGCGGCCGATGCCGGCAAGCCCTTCCGGCTTGAACAGCACGACCGCCATGAACACGAGCCCGTACCAGAAGAGCCACGTCTCGGTGTAGGCGCCGAGCAGGTCGCGCGCGAGGATGAAGAACGCCGCGCCGACGATCGGACCCCAGAAGCTCACCAGGCCCCCGCCGACCAGCACCATCATCACGACCAGGCCCGACTGGTGCAGGCTCATCACGTTCGGGTAGGCCGACTGCTGCGCCATCGCGAACAGCGCGCCCGCGAGCCCCGCGATCGCCGCCGAGATCACGAAGATCGACGCCTTGCAGCGCCACACCCGGTACCCGAGGAAGCGCGCGCGCACCTCGTTCTGCCGGATGCAGGCGAGCGCGCGGCCGTAGCGCGAGTGCGTCACGCGCCAGCAGAACAGCGTCACGAGCACCAGCGCGACCAGCACGAACGCGAGCAGCGCCTCGTTGGACTTGAGGTCGAACGTCGCGACGCCGAGGTCGGCCGGCAAGCGCTTGAGGTTCAGCAGGCCGTCCTCGCCGCCGAGCACCGAATGCCACTTGATCGCGACGAACCACGCGACCTGCCCGAACGCGATCGTGAGCAGCGCGTAGTAGATGCCGCGCCGGTGGGAGATGAAGGCCGCGACGATCGCCCCGGCGAGCGCGGCCGCGAGCACGCCGGCGCCGAGGTCGAGCCACAGGTTGGCGACGAGGTGCTTTTGCGCGAGCCCGAAGCCGTAGGCGCCGATGCCGAAGAACGCGCCGTGCCCGAACGACGGCAGCCCCGAATGGCCGAGCAGCAGGTTGTAGCCCATCGCGTAGACCATCCAGATCGCGATCTCGACGCCGAGGTAGGGATAGAGGCCCACCTTCGGCAGCCACCACCACGCGGTGCCGAGGATCGCGACCAGCGCGATGAGCGGCGCGGGCACGAGCGCGGCGGGCGCCGGCCGCCACGAAGGCGCTAGCGCGACGGCGGTGTCGGCGACGGTGGCCATGGTGGCGAGGCGATTGGCAGCGCGGTGCGTTTGGTGTTCCAATGCGCCGGACGTTAGAATAAACATTCCATGTTGTCCAGCCCCCGTTCCACGGGGCCGAGGGTCTGCCATGGTCGGTGCCACCCGCTACGACGATCTCGCCCGCGCGATCGCCGACGCCTACCCTGCGCTGCCCAACCGCCTGCAGGGGCTGGCGCGCTACGCGCTCGACAACCCCGACGCGATGGCGCTCGCCACCGTCGCGGAGATCGCGCGCGACGCCGACGTCCCGCCGTCCGCGGTGATCCGCTTCGCCAACGCGATGGGCTACGACGGCTACCTGCCGATGCAGCGCGTCTATCGCGAGCGGCTGGTCGCGCGTTCGGCCACCTATCGCGAGCGCATCAAGGCGCTCCGCGCGAGCGCCGAGGACCCGGGCGACCTGGTCCGCCCGCTGATCGACTCGGCGATCGGCGAGCTCGAGCGCCTGCGCGAGCACCTCGACCGGCGGACGCTCAAGGCCGCCGCGTCGCTGGTGGTGCGCGCGCGCAACATCCACGTGATCGCGCAGCGCCGGGCCTTCCCGATCGCCACGTACATGGTCTATGCGCTGGCGCAGCTCGAGCTTCGCGCCCAGCTCCTCGACAACACGGGCGGCATGCTCAAGACGCACGCGGCGCTGATCGGCAAGGAGGACCTCCTGATCGCGGCGTCGTTTCGCAACTATGCGCCGGAGGTGGTCGAGGTGGCGGGCGACTGCCACAAGCGCGGCGTCCCGGTGATCGCGTTCACCGACACCCCGGTGAGTCCGCTCGCCGCCGTGTCCAAGGTGCGCTTCGACGTGGGCGACAACTTCACGCTGCCGTTCCGCTCGCTGGTCGGCTCGATGACGGCCGCGCAGGCGCTGGTCATCGCGATCGGCTATGCGCAAGGGGAGCGGAAGCCTCGCCCCAAGGGGGCCGGCCGCCCCGCTTGACTTTGGCCGCCGGAGTGGAACAATCATTCCATCCGGGGGAACTGGCGGAACGAACGCACCATGCCGCCGCCCGCGGGCCGACGCGCGCGGACCACCGCGCCGCGGCGCCCGGCACCCCGCGACCCGTTCGATCGCTCGAGTGAGGAGGAGCCGCGATGAGCACCGACACGAAGGAAAACGCTGGTCCGTCGATCCCGACGCCGCAGAACCCGAAGCGGCGCTCGCTGCTGACCGCGCTCGCGGCCGGCACCGGCGCTACATTCTTCGGCCCGTGGAAGGCCAACCATGTCTGGGCGCAGGCCGCGGCGCGCAAGCCGTTGGTGATCGGTCTCACGATGGATGCGTCCGGGCAGTACGGCGCGTCCGGCGGCGAGGAGCGGCTCGGCGCGATGATGGCGATCAAGGAGTTCAACGACAAGGGCGGCGTGCTCGGGCGGCGCATCGAGGCGCTGCACATGGACACCGAGACCACACCGGCCACCGGCTCGCGCGTGGCCGAGCGACTGATCACGCGCAACGAGGCCGCGTTCCTGATCGGCGGGTTGCATTCGGGCGTCGCCAACGCGATCTCGCAGGTCGCGCAGAAGTATGGCTGCGTCTACTTCAACACGAACTCGAGCTCGCCGACCGAGGCCGGCAAGGACTGCCACCGCGTCAAGTTCGTGTGGGACGGCAACGGCACCAACTTCGCGCACGCGATCGTGAAGAACGCGATCCGCGCGAACGGCAAGAACTGGGTGCTGCTGACCAACGACTACGTGTGGGGCCACGAGACGTCGAAGGCGACGCGCCAGCTGGCGGAGGCGAATGGCGCGAAGATCGTCGACGAGCTGATGATCCCGCAGAACACGCGCGACTTCTCGGCCTACCTGCTCAAGCTCCAGCAGATCCGGCCCGACGTCGTGGGCGCCGCCGTCGGCGGCGACGACATCAAGGCGCTGCGCCAGCAGGTCGTGCAGCTGGGCCTGCAGAAGCGGATGGCGTGGATCAACAACCAGCAGGACTGGCCGGACGTCTACGGCCTCGGGCCCGAGCAGATCTTCGGCGCGTTCGGCACGACCTGGTACTACCGCCTCGACCTGCCCGGCGTGAAGGAGTTCGTCGCCGCGTACCAGAAGCAGTACCCGGGCATGGCGATCCGCGTGCCGGGCAACGTGTACCTGAACGGGTACATGGCGACGCGCGAGCTCCTGCGCTGCGTCGAGGAGGCCGGCACCACGGCCAACATCGCGGTCATCAAGAAGCTCGAGGGCCGCAAGATGACCGCGCGCGACCGGCTGCAGCACTACGACGCATGGGTCGACCCGGTCACGCACCAGTGCCAGCAGACCATCTACATGGCGACCTACAACGACGCGCCGGCCGAGAAGGACGACATCTTCAAGATCCTGGCGCAGGCCGAGCCGAAGGACGTGGTCGATGCGGCGGCGCCGCTGGCGTGCAAGCTCGAGACGTACGACGCGACGCCGTCGTACGAGCAGTGACGTCGAGCGACGGCGGTTGCCCCTCACTCCGACCCTCCCCGCGAACCGGGGAGAGGAAGCCGTCGTCGTGCGAGCTGTGATCGTCGGGCATTCGCGAAGGCCCCTCACCCCGGCCCTCTCCCCGCGATGCGGGGAGAGGGAGTCGGCGTGGTGCAAGCCGTGAACGTCGAGCGTCCGCGAATGCCCTTCACCCCAACCTTGCCTCGCGATGCGGGAGAGAGGGGGAGTCGTGCCAGCGTGGGTCGAGGCCGCCGAGCGGCGATGCCTCCGCCCTGCTCCCTCTCCCCCGGCACGGGGGAGAGGGCGCGGGTGAGGGGGTGAGGTGACGGCCCTGCTGCCCCACCTCGTCAACGGCCTCGCGCTCGGCCTGCTGTTCGCGCTGATCGCGCTCGGGTTCATGCTGGTCGTGAGCCTGATGGAGACGATCAACCTCGCGCACGGATCGTTCTTCGCGCTGGGGATGTACGTCGCCCTGCTGATCGTAGCGCCGCCCGGCGATCCCACGTGGTTGCCGATCGACGCGTGGAAGGGCTTTCCGGTCGCCGTGCGCTACGCGATCGCGCTGGCGCTCGCGCCGGTCGTCGTCGGCGCGTTCGGCGCGCTGCTCGAGCTCGCGCTGCGCCGCACCTACGGGCGCGATCCGCTCTACGGGCTCCTGCTGACCTTCGGCGCGGCGCTGGTGCTCGAAGAAGGCATCCGCGCGGTGTTCGGCTCGACCGAGAAGCAGCTCGCGCTGCCGGCGGCGATCTCCGGCGCCGTGGTCGTCGGCGACCTGATCTATTCGTCGTACCGCCTGTTCGCGTGCGTGTTCGCCGCCGTCGCCATCGGGCTGTTGTGGCTGTTCCTCGAAAAGACCCCCTACGGCGCGATCATCAAGGCCGGCGCGCACGACAGCGAGATGGTGCGTGCGCTCGGCATCGACCTCGCGCGCCTGCGGCGCTACGTGTTCGCGCTCGGCGTCGCGCTCGCGGCGCTCGCCGGCATCGTGATGGCGCCGATCTGGGGCATCCGGCCGCACGTCGGCGTCGACGCGGTGGTGCCGGCCTTCCTGATCATCGTGCTGGGCGGCGTCGGCAGCTTCTGGGGCGCCGTGGTCGCGGCCCTGCTCGTCGGCCTCGTCGTCGGGCTCACCGGCGCCTATGCGTCCGAGTGGTCGCTCCTGTCGATGTACCTGCTGTTCATCGCGGTGGTGACGTTCCGCGCGCGCGGCATCGCAGGCAAGAAGAGCGCGCTCGATGTCTGACGCCGCGCGGTTCTCCGGCCGCGTCGCGCTCGTCACCGGCGGCGCGAGCGGGTTGGGGTTCGCCACGGCGCGACGGTTGCGCGACGAGGGCGCGCGCGTGGGGATCGTCGACCTGCCCTCCGCGCGGCCCGCCGATGCGGCGACGCAGCTCGGGCATGCCGTCCTCGGCATCGATGCGGACGTCACCGACGCGGCGCAAGTCGCGCACGCGGTCGACCGCATCGAGGTCGCGCTCGGCCCGATCGATGCGCTGGTCACCAGCGCCGGAGTGAGCCGCGTCGGCAGCGTGCTCGACACCGAGCCGGACGCATTCGCCGCGGTGATCGCGGTCAACCTGACCGGCACGTTCGTGACCGTGCAGGCGGTCGCGCGGCGGATGATGACGCGCAGGCGCGGCCGCATCGTGCTGCTCGGGTCGATCACCGGCACGCGCGTGTGGAACGACCGTGCCGCCTACGCCGCGTCGAAGGGCGGCGTCATCGCGCTCGCCAAGGCCTGCGCGGTCGACCTCGCGCCCTGGGGCATCGGCGTCAACAGCGTGTCGCCCGGACCGGTCGCAACGCCGCAGACCGCCGGGCTGCACGGTCCCACGATCCGCCGCGCGGTCGAATCCGCCGTGCCGATGGGCCGCTACGGCGAGCCCGACGAGATTGCCGCGGCGATCGTGTGGCTCTTGTCCGGCGACGCCGGCTTCGTCACCGGCCACGACCTCGTCGTCGACGGCGCGCTCACCGCCTCGGCGATACGCTACGACCGCACGCGCGCCGAGCGCGAGCCGCCGGTCGAATGAAGCGCGCCAACGAACGCGACGTCGACGCGCGCGCAACGGCCGCCACGCGACCGTTCGACGGCCAGGTCGCGTTCATCGCCGGCGGCTACGGCGGCATCGGCGAGGCGATCGCGCATGCGCTGGCGCAGGGCGGCGCGACCATCGTCGTCGCGGGACGCGACGAGCACAAGGCCGACGAGCTGGTCAACGCGCTGCGCCGTGCGCAGGCGCGCGCGTCGAGCGTGCATTACGAGGCGCGCGACGTCGATTCGATCGCCGCCGCCGTCGACGACGCGGTGGCCCGCCACGGCCGCCTCGACATCCTGGTGAATTCCGCCGCGATCCACCGCGAGGAAACCGTCCTCGAGGTGACCGAGAGCGCGTGGGACGAGGTCATCGACGTGAACCTGAAGGCCGCGATGTTCCTGGGCCAGGCGGTCGCACGCACGCAGGTCGCGCGCGGCGGCGGCGGCAGGCACGTGCACCTGCTGTCGGTGCGCGCGCAGCTCGCCGTGCGCGACCGCGGGTTCTCGTCCTACGCGAGCAGCAAGGGCGGCCTCGCGATGCTGGTGAAGCAGCATGCGATCGAGCTGGCGCCGCACGGCATCACGGTCAACGGCGTCGCTCCCACGGTCGTCCGCACCGCGATGGCCGGACGCTGGCTGTCGGACCCCGCCATCCGCGACGCGCTGCTCGCGCGCATCCCGCTCGGCCGCGTCGCCGAGGTCGGCGACGTCGTGGCGCCGGTGCTGTTCTTCTGCGGCGCGGGCGCCGCGTTCGTGACCGGCCAGATCCTCTACGTCGACGGCGGGATCACGGCGTCGCAGTAGGGTCGCGGCGGCGCCAGGTCGCGGCGGATGGCACCCAGTCGGGCCCCTCGGCATCCCGTCGCGCGCGAACGTTGGGCGAAAGGGCGGGTCTATACTGCCGGCCCCACACCGGTACCGTTCCCATGCTCCGCACCGTCGTCCTTCGCTTCCTCCTCGTCGCCGCGCTCGCCCCGGCCCTCGCCTTCGCCCAGCTCCCGCCGGGCGTCCAGGCCGGCCCCAGCGTCGAGGGCGTCTCGCAGTACACGCTCGCCAACGGCCTCGAGGTGCTGCTGTATCCCGACGACAGCAAGCCGACCGCCACGGTCAACGTCACGTACAAGGTCGGCTCGCGCCACGAGAACTACGGCGAGACCGGCATGGCGCATCTGCTCGAGCACCTGATGTTCCTGGGCTCGCCGTCGGTCGAGAACCTGACCCGGGAGTTCGGCCGCCGTGGCATGGACGTGAACGCCACGACGTTCTACGACCGCACCAACTACTTCGAGACCTTCCAGGCGTCCGACGAGAACCTCTCGTTCGCGCTGAAGATCGAGGCGGAGCGGATGACGCAGGCGTTCATCGCCAAGGCATCGCTCGACACCGAGATGACGGTCGTGCGCAACGAGTTCGAAAGCGGCGAGAACAGCCCGCTGCGCACGCTGTGGCAGAAGATGCAGGCGACCGCCTACGACTGGCACAACTACGGCAAGTCGACCATCGGCGCGCGCTCGGACATCGAGGGCGTCGACATCGAGCGGCTGCGCGCGTTCTATCGCACCTACTACCAGCCCGACAACGCGGTGCTGACCGTCGCCGGCAAGTTCGAGCCGGGCAAGACGCTGGCGCTGATCGCATCCGAGTTCGGCCGCATCGCCAAGCCGGCACGCGCGCTGCCGCGCCTCTACACCGCCGAGCCCCCCGGCGACGGCGAGCGCACGGTCGCGGTGCGGCGCGTCGGCAGCGCGCAGTACGTCGGCGCCCTGTTCCGCGTGATGCAGGGCGCGCACCCCGACTACGCGGCGATGGAAGCGCTGGGCGAGATCATGACCGTCGAGCCGGCCGGCCGCCTCTACCAGGCGCTGGTCGAGACGCGCAAGGCGACGTCGGTCCAGAACTGGAGCTTCGCCACCTACGATCCGGGTCCGGCGATCTTCTTCGCGCAGGTCGCGGTGAACGAGCCGGTCGACGCGGCGCGCGACGCGATGCTCGCGACGCTCTACGGCGTGCGCGAGCGGCCGATCACCGCCGAGGAGCTCGACCGCGTCCGCACCAAGTACCTGAAGGATTTCGACCAGACGGTCAACGACCCGCAGGCGTTCGGCGTTCAGCTCTCCGAATGGATCGCGCTCGGCGACTGGCGGTTGTTCTTCCTGCATCGCGACCGCTGGCGCAAGCTCGCGCCCGCCGACGTGACGCGCGTCGCGACCGAGTGGCTCAAGCCCGCGAACCTCACGCTCGGCACCTTCGTCCCCGACGCGCGCCCCGATCGCGCGCCCGCGTTCGCCGCGGTGGATGTCGGCGCGCTGGTCGCCGACTACAAGGGCGACGCCGCCGTCGCCGCCGGCGAAGCGTTCGACCCCTCGCCGGCGAACCTCGAGGCGCGCACCGAGCGCGTCAAGCTGGGCAACGGCATGACGCTTGCGATGCTGCCGAAGAAGACGCGCGGCGAAATCGTGCGCTTTTCGCTGCGCCTGCGCTTCGGCACCGAGCAATCGCTCAAGGGCAGTGCGCCGGCGGGTTCGCTGACCGGATCGATGCTGTCGCTCGGCACGCGCGAGCGGCCGCGCCAGGCGTTCGACGACGCGCTCGACGCGCTGCGCTCGAAGGTCGGCTTCAGCGGCTCGTCGACGCAGGCCTCCGCGTCCGGCGAGACGGTGCGCGCGAACATCGGCGGCACGCTCAAGCTGGTGGCCGAGGCGCTGCGAACGCCCGCCTTCGACGCTGGCGAGTTCGAGAAGCTCGTGCGCGCGGGCCTCGCGCAGATCGAGAAGTCGCGCACCGATCCGCAGGCGATCGCGAGTCGCGCGCTCACGCGGCACATGAAGCCCTATCCGGCGGGCGACGTGCGCGAAACGCCGACGTTCGACGAGCAGGCGGCGCGGTTGCGCGCCGCCAGGGTCGACGACCTGAAGGCGTTCCACGCGAAGTACTACGGCGCCTCCGACGCCGAGCTCGCGGTGGTCGGCGACTTCGATCCGGCCGAGGTGCGCGCGCTCGCGGAGCAGCTGTTCGGCACGTGGAAGAGCCCGTCGCCGTACGCCCGCGTTCCGGATCCCTACGTCGCGACGCGGCCGGCGCTCGAGACCGTCGAGACGCCGGACCGGCCCAATGCGGTGCTGGTCGGCGGCATGGCGATCCCGCTCTCCGACCGCAGCGCGGACTATGCGGCGATGCTGGTCGCCGAGCGCATCCTCGGCGGCGCGTCGGAGTCGCGCATGTTCGAGGTCATCCGCACCAAGCTGGGACTGTCCTATGGCGTGGGCACCTGGCTCGACGAGGGGCGGCTGGACGACAACTCGACGCTCGGCATGTACGCGATCTACGCGCCGCAGAACGTCGCGAAGGTGCGCGCCGCGGTGGCGGAGCAGCTCAAGCTCGCGCTCGACGCCGGATTCACTCCCGAGGAAGTTGGCAACGCGAAGAGCGCGCTGCTCGAGGAGCGGCGCACGACGAGGGCGCAGGACGGCGCGGTCGCCGGCTCGCTGGTGTCGCAGGCCTATCTGGGCCGCACCTGGGCGTTCTCGGCGGAGATCGATCGCGCGATCGGCGCGGTCGGCGTTGAGCAGGCGAACGCCCCGTTGCGCAAGTACCTGAAGCCGGACGACCTGGCGACGTTCCTGGCGGGCGATTTCGCCAAGGCCAGGTAGGCGCCGACGCCGCCGAAGCGGCCGGCAATGCCGGCCGGCGCGCGCGACGACGACGCTAGCGCCGCGGACGCGGCGTGGCGGACCCGCGACCTTCGATGTGGCGGAACGTGATCCGTCCCTTGCTGAGGTCGTACGGGGAGAGCTCGAGCGACACCTTGTCGCCCGCGATGATGCGGATGTGGTGCTTGCGCATCTTGCCCGCGCTGTAGGCGATCAGCTTGTGGCCGTTGTCGAGGGTCACGCGGTAGCGCGAGTCGGGCAGCACCTCGGCCACCATGCCGTTCATTTCGAGGAGTTCTTCCTTGGCCATCGATGTCCTTGGTCAGGAAACGAAAAGCCCGGCGCGAGCCGGGCTTGTCCGAAGATCGGGCGGCATGACGGGGTGCGCCATGCCGTCGATCGCTATTCCGCCGAGCGGATGTTCGACGCCTGGAGCCCCTTGGGGCCGGAGACCACGTCAAAGCTGACGCGCTGGCCTTCCTTCAGCGTCTTGAAACCCGACTCCTGGATCGCGGAGAAGTGGGCAAAGAGATCCTTGCCGCCATCTTCCGGAGTGACGAAGCCGAAACCCTTTGCGTCGTTGAACCACTTCACGGTGCCTGTTGCCATGTCTTGATGTCCTAAAAAGTGTAAATAAGGGGATAGCCCCCTTACGAGGGGCGACAGTCAAGACGGCGGGTGGGAAGTAAGGTAGAGCCGCAGGACTGCGGATACCGGACCAGCAACGGCACTGCTTGAGAATCGCTGCCCGGCATTATACACGCTTTCGGCCGGCGCGCGAAGGGTCCGTCGAGTCGCGCCTCCGAGGTGCCGCGGTCGTCGCATGCACGGCCCTCACGCTCGCCAACTCCCTCCATGCGCCTGAGGGCCAGGGTGAGGGGCGGGAGAGCTCGGGCAGCGACCCCGTCCGCTGCCTCAGCGCGCCAGCAGGATCACCGCCCCCGGATCGAAGTCGAGGCCGACTGCCTCGTCGCGCTGCCGCAGCGTGTGCGCGTCGTCGTCGAACACGAGCAGCTCGCCCCAGGCGCAGGTGACCACGTATTCGTTGCGGCTGCCCAGGTAGGCAGCGCGCTTGCAGGTGCCGGCGATGACGCCGCGCCCGGCGTCGACCAGGCGCAGGCGATGCGGCCGCACCGCGAGCGTCGCCGGGCCGGCGCGCATGCCGTGCGCGCGCACCGGCGCCGCGACGCCGCCGGCGCTGAACGACCCTCCTTCGGTCGAATCGGCCAGCTCGCCGTCGACCAGGTTCGCGTCGCCGATGAAGTCGGCCAGGAAGCGGCTCACCGGACGCTCGTAGAGATCGCGCGGCGGGCCCTGCTGCGCGATCCTGCCGCCGTCCATCACGATGATGTGATCGGACACCGCGAGCGCCTCCTCCTGGTCGTGCGTGACGTACAGGACGGTCAGCGCGAGCTCCTGCTGCAGCTCGCGGATCTCCTGTCGCACGCGCCGGCGCAGCTTGGCGTCGAGGTTCGACAGCGGCTCGTCGAACAGCAGCACCTTGGGCTCGAGCACCAGCGAGCGGGCGACGGCGACGCGCTGCTGCTGCCCGCCGGAGAGCTCCGAGGGCAGCCGCTGCTCCATGCCCTTGAGTCCGAGCATCGCAAGCTTCCCCGCCGCGATGTCGCGCGCCTTCGCCTTGTCGATGCCCATCGACAGCGGCCCGTAGCACACGTTCTCGAGCACGCTCATGTGCGGGAAAAGCGCGTACGACTGGAACACCATGCTCACGTCGCGCTCGTTGGCGGCCCGGAGCGTGACGTCGGTGCCGCCGATCAGCACGCGGCCGGAGGACACCGGCTCGAGGCCCGCGACCATGCGCAGCGTCGTCGTCTTGCCGCATCCCGAGGGCCCCAGCAGCGTGACCAGGTCGCCCTTCTCGACGCGGAACGAGACGTCGTCGACCGCCGTCACGCTGCCGTAGCGCTTGGTCACGCCTTCGAACACGACGCCGTCGACGCTGGATGCCATGGTTCCCCCTCATCCGCCGGTGGCGAGCACCGGCGTCGCGCGGCGGCCGAGGCGCGCCTCGCCCACGACCGCCTGCACGCCGAGCAGCACCGCGAGCATCAGCAGGATCAGCACCGACGAGTAGGCGATGGCGAGCGGATACTCGCCGGCCTCGACGCGGTTGATGATGTAGACGGTCGCGAGGTTGTACTTCGCGGTGGCGAGGAAGATCACCGCCGACACCGCCGTCATCGCGTGCGTGAAGCTGAACACCAGCGTCGCGAGGATCGCCGGGCGCAACAGCGGCAGCACCACCCTGGTGAGCGTGCGCACGGTCGACGCGCGCAGCGTCGACGACGCCTCGTCGAGCGTGCGGTCGATCTGCGCGAGCGCGGCCACGCCGGCGCGCACGCCGACCGGCATGTTGCGGAACACGAAGCACAGCACCAGGATCGCCATCCCGCCGGTCAGCTCGAGCGGGGCGACGTTGAACGCGACGATGTACGACACGCCGATCACCGTTCCGGGAATCGCGAAGCTCACCATGGTCAGGAACTCGAACGCGCGCCGGCCGACGAAACGGTGGCGCGTGATCACGTATGCCGACAGCAGGCCGACGATCGCGGTCAGCGGCGCCGCCACCGCGGCGACCTCGAGCGTCGTGAACAGGCTGTTCCACGCGCTTCCGACGAAGATCGTCGCGTTGCCGGCGAGGTCGATGCCGAATCCCTGCGACAGGTGGTGCAGCGTCAGCGTCATGTCGCCGCGGCCGATGTCCTTGACGAAGCCGCCGGTGAGGATGATCGCGTAGCAGACCAGCGTGAACGCGAGCCACGCCGCCGCGATGCCGAAGCAGGCGACCCACAGCGGCCGCGGCAGCGTCGCGGGCAGCCCGCCGTCGCCCTTGCCGGTGACGGTCACGTACGACAGCTTGCCGATCCAGCGCTGCTGCAGCCAGAACGCCACCATGGTCAGCCCGAGCAGCACGACCGCCAGCGCCGCGGCGCGACCCGGATCGTGCTGCGCGCCGGCGACCGCGAAGAAGATCTTCGTCGACAGCACGTCGTAGTTGCCGGCAAGCACGATCGGGTTGCCGAAGTCGGCGAGGCTCTCGACGAAGCCGAGCAGGAACGCGTTGGCGAGCGCCGGCCGCAGCAGCGGCCAGGTCACGGTGCGGAAGACGCGCCAGCGCGACGCGCGCAGCGTCTGCGCCGCTTCCTCGAGCGCCGGGCTGATCGCCCCCAGCGCGCCGTGCAGCAGCATGAACGCGATCGGCGAGAAGGTCAGCAGCTGCGCGATCGTGACGCCCGGCAGTCCGTACAGCCAGCGCGAGCGCGGAATGCCGAACGCCGCATCGAGCCAGCCGGTGACGAGGCCGGTGCGGCCGAACAGCACGACCAGCGCCAGCGCGATCACGAACGGCGGCGTGACGATCGGAAGGATCGACATCACCTTCGCCACCGTGCCATACCGTCGGCCCCCGCGCTGGACTACCAGCGCGAGCACCAGGCCGATCAGCGTCGAGCCGATCCCGACGATCGTGGCGAGCAGCGCCGAGTTGATCGCCACGCCGCAGCGTGTGCCGCCGCCGAGGCAGCCCAGTCCCCAGATATCGGCGGTGAGAAGTCGCTCGGCGGCGATGCCGGGCACGAACTGGCCGCGCCCGTCGAACAGCGCGGCACTCAGCACCTTGCCGACCGGGAAGAAGATGAAGATCGCGAGCAGCGCGGCGATCACGACCACGATGGTCGCCACGGTCGGGTCGCCCTTGAACGCGCCGCGGCGCGCGATCGCGCGGGCGAAGCACGCCGTCAGCGCGAGGAGCGCGACCAGCGCGCCGATGCCGAACGACGGTCCCGACGTCCCCGCCGCGAACCCGACGGCAAAAGTCCACACCACCGCGCCGGCGGCCAGGAGCGCCGTCGCCCGGTCCTGCCCGCGCCATGCCGTGACGACCGCCGCCGCCGACGCGCCGATCAGCGGCCAGAAGGAAAGCTTGCCGGCCAGCGCATGGCCCAGCGCCGTCGTGGCGCCGTCGAGCCCCCATGGGAGGACCGCCAGCGCCACGAGCGCGACGGCCGCGACCCACGCCTTCGCGCGGTCGCGCGCCGCCGGCACGAAGACCGGCGACGCGACCGTCGCGGTCACCACGGCCGGGCTCGCCTTACTTCGGCAGCGTCGACACCTCGGTGTCCCACTTCTTCAGCAGGCGGTTGCGCTCGGCCGACGACCCGTACTTCACGAAGTCGTAGTTGATGAGCTTGACCTCGGTGAGCTTGGGCGCCTGCGGCGGCACCGTGGCGTTCTTGTTCGACGGCACCTGGAAGCTCACCTTCAGGTTGCCCGCGATCGACTGCGCCTCCGCCCCGAGCGCCCAGTCGTACCACTTCTTGGCGTTCTCCATGTTCTTGGCGCCCTTGATCAGGCTCATGCTGCCGATCTCGTAGCCGGTGCCTTCGCATGGCGACACGATCTTCACCGGCGCGCCGCCGAGCGCCTGCACCACCGCGTCGTGCTGGAACGTGATGCCGACGAGGCTCTCGCCGGTCGCCGCGGCCCGCGCCGGCGCCGCGCCCGATTTGGTGTACTGGTTCACGTTCTTGTGCAGCGCCTTCAGGTAGTCGAACGCCTTGTCCTCGCCCATCAGCTGCACGAACGTCGCGAGCATCGTGTACGAGGTACCCGACGAGTTCGGATTCGCGACCTGGATCTCGTCCTTGAACTCGCGCTTGGTGAGGTCGGCCCAGCACTTCGGCTCGGCGATGCCCTTCTTCTTGAGCTGGTCGGCGTTGTAGCTGTAGCCGAGCGCGCCGGCGTAGACGCCGATCGTGCGGCCCTTCGACGCGTCCCATTGCCGGATCGCCCAGTCCTGCAGCTCGGCCATCTTCGGCGACTTGTACGCTTCGGTGAGACCCTCCTCGGCGGCCTGCAGGTGCGGATCGCCGGTGCCGCCCCACCAGATGTCGCCGCGCGGGTTCGCGGCCTCGGCCTTGAGCTGCGCGTAGAACTCGCCCGAGCTCTTGCGCGTCATCAGCACCTTGATGCCGGTCGCCTTCTCGAACGCCGCCACCATCGGCCGGCACCATTCTTCCTGGGGCGTGCAGTAGACGACCAGCTCGCCCTGGGCCGCCGCCGTCAGCGGCGCCGCGAGCGCGGCGGCCGCAAGCAGGCTTCGCAGCCATCGAGTCAATCGCATAGATCCTCCTCCAGAGTGCGTCGTTGTAAGGGGCCCGTCGCGGCGGCTAGCTTAGCGCAAAGCGTCGCGCCGTCCACGCTCGGGCCCTCCCGCCGGGTTCCTACCTGACGTCGGCCTCGTAGACGTAGAGCGTCGACTTGCCGTCCTCGGGCATGAAATAGGCGCGCAAGCCGGTCGCCGTGGCCTCGACCCAGAACGGGTTCTGCGTCATCGGAAGTCCCGACTCGGCCCACAGCTCGATCGGCATCTGGGCCTTCGCCTGGTCGGTGCCAAGGTCGACGATCTCGAAGCCGCCGAGCGGGAAGCGCGGCCCGTCCTTCTTCATCTGGTAGTTGTTGAGGCCCGAGCACAGCATCTCGCGGCGCCCTAGGTACTTGCAGTCCTGGTAGTCGATGTAGCCCGAGCGGTTCGGCTTGCGCAGCTCGGTGGGCGCGACGCCCGCGTTGGTGACGCGGCCCTGGTCGTCGAGCGTGAATCGATAGAACCGCCGCGAACCCCAGCTGACGCCATGCAGCGTGCGATCGTCGGTGTTGTGCACGATGCCGCCGATGTGGTCGCCGTAGCGGAATACCTCGGTCGCCTTCATCGTCGCCGGATCGACGCGATAGATGATCGCCCGGCTGTTCGGCCGGTACTCGGCCACCGGCACCCAGATCGAGCGCCCGTCGTAGTCGATGCCGCCCGGATGGTAGATCGACCCCTCGCCGAGCGGCAGGTCGGCGAGCAGCTTGCCCGCGCCGTTGAACTTGAAGAGGTGCCCGGCGCCCTCGCCCGTGTCGCGGTCGTAGCCGTCGACGAGCTGCGGGAAGCGCTTGGTCGCCGTCTTGATCTCCACCGACGAGACGTAGAAGTCGTCGCCGATCTTGACCATGCCCTGCGGATGCTGCGTGTCGAAGTCGATCGCGATCGCGGCGACCTGCTTCCACTGCGTGCCGCGGGTGAGCAGCTTCACGCGATCGCTCACCACCGCGTCCGGGCCGGCCGCTTCCGCTGCGACGGCGGCCACGAGCGCCCCGGCGATTCCCCACGCCAGCAGGGTCCTTCGGATGGTCAGCATGATGGACTCCTCCTCGATGCTTGCTGCCTACAGGTCGACGGCGCGCCGCTCGACGAGCGACGTGCGAAGCGCGATGCCGATGCGCGTGGCCTCGGTCGCGTCGTGCAGCGACAGGCCCGGCGCCTTGTCATGCCGGACGCAGTCGATGAAATGCAGCGTCTCGCGCAGGAACGCGTCCTCGAACCGCTCCCAGAACGTCGGCACCGTCTCGGTCCGGATCCCGTACTTGTCCGCGACCTCTACCTGGTTCAGCCGACCGTCGCGCCCGACCATGATGCGCCCTTCGGTGCCGATCACCTCGGTCGTCGTCTCGTGGCCGTGCGCCATCGTGCGCGACGCGTAGATCGTCGCCATCGCGCCACCCTCGAACTCGACCAGCGCGATGCCGTTGTCGACGTCGCCGCAGTCGGCGAGCCCCGCGTGGACGGCGATCGTCCCGGTCGAGAATACGCGCGTCGGCTTCGGCGCGCCGAGCAGCCAGCGCGCAGCGTCGATGTCGTGCACGCACATGTCGATGAAGATGCCGCCCGACTTGGGCGCGAAGCGCACGAAGAAGCCGGACGGGTCGTTCATGTCGGTCGTCTGCGAGCGCACGATGAACGGCCGGCCGATCGCGCCGGACGCAATCTTCCGGTGGGCATCCTGGTAGCTCGCATCGAAGCGGCGCACGTAGCCGATCATCACCTTGAGCTTCGGATGCCGCTTCGCCTCCGCCTCCACCGCCAGGCACTCGTCGAGCACCATCGACAGCGGCTTTTCGCAGAACACGTGCTTGCCGGCCTCCAGGCCGGCGATGATCTGCTCGGGGTGGACCGTGTTCGGCGTCACCAGGAAGACGGTGTCGAGCCCCGGGTGCGCGAGGAGCTCGCGGTACTGGCCGAAGGCGTGCTTGACGCCGAGCTTCTGCGTCGCCCAGGCCCGCTCGTCGGCGTCGGGGCTGCACGCCGCGACCAGCTCGGCGCCCGGGACGCGCAACGCCAGGTTCTCCGCATGGCGCTTGCCCAGCCGGCCCAGCCCCACGATGCCTACCTTCGCATTCGGTGCCGTCATGATGCTGATCGCTCTCCCATCGTAGCTCTTGTGGCTGGAAATCGACTGGCTTCGCCAGCGATTTTCAGCTGACGTTCACCGGCCGAAAGTAGGGTTTCACTTTCAGCCGTCATAGCTCCACGATGCGCTTCTCGCGCCACGAGATCGTCGCGGCCTCCGCGAGCTCGAGCGCCTTGACGCCGTCCTCGATCGAGGTCCGGACCGACGAGCCCTTCGCGACCGCGTCGAAGAAATGCGCCATCTCGAGCGCATAGGCGCGCTGGTACCGCTCGAGGAAGAAATGCTCGGGCTTGTCGGCGCTGACCGACTGCGCGGTCGAGGCGACGACCTCGGTCGGCCGGTGGTTGCCCGCCTGCAGCATGCCCTTGGCGCCGATCACCTCGAAGCGCTGGTCGTAGCCGTAGGCCGCGCGGCGGATCGTGTTGATCTGCGCGAGCCGACCCTTCCGCGTGCGAATCGTCACCGCGGTGGCGTCGACGTCGCCGACACCCGCCACGGCGGGATCGGTGAGGCAGCTGCCGGTCGCGTAGATCGTCGCCGCGTCGTCGTCGAGGATCCAGCGGAAGATGTCGAAGTCGTGGATCAGCATGTCCTTGTAGATGCCGCCCGAGCGCTTCAGGTACTCGACCGGAGGCAGGCCGGGATCGCGGCTGGTCACGATCAGCATCTCGGGGTCGCCGATCTCGCCGGCCTCGATACGCGCGCGTGCCGCGGCGAAGGTCGGGTCGAAGCGGCGCTGGAACCCGATCATGCAGGTCACCCCGGCGCGCTTGACCGACGCGGCGCAGGTCCTCGCCCGTTCGAGCGACAGGTCGACCGGCTTCTCGCAGAAGATCGCCTTCTTCGCCGCCGCGGCGCGCTCGATCAGGTCGGCGTGCGTGTCGGTCGACGAGGCGATCACCACGGCGCGAACGGACGGGTCGGCGAACACGCCTTCGATCGTGCCGACCGTCGCGCCGTGCTGCGCGGCGAGCGCCTTCGCCGCGGCGGCGTCGGGGTCGACGACGTATTTCAGCTTCACGTTCGGCTGATGCGCGACGTTGCCGCCGTGGATCTTCCCGATCCGTCCGGCGCCGAATAGTGCCACTTCAGTCATCGTAGTCTCCGCGGTGGGTCGTTTCCTCGACCTCGAGCTCGAGGCGGTAGGCGAGGGCGACGAAAAGGGCCTGCGCGAGGCACAGCGCCCCGGTGAGCGAGCGGAACGCGAACGCGCTGCCCTCGCGCACGACCAGCAGCGCATCGGCGCCGCGCGCGAGCGGCGCGAGGCGGCTGTCGGTCATCACCACCGACTTCGCGCCGCGCTGCTGCGCGTAACGCACGCAGGCGAGCGTCTCCTTGCCGTACGGCGTGAAGCTGATGGCGACGATGACGTCGTCGCGCGACACCGAGCGCACCTGCTCGTGCACCATGCCGCCGACGCCGTCGATCAGGTGGACGCGCTTGTCGCTGTGCTGCAGCGCGTAGGTCATGTAGGCGGCGACCGCGTAGGAACGGCGCACGCCGACGACGTAGATGTGGCCGGCGCGCGCGAGCAGTCCCACGGCGGAGGCGAACGACGCGTCGTCGAAGTCGCGCGCCAGCTCGTTCAGGCCTTCGGTGCTCGCCGCGACGAACTCGCGCGCGACCGCGCCGGGCGTCAGGACGCGGCGCTTGCTGGTGACCAGCTGCCTGATGCGCTGGCGGTAGCTGGCCGACGTGCCCGCCTGCTGCGTGTAGTCGTCGCGGAACACCGCCTGCAGCGCCGAGAAGCCGGCGAATCCGAACCGCTGCGCGAAGCGCACCACCGCGGAGGGCTGCACCGTGCACTCGCGCGCGACGTCGCCGATGCGGTCGACGACGATGCGCGCACGGTGCCGCTCGACGTAGCGCGCGACGCTCTTGAGCTGGCGCGGCAGCGCCTCGTACTCGGCGGCGACGCGCGCGAGCAGGCGGT
The DNA here is from genome assembly GCA_035539315.1 of Casimicrobiaceae bacterium. Classification (GTDB taxonomy): domain Bacteria; phylum Pseudomonadota; class Gammaproteobacteria; order Burkholderiales; family Casimicrobiaceae; genus VBCG01. The sequence goes on from DATLIR010000046.1 coordinate 25,855, forward strand.
CGACCTCGCTCGCCGGCACGTCGCGCCGCGCGGCGCCGCGGCGCCCGCTGCGCGGCCGGGTCAGCGCTTCAGCATCCATTCGTGCGCCGGGTCGTTGTGGAAATGCCACTTGCGCGTCGGCCCCGCCATCACGTTCAGGTAGTACGACCGGTAGCCGTGCGGCACGACCACCGGGTGGTAGCCGCGCGGCACCATCACGACGTCGCGGTCCTCGACGGCCAGCGATTCGTCGAGCGAGCGGTCGTCGGTGTAGACGCGCTGGAACGCGAAGCCCTGCGGCGGGTCGAGCCGGTGGTAGTAGGTCTCCTCGAGCTGTGTCTCGAGCGGCGCGGCATCGGTGTCGTGCTTGTGCGGCGGGTAGCTCGACGAGTGGCCCGACGGCGTGCGCACCTCGACCACCAGCAGGTGCTCGGCCGGCTCGCCCTCGGGCAGGATGTCGGTCACGTAGCGCGTGTTCGAGCCGGCGCCGCGCACGGTCCGCTTCATCGTCGCAGGGTCGATCACCCGCGGCGGCAGCTTCCCGCCGCCGGGGGCGTGCGCGACGCCGATCTCGGCCGCCGCGCGCGCGGTCACTTCGACCGCCGCACCGTCGGGCAGGTAGACCGCCCACGGTGGCCGGTCGTCGAACACGCTGTCGCGATCGCCGAGATCGTTCCACGCGCCACCCGCGCCGCGCACGTCGACACGGCCCGACAGGACGACGATGCAGAGCTCGCGGCCGGGCAGCGCGATGGCCGTGCGCTCACCCGCGGCCAGCCGGTGCGCGCGAAAGCCGACGTAACGCCAGCCGGCCGACGCGGGCGTCACGTCGACGATGGTCGCGCCCTGCTTCGCCGCCTTGACGAGCAGTTCCATCACGCCGCCTTCCGCGCCAGCGCGTCGACGATCCCGCGCAGCGCCCGGTAGCCCTTCTCCGCGTACGCGTAGCTCGGCGCGACCGCGGGATCCTGCTCGGCCTCGACCACCAGCCAGCCGGCGTAGCCGTGGTCGTGCAGCACCGACAGCACCGCCGGGAAGTCGATCGCGCCGTCGCCGGGGACCGTGAACGCGCCGTTGATCACCGCCTCCAGGAAGCTCCAGTTGCGGTTGCGCGCCAGCCTGATCACGTAGGGCCGCACGTCCTTGCAGTGCACGTGGCAGACGCGCTCGACGTGCTTCTCGAGCATCCCGACCGCGTCGCCGCCGGCGAACGTCATGTGGCCGGTGTCGAACAGGAGGCCCACGTCGTCGCCGGTCACGCTCATCAGCCGGTCGACGTCGTCGGGCGTCTCGACGTACGCGCCCATGTGATGGTGGTAGGCGAGCCGCACGCCGCGCTTCGCGAGGTGCGCCCCGAAGCGGTTCAGCCGCTCGCCGTACTCGCGCCACTGCTCCTCGCGCACGAAGCGCGGGCGCTGGTAGAGCGGCGCCGCGGCGCCCTGGATGCTGTCGGCGACCTCGCCGTACACCATCACCGTCGCGCCGTTCTGCGCGAGGAGCTCGAGATGCGGCCCCACGGCCTCGATCTCCTCGGCCACGGTGCGGTCGCGAGCGAGGCGACCCGAATACCACCCGGACACGCAGGCGAGTCCGTGCTTGCCGAGCACCGCCGCGAGCGCCTTGGGCTCGCGCGGGAACTTGTTGCCGAGCTCGAAGCCCGCGTAGCCGATCGCCCTGCCTTCGGCAAGCGCGGTCTCGAGCGAGATCTCGCCGCCCAGCGACGGGAGGTCGTCGTTGCTCCACGAGATCGGATTGATGCCGATGCGGACGTCGAGCCCGCGATGCGTGCTTGTCATGCGTGATTCCTCGCGTGCGCGTGCCTCAGGCCCGCGCCCCGGTCCGTTCGCGCCGCGGCGCGCGGCGCGACGACGCGGGCACGGACGCCTGGTCGCTCCTGAGCTCGTCGCGAATCCACGCGACGAAGGCGTCCACGTCGTCGCGCCCGCGCGCGGACGGCGCGACGACGACGTCGAACCCGCCGATGTGGCTCGTGTGCTCGCGCCCGAACGGCCTGACCAGCACGCCCTCGCGCAGGTGGCGCGCGAGGTGCGGCGTCTTGCCGATCGCGACGCCCGCCCCTTCGATCGCCGCCTGGATGACCTGGTCGTAGTGCGAGAAGCGCATCGTGCTCGAGGGTGCGATCGGCGGCAGCCCGGTCGCCGCGAACCAGTGGTCCCAGTCGTACCAGGGCCGGCCGTAGACAACCGCTTCGAAGTCGAGCCGGACGTGGTGCGCGAGGTCGGCCGGCGTGCGCAACGGATGCGCCGCGTTCCGCGCGAACGCAGGCGAGCAGACCGGAAAGGTCTCGTATTCGCAGAGGCGCTCGCCGCGCTGGACGTCGGCGCCCGGCGGAACGAAGCGGAGCGCGACGTCTAGCCGCTCCCGCTCGAGGTCGACCAGCTCGTTGCTCGCCGCGATCCGCACGTCGCAGCCCGGGTGCGCCCGCGTGTAGTTCGGCAATCGCGGCGCGAGCCACATCGACGCGAGCGCGGTCGTCGTCGTGATGCCGAGCGAGCGGCCGGTACCCGCGACGCGGTCGACCGCGGCATCGAGCGCATCCAGCGCCAGTTCCGCCGCGCGAAACAGCTCGCTCCCGGCGCTGGTCAGCTGCAGTGTCCGGTTGGCGCGGTGGAACAGCGGGCGCCCCAGCTGTTCCTCGAGCGTCTTGATCTCGCGGCTGATCGCCGACTGCGTGACGTGCAGCTCGCGTGCCGCCTGCGTGAAGCTGAGGTGCCGCGCGGCGGCCCGGAAGCCGCGCAGGTGGTCGAGCGAGAGGCGCGGTCGCCGGGTCATGCGAAACGCTCATGCCTGCGGTGAGAAATGATCGTTTGCGGCGCCGGGGCGCTCCGACCAGAATCCGCCGCATGACGCCGACCCGCCCGACCCGAGCCACGCTCGCGCTGGCGCTCGCCGCCGCGACGCTCGGGGCCGCGACGGCCTCCGCGGAACCGGCCACCGTCCATGTCCGTGTGCTCCCGGCCCACTACGTCGTCGGCGAGCAGCGCTTCGCCGACGCGCGCACGCTCGAGGCGCACGTGCGATCGCTTCGCGCACGCACGATCGCGTTCGACGACTGCGCTCCCGGCAGTTCTCCGGCCCGGCTCTCCGCCGCCGTCGAGCGACTGCTGCGGGCGAGCGACGAGATCGCGATCCGCTCGCTGCCCCCGTCCGATCCCGTGTGCGTCTACGCCCAGGGGACGGCACGCCGCGCCCCCACGCTCCCTGCCGTGCGCGTGCACGATGCCGCCCACCTCGCGGTCGATCGCCGCGGGCGCAGCATCCTGCCCTGACCCCGTCCCGCGGGATACGCGCTCCGCCGCCATCGTCAGGGCTCCTGCTTCTCGCGCGCCGACTCGTACGCGGCGCGCGCGCTGCGCACGGCCTCGCGCTGCGACACCGCGGGAACGGCGACGTCCCACCACCACCCGCCCGCGTCGATCGTGCGGTGCGGATCGGTCTCGATGCACACGACGCTCGTCTGCCTGGCGGAGCGCGCGTGGTGCAGCGCCGCCTCGAGCTCCGCCACCGACCGGACGCTCACGGCGTGCGCACCGAGCGAGCGTGCG
>DATLIR010000047.1:0-59190 GCA_035539315.1 Casimicrobiaceae bacterium
GCTCGGTCCTCAGCCGATCCCCTTCGCCGGCGCCGACCGCATCTTCGCGATCGGCTCGGACAGGATGATGGCGGCCGTCGCCGCCGCACGACATTCGGTGCTGGCGCCCTACGTGACTCCAGGGCACACCGCGATCGGCTCGATCAACTCGCCGATGCAATGCATGATGAAGGAGATCTGCGCGCAGTGCCTGCAGCCGCACCGCGACCCGGTCACCGGCAAAGTGAGCTACGTGTTCAGCTGCTTCAACCAGGACCAGCCGCTCGACCGCGTCGACTTCCCCGCGCTCGACGCGCGCCTGAAGCAGAACGCCGTGCAGGAGAAGCTCACCGCGCAGTGGATCGCGCTGTGCGCGCAGGGTCCCGCGGCCGCCCGCGCCGCCGACTGACGCCGGGTCGAGGTCCCGATCCCCAGGAGGTACGGAACCGATCGCGTGACATCGGGGTCGGATCCGAGCATCACGCGCGTTGCGCGTCGCCATCTGGCGACAAGCAGCGTGGGGGAGCGCCGCGTCGCACGGATGCTCGCCGCAGGGGCGCCCGCTGTTCGGATTGTGGAACGCGAACCGCGACGGCGCGCCGAACCATCGCTGCACGACGCGCATGGAATACCTTCGACCCGATGCGCGACCACGAATGGATCTTCGAGGGCGCAGGTACTTCAACCTATGGACGAGCAAGCACTTCTACACGTCGTCGGCCGACGAAGCGTTCACCGTCCAGCAGAACTATCCGCAGTTCGTGGACGAGGGTCCGCGCTGGGCCGTGTACCCGACGCAGGTCGATCCCGCGGCTCCGTGATCACGAGCGCTTGAAGACCGCCTGCTTCTTCGAGTACACCGGCCCCGGCCGCATCTCGATCGCGCGCTTTCCGCCGCGGGGCACGCCCGCCGGCTTTCGCGTCTACCGCGCGCTCGCGCCGGGACCGTGGTTCAAGTCGGTGCCCCAGGACGAGTACCGGCGGCGTTATGCCGAGCAGCTCGCTGCGCTCGATCCTGTGCGCACGTTCGACGCATTGACGGCGCTAGCCGACGACGCCGAGCCGGTGCTGCTGTGCTGGGAGCGCAAGGCGGACCTCGAGGCCGGACGCGCGTTCTGCCACCGCAGGATCGTCGCCGACTGGTTGGCCGAGCGTCTCGGCCTCGACGTCCCCGAGCGCTGACCGCGTTCCCGGACGTGTGGCTGGCCCAAGGTTTGTCCCGGGGGCCCGTGGGTTGCGCCCGAGCGAAAGGGGAGGGTCGTCGGCCACCCGGGCGCGAAGGCCCGCGCGGGCGGTCGTGTGCACTACGGAAACCTAGGGGCGTACGGCGTGCGGGACGCGCCGGGCCGTGAGTCGGAGCTCGTGCTCGCCCAGGCGGGACGTGCCGGCGGCGCGGTCAGCGTCGACCGTCAGGCGCACGGCGCGAAACGCGGTGTCGCGGTCGAGGTACGAGAAGCCCAGCTCGCGCCCGGCGACGAAGGCGCCGAGCAGCGGCTGGGCCTTGCCGGCGACCGTGATCGTGCCGCCGATCTTCTGGAACTGCTGGTCGATGTCGGCTACAGCCACCTCGCGGCCGCTCTCGTCGGCAACCGACCAGCGGCCGGCCACCTGCGCGGGCACGGTCCACAGGTACGCGTCGAACGTCGCGCCCTTGATCGTCTCGTCGGGCTCCCACTCGGCCATCGTGAACGTGTAGCTGACCACGCGCGTGCCCGGGGCCATCGCGAGGATCTGCGGGCGCAGCTGCAGGTTGAGCTCGGGCAGGAGGTAGAGCGTCACCACGCTCGCGCGCGAAAAGTCCTCCTTGAAGATGTCGCCCTCGACGATTCGAACGCGGTCGAAGACGCCTTCGCGCATGGCGTTGCGCGCGGCCAGCGCCGCCATCTTCGGGTCGTACTCGATGCCCATCGCGCGGGCGCCGAAGTCGCGCGCCGCGGCGATCGCGATGCGGCCGTCGCCGGCGCCGAGGTCCGCCACGAAGTCGTTCGGTCCCGTCCTCGCCGCGCGCAGCATCGCCGTGACCATCGCCTCCGGCGTGCCGAGCCACATGACGTCCTTGCCGACCTGGCCCGGCTGCGGCGTGTAGATCTCGTCGCCGTGCGGCTTGACGGCCTGGGCGCCGGCGCCGCCCGCCGCGAAGGCGAGCGCGAGGACCGGCACGAACGAACGGAGGGGATTCCGCATCATTTCCGCTTCGCGAGGATCGCCTCGATCTCGTCCATGATGCGATTCATCCGCGCTGCAATCGCGCTGTAGGGCGCCGGCGTGGCGAGGTCGACACCCGCCGCCTTCACCAGCTCGTACGGGTAATCGGACCCGCCCGCGGAGAGCAGCTTGAGGTAGCGCTCGCGTGCGCCGGGCCTGCTCGCCAGGATGTCGTCGGCGAAAACCGAGCCGGCGGCGATCGAGGTGGCGTACTGGAACACGTAGAACTGGTTGTAGAAGTGCGGGATGTACGCCCACTCGATCGCGTAGAGGTCGTCGATCTTCACCGCGTCGCCGTGGTAGCGGCGCAGGATCTCGCCGTAGATCTGCGTGAGCTGCGCGCCGGTGAGCGATTGGCCCTTGTCGACGACGTCGTGCACGTGCCGCTCGAACTCGGCGAACATCGTCTGGCGGAAGAACGTGCCGCGCAGCGTCTCCAGCGCCGATCCGAGGTAGACCATGCGCTCCTCGTCGTTCTTCGCGCCCGTCAGCATGGAGTCGAGCAGCAGCGCCTCGTTGGTGGTCGACGCGATCTCGGCCACGAACGTGGCGTAGCGCGCGGTGGCGAAGGGCTGGCCCTTGTTCGACAGGTGCGTGTGGATCGCGTGGCCCCACTCGTGGACGAGCGTGGAGACGCTCGCGTAGTTCCTGGTGTAGTTCATCAGCACGAACGGGTGCACGTCGTACGCCACGCCGAACACGTGGGCGCCGGAGAGCTTCTTCGGCCGCGGATACGTGTCCATCCAGCGGTCCTTGAGACCCCGGCGGATCGCGGCGACGTACTCGGGGCCGAGTGCCGCGGTCGACTCGAGCATGATGCGGATGCCCTCGTCGATCGGGTAGTCGCGGCCCGCGCCCACGAGAGGCGGGTAGATGTCGTAGTAGCGCATCTCGGGCACGCCGAGGATCTTGCCGCGCAGCCGGAAGTAGCGGTGGAGCGTCGGCAGGTTCTCGTTGGTGGACTTCACCAGCGCGTCGTACACGGCGACCGGGATCTTGTTGGCGTCGAGGGCCCGCGTGAGGCTGTCGGGGTACTTGCGCACCTTGGTGTAGACCGTGTCCTCGCGCAGCGCGCCATAGAAGTTCACGCCGAGCGTCGTCTCGAATTCCTTGAACTTGCCGAAGAACGCGTCCATGACCTTCTTGCGGTCGTCGCGGTTGGCGGACTCGCGGTGCTTGCCATAGGCGGACTGGTCGATCTTGACCTCGGTGCCGTCCGCGAGCTTCACCGTGGGCCAGGGCATGTCGGCATTGGAGAAGATGCCGTAGACCTGCCCGGCCTGCCCGCGGGACAGCGCGAACGACGCCACGATCGCCTCGCCGGCGCTGTCGAGCGTGTGGGGTGCCGTGCGCAGCACGTTGTCGAAAGCGAAGCGGTACGCGGCGAGTCCCGGCACCTGGCGGAAGAACGGTTCGATGCGATCGCGGCCCAAGGCGAGGATCTCGGGGTTCACGAACGACACCGCTTCGGTGAGCCGGGACTGGGCGACGCGCGTCTTCTGCCGCAAGGCGAGGGCGTCGGCGTTGCCGGTGTCCTCGTTGGCCTTCTCGCTGGCGTAGGTCAGCAGGCGAAGGAAACGGCGCAGCGCGTCGTGCTGAAGGTCCATGCAGGACTTGAGGCGCGCGGCCGACTCGCCCAGCGTGCCCTTGCACGCGGCGATCTGCAGCAGTTGCGCCTCCATCTTCGCCAGGTCCTCGTTGAAGGCGGCGACCGTGGGGTAGAGGGCTTCGAGGTTCCAGCGGTCTTCAATCCGCTCGCTCGCGGGCTGGGCGTGGACGGTGGCGGCAGTGACGAGCGCGGCGGCGAGCATGACGATTCTCATCGGGGACTCCGGTCGGGTGCCCATTCTAAGGGGGTGCCGGACCTACCACGACTTCCGGCGGCGCGGGTGTGAGCGCATCGCCACTGGCAACGGCCGCGCCGAGCCCAGCCGCGTTGGGGTATGGTTGGCCTCGACGCGAGCAGGACATCGATCCCGTGGACTCCGGCAGCGACCGTCCCACCACCATCCTGTTCACCGACATCGAGGGGAGCACCCGACTATGGGAGCAGGACCCCGTGCGCATGCGATCCGCGTTGGCGCACCACGACGAACTGTGCCGCGCGACTGTCGAAGCTCATGGCGGCGCAGTGATCAAGATGACCGGAGATGGCGTCTATGCGGCGTTCGGCGATCCATCTGACGCATTGCTCGCCACGGTCGCGCTGCAAACGGCACTCTCCGACCCTGCGTTCACCGAAGGCATCGAACTCAAAGTCCGCTGCGGCCTTCATGCGGGAGCGGTCGAGCGCCGCGGCAACGACTACTTCGGCACCGTAGTCAACCGCACCGCGCGCATCATGAGCATCGCTCATGGCGGTCAGGTGCTTCTGTCGAAGGCCGTGGCCGACCTGGTCGGCAAGGACTTGCCAAGCGACGTCGCAGTGCTCGATCTCGGCATCGTGCGGTTGCGCGATCTTGCCGATCCCGAGCGCGTCTTTCAACTTGTGCATCCCGCGCTGCGGACGTCGTTCCCGGCATTGCGCTCGCTGGAAGCGACACCCAACAATCTGCCGCAGCGGGTGACATCGTTCGTGGGACGCGAGCAGCTGCTCGCCGAAACCAAACGCCTTCTCGGCGGCACGCGGATGCTGACCTTGCTCGGCGCCGGCGGCCTCGGCAAGACGAGTCTCTCGCTCCAGGTCGCGGTGGATGTCATCGACGACTTCCTCGATGGCGTCTGGCTGGTGGAGCTTGCGCCGCTTTCGGACGGGCAAATGGTCGCGCAGGCCGTTGCGTCCTCCCTCGGCGTCAAGGAGGAGGCCGGACGACCCGTGCAGGAGGCGTTGGAGACCTTCGTCAAGGATCGACAGATTCTGCTCATCCTCGACAACTGCGAGCATGTGCTGCAATCGTGCGCCTCGGTCGTGAAATCCCTGTTGGCATGCGGCCCGCGGGCGAAGGTGCTCGCGACCAGTCGCGAACCGCTGCGCGAGGCCGGGGAAGCAACCCTGCACGTTCCGCCGCTCCGGGTTCCCGACGCCGAAAGCGTCCCGTCGTTTGCGGAGCTTGCGCAGTACGACTCGGTCCGGCTGTTCTGCGAGCGCGCGGCGGCGAGCAAGTCCGGATTCGCGCTCACGGAGCAGAACGCGCCGGCGGTCGCCGCGATCTGCCAACGGCTCGATGGCATCCCGCTTGCCCTCGAACTCGCGGCCGCGCGCGTGCGCAGCTTGCCCGTGGAGACCATCGCCGCGCGCTTGAGCGATCGCTTTCGTATCCTGGCGACAGGAAGCCGAACGGGGCTGCCTCGCCAGCAAACACTGCGCGCGTGCATCGAGTGGAGCTACAACCTCCTGACGCCGGACGAGCGCACGCTGTTGCGACGGCTCGCCGTGTTCGCCGGCGGTTTTGTTCTGGAGGCGGCCGAGTCCATTGGCGCGGGCGGCGAAATCGGCGAGTCCGAAGTGCTGGATCTGCTCTCCCAGCTCGTGGACAAGTCGCTGGTCGAGCTGACCGCAGAAGGCCATCGCTACCGGCTCCTGGAGACCGTGCGCCAGTATGCCTTCGAGCTTCTGGAACGATCGGGCGAAGTCGACGCGACCCGCAACCGCCACCTTGCCTACTATCTGGTTCTCACGGACCAGGCGGAGCGACAGATGTCCGGTCCCCAGCAGGGCGAGTGGCTCGGAAAGCTCGATACCGAACGCGAAAATGTGCTGGGCGCGCACGCATGGTGTGGGACGGAAGCCGAACGTGGAGATATGGGACTGAGTCTGGTCTCTGGCATGCAGTTGTACTGGATGCGGCGCGGCATTCTGCGCCTCGGCTATCGCGTCACCGTCGAAGCGATCGAGCGGCCCGGGGCCGAAGCGCGGACCTTCGCGCGCTGCAAGGCGTTGTACGCCGCAGCCAATATCGGCTCGGTCATGGCCAGGCGCCGCGAGGCGCAAGCCTATGTCGAGGAGAGTCTCGCCATCGGACGCGAGCTCGGGAGCAAGGATCGGGTCGCCGCGGCGCTGGTGTTGCTGGGAACGCTGCTGAGCGACCAAGGCGATCGGGCGAACGCGCGCAAATGCTATGAAGAATCCCTCGCCCTCTCGGAGGAGCTGGGGGATGCGCTCCGCTTGTCAAACGCCCTGGGCTCGCTGGCAGTGCTCAGCGGAAGCGACGGCAAGTTCGACGAAGCCGAGGCGTTGTTCGAACGCTCGCTCGCGCTTTCCCGCAAGCAAGGCAACCGCAACAACATCGCCGCCAACCTTTGCAACCTCGCCACGGTGGCGGTTCGTCGCGGTGCCTGCGCCCGCGCGCGGATTTCGCTGCTGGAAGCACTGGCCATCGCCGAAGACATCGGCGCGAGATCGCTGGGGCTCGCGATCCTCGGCATCGCCGCCACCCTCGAAGCCACCGAGAGCCATTTCGAGCGCGCCGCGCGAAGTTATGGCGCCAGGCGCGCGGAAGGCGAACGGCAGGGCTTCGACGCCAACCGGGACGACGAGATCTTGATGCCGCTGATCGCACAAGCGCGCAGGGCGCTGGGAGAGGAAGCCTTCGCCGAGGCGGAAGCGGCCGGCTATCGACTTGCCTACGCCGAGGCGATGGCCGAGGTGCGCACGTGGATGGCCAGCAAGCGCTGACGGCGAAACAACCAAGCAAGGAAAACGGCGCCTGGTCGGCGCCGTTCTACAGCGTGATGCGGATGGGTCGGAGCGACCACACGGAAAAGCGTGCACGCTCGGAATGCTGGTGCTGTTGAGTGGACTCGAACCACCGACCTACTGATTACGAATCAGTTGCTCTACCAGCTGAGCTACAACAGCGAGGGACGCGCGGGAGCGCCGGTGACGCACCGGCGGCCGACACGTGCAATCGGTAATTATAACCGAACCGGTGGCGTTCCCGGATCGAGGCGCGGCCGCGCGGAAGGACGAACGGTCCTTGTGCCCGCGCGACCCGAGTGGGAAAATTTCCCACTGCCGCCGCGGGTCAATCCCTGCGCTCGGCAGGGTTCGTGCGAGCCCGAACCTTCGGGGTCGGCGGCTGGTGCCGACGTTCCGCACGCGGTGCCCGGGGGCGGGTGCCGCATTCGGATCCGAGGGCGCGTGCGGACGACAGGACCGGGAGCCAGGGCAATCCCCCTGCCGAGCGTCCGGCTCGCCCGCCCTGTTGCGTGGCGCCGGACCGGGCAGGGATCCCTCCCCATTGCCCGGTCCGGTCGCCCGCCTTCGTCAAACCTCAAGCCGCCAGCGACAGCAGCAGCGCCCGCACGCCGTTCCAGACGATCTGCACGCCGACGCAGAGCAGGATGAACGCGGACAGGCGCGACACGATTACCGCCCCGGTACGCCCGAGCTTGCGCAGCACGGCGTCGGCCTTCGCATAGACGAGAAAGATCACCAGCGCGACGATGGCCAACCCCAGGGCATGCGCGACCAGGGTCATCGCCAGCGCGCGGGCGCCGCTCGGCGGGTTCGCGCCGAGCGTGATCGCGACCGAGATGGACCCCGGCCCGACGGTCAGCGGCATCGTCAGCGGGTAGAACGCGCGGCTGTCCAGATCGTCCGGCGTCGGCGTCGCCACGGCGTCGAGCTTCACACGCTCGGCCAGGCTCTCCTGCGACAACAGCGACCAGCCGAGCACGCTCACCACCAGGCCCCCGGCGACCTGCACGACCGGGATCGAGAGCCCGAAGAAATCGAGCACGTACGCGCCGATCAGCGCGGAGGCGAGGAGCAGCGTGAAGCCGTAGCGGGCCACACGCATCGCGGTCCGGCGACGCTCGTCGTCGCGCAGGTCGGCGGTCTTGGCCAGGAACACGCTGGCGGCCGCGATCGGGTTGACGATCGGGAGCAGCGCCGCCACCGCGAGTAGCATCGTCTCGAAGAACTGGCGGGCGTCTGCGAGCATGGCGGAGGGTACGTTAGCATGGGGCTATGGGTTCCCGCGTCCTGTTCGGCTTCCACGCCGTCACCGCCCGCCTGCGCACGCACCCGTCGAGCGTGCAGGGTGTCTACGCGACCGGCGCACGCAAGGACGCGCGCATGCGCGAGCTCACCGCGCGCGCGACGGCCGCAGGCATTGCCGTCCACCTCGCCGACGAAGCGCGCCTACGCGAGCTCGCCGGGCACGGCAACCACCAGGGGATCGTTGCGCTCGTCGACGAGGCGTCGCCCCATGTCACGCTCGACGACGTGCTCGAAGGCCTCGCCGAGCCCGCGTTGCTGCTCGTGCTCGACGGCGTGACCGATCCGCACAACCTCGGCGCGTGCCTGCGCAACGCGGACGCGTTCGGCGCGCAGGCGGTGATCGTGCCGAAGGACCGTGCCGTCGGCATGAACGCGACGGTCGCGAAGGCGGCGAGCGGTGCCGCGGATACGGTGCCGCTCGTCACCGTCACCAATCTCGCGCGCGCGATCGCGGCGCTCAAGGAGCGCGGCGTGTGGATCCTCGGCGCCGACAACGGCGGCGAGAGCATCGTGGACGCCGACCTGTCCGGCCCGGTCGCGTGGGTGCTGGGGGCCGAAGGGCAGGGGCTGCGGCGCCTGACGCGCGAGTCGTGCGACCGCATCGTCGGCATCCCGCTGGTCGGGACGGTGGCGAGCCTCAACGTGTCGGTGGCCGCGGGCATCTGCCTCCACGCGACGCGCGCTGCGCGCGCGAAGGCGCCGCGTTGAGCCCGGGGCCCAAATCGGGCATGATCCGCCGCTATCGCGCCAGGCGGATTCTCCGGCGCGCCCGGGAGATGCCGATGCGGATTCCCCTCGTGATCGCCGCCTGCGCTGCAGCGCTGCTGGCGCTCGCGCCATGCGGCGAGGCGAAGACGCTGCGCTGGACCAGCCAGGGCGACATCCTGACCTTCGACCCGATGGCGCAGAACGAGAGCCTCAACAACACGTTCAACGACTACGTGTACGAGGGGCTGGTCCGCTACAACAAGCAGTTCGTGCCCGAGCCGGCGCTGGCGACCTCGTGGATCAAGGTGAACCCGCTCACCTGGCGCTTCGTGATCCGGCGAAACGTGAAGTTCCACGACGGCGCGCCGCTCACCGCCGACGACGTCGTCTTCTCGTTCGAACGGATTCTCAAGCCCGCGTCGAACATGAAGATCTACGCGCAGGGCGTGAAGGAGGTGAAGCGCGTCGACGACTTCACCGTCGACGTGATCACCGACGGCCCGAACCCGGTGCTGCTGCGCCAGTTCGTCGACGCCAAGATCATGAACCGCGCGTGGTGCGTCAGGAACAACGTCGTCAACCCGCAGAACTACGCGGCGAAGGAAGAGAACTACGCGGCGAAGAACACCAACGGGACCGGCCCGTTCATGCTCAAGTCGCGCGAGCCGGACGTGAGGACGGTGCTGGTGGCGAACCCGAACTACTGGGACAAGCTCGAGGGCAACCTGACCGAGATCGTCTACACGCCGATCGGCTCGGACGCGACCCGCGCGGCTGCGCTGGTCACCGGCGAGGTCGACCTGGTGCTCGACCCGCCGACGCAGGACGTGCCCCGCCTGCGCCAGAACCCGCAGATCAAGATCGCCGACGGCACCGAGACGCGCATCATCTTCCTCGGCTTCGACCAGTGGCGCGACGAGACGCCCTATGCGGGCGTCAAGGGCAGGAACCCGTTCAAGGACAAGCGGGTGCGCCAGGCGCTCTACCAGGCGATCGACGTCGAGGCGATCAAGCGCGCTACGATGCGCGGACTCGCGGTGCCGACCGGATCGATGATCGCGCCGCAGGTCAACGGCTACACCGACGACACGGCGAAGCGACTGCCCTACGACACTGCCGCGGCGCGCAAGCTATTGGTCGACGCCGGGTACGAGAGCCTTGAGTTTACGCTCGACTGCCCGAACAACCGCTACATCAACGACGAGGAGATCTGCCAGGCGATCGTCGCGATGTGGGCGCGCATCGGCGTCAAGGCGCGGCTCAACGCGATGCCGCGGGCGACCTACTTCCAGAAGATCCAGAAGTTCGACACCAGCGCCTACCTGCTCGGCTGGGCGACCGCGACGTTCGACGGCCTCTACACGCTGCAGAGCCTGGTGCGCTCGGTCGACCCCAAGGGGGGCGCCGACGGCAACTTCAACCTCGGCAAGTACTCGAACGCGCAAGTGGACGACCTCGTCGACAAGGTCAAGGCCGAGGTGGACGACCAGAAGCGCAACGCGATGATGCGCGAGGCGCTGGCGCTGCACAACGCCGACATCGGCCACATCCCGCTGCACCAGCAGGTGATCCCCTGGGCGATGCGCGCCAACGTCTCGGTGTTCCACCGCGCCGACAACCGGCTCGACGCGCGCTGGGTGCGCATCGACTGACCACGACGCTCGCGCGGACCCCGCGCGGCGGGGCCGCCCGCCGCGCCCACCTGCATGCTCGCGTTCGTCCTCCGCCGGTTGCTCCAGACGGTCGCGGTCCTCGCCACCGTGGCGCTGATCGCGTTCGCCCTGTTCAACTACACCGGCGATCCGATCGCGTTCATGCTGCCGCAGGATGCGACGCTGGTCGAGCGCCAGCAGATGCGCGCCGACCTCGGGCTCGACCGGCCGTTCTACGTGCAGTTCGCCCGCTTCGTCGACAACGCCATGCACGGCGAGTTCGGCGTGTCGCTGCGGCAGGGCCGCAAGGTGTCGACGCTCCTGCGCGAGCGGCTGCCCGCGACGCTGGAACTGTCGATGGCCGCCGCGCTGATCGCGCTCGTGGTGGGCATTCCGGCCGGCGTCTACACCGCGCTGCGCCGAAACAGCGCGTTCGCGCACGTGCTGCTCGCGGCCTCGCTGGTCGGCGTGAGCCTGCCGACCTTCCTGATCGGCATCCTGCTGATCCTGCTGTTCGCCGTGCAGCTGGGCTGGCTGCCGAGCTTCGGGCGCGGCGATACCGTCGCGCTCGGCTGGTGGACCACGGGCCTCCTGACGCCAAGCGGCCTGCGCTCGCTGATCCTGCCCTCGATCACGCTCGCGCTGTTCCAGACCACGCTGATCATGCGGCTGGTGCGCGCCGAGATGCTCGAGGTGCTGCGCACCGACTACATCAAGTTCGCGCGCGCCCGCGGCCTCACCGACCGCGCGGTCCATTTCGGCCATGCGCTCAAGAACACGCTGGTGCCGGTGATCACGATCACCGGATTGCAGCTCGGCGCGATCATCGCGTTCGCGATCATCACCGAGACGGTGTTCCAGTGGCCGGGCATGGGGCTCCTGTTCATCCAGGCGGTCAACTTCGCCGACATCCCGGTGATGGCGGCGTACCTCTGCTTCATCGCCGTCGTCTTCGTCACCCTCAACCTGATCGTCGACCTCCTGTACTACGCGGTCGACCCGCGCCTGCGCATCGAGCGTGGCTTCGCGCACTAGAGGCTTCATGCAACCCGTCGAATACATCCGCCGCTGGCAGGACGAGTTCGTGGCGCTGCGCCGCGACCTGCACGCGCATCCCGAGCTCGGCTTCGAGGAGCACCGCACCGCGAACGTGGTCGCCGAGCGGCTGGCCGCCCTCAACATCGAGCACCACACCGGCGTCGGCAAGACCGGCATCGTCGCCGTGGTGCGCGGGCGCTCGACGGCGAGCGGGCGCTCGGTCGGCCTGCGCGCGGACATGGACGCGCTGCCGATGCAGGAGGACAACACGTTCGCGCACCGCTCGCGCTACGACGGGCGCATGCACGGCTGCGGCCACGACGGCCACACGGCGATGCTGCTCGCGACGGCTCGCTACCTGGCCGAGACGCGCGCGTTCGACGGCACCGTCACGCTGATCTTCCAGCCGGGCGAGGAGGGCTACGCCGGCGGTCGCGCGATGATCGAGGATGGCCTGTTCGAGCGCTTCCCGGCCGACCAGATCTTCGCGCTCCACAACTGGCCCGGGCTGCCGGTCGGCAAGATCGCCGTCCGGCCGGGGCCGATGATGGCGGCGGCCGACCGCATCATCATCGACATCGAGGGAAAGGGCGGCCACGGCGCGCATCCGCACCAGGCGGTCGATCCCGTGCTGGTCGCCGGCCACATCATCACCGCCGCCCAGTCGGTGGTCGCGCGCAACGTCTCGCCGATCGACACCGCGGTGGTGAGCCTGTGCGCGATGCATGCCGGCCATCCGGGCGCGATGAGCGTGATCCCGCGCACCGCGCAGCTGGTCGGCACGGTGCGCACGTTCAAGGCGTCGACGCAGGACATGATCGAGCGGCGCCTCGCCGACCTGGTGCCGTCGATCGCCGCGGCGTTCGGCGCGACCGCGAAGATCACCTACGAGCGCGTCTATCCGGCCACGATCAACACCGCGGCCGAGGCGCGCTTCGCGGCGCACGTCGCCGAGGACGTCGTCGGCCGCGACAACGTCGTGCACGACCTCGACCCGTCGATGGGGTCGGAGGACTTCTCGTTCATGCTGCAGCGGCGCCCCGGGGCCTACGCGCGCCTCGGCCAGGGCGGCGTCGGCGGCGCGCCGGCGTGCTTCCTGCACGACAGCCGCTACGACTTCAACGACAGCGTGATCCCGATCGGCGCGGGCTACCTGGCCGCGCTGGCGGAGCGGGCGATGCCGCTCGCGGGGGAGCGCGCTTGACCATGCGCGACCCCGCCGAAGCGTTCGCTTCCACCTACGCGGAGGCGCGCGCCCGGTTCGCGGCCGCCGCCCAGGCACGCGGCTACGCGCTGGACGCGCACGAGCATCCCGATGCCCGCGGCGCCGAGGGCGAGACGCTGGCGATGGACGTTGCGACGACCGGCCGCCGCGATGCCGAGACGCTGCTCGTGATCACCTCGGGAACACATGGCGTGGAGGGCTTCTGCGGGTCCGGCTGCCAGGTCGGTCTGCTCGGCGACGACAGCTTCGCGGCGGCGGTCGCGTCCAGCGGCGCCGCGGTGGCACTGGTCCACGCGGTCAACCCGTACGGCCTTTCGCACCTGCGCCGCACCAACGAGGGCAACGTCGACCTGAACCGCAACTTCCGGTCGTTCGCCTCGCCCCCCGAGCCGAACGCGGCCTACGCCGAGGTTCATCCGGTCGTGGTGCCGCCGACCTGGCCGCCCGACCCCGAGAACGAGGCGAAGATCGGCGCCTACCTCCGCGAGCGCGGTCCGGCGGCGTTCCAGCAGGCGGTGTCCGGGGGGCAGTGCGAATTTCCCGATGGCCTGTTCTACGGCGGCACGGCGCCAGCCTGGTCGAACGCGACGCTGCGAGGCGTCCTGCGCGAGCAGGGCCGCGGCCGCCGCCGCGTCACGCTGATCGACATCCACACGGGCCTCGGCCCATGCGGCCACGGGGAGAAAATCTACGTCGGCACCGGCGATGCGGCCTCGGTCGCCCGCACGCGAGCGACGTTCGGTGCGGATGTCACGTCGTACTTCGACGGCTCGTCGACGTCGGCGGCGCTGACCGGCGTCATCGACCAGGCCGTGCGCGACGAATGCCCGTCCGTGACGTTCACCGGCATCGGCCTCGAGTACGGCACCATCGACCTGATGGCGACGCTGCAGGCGCTGCGCGCGGACCAGTGGCTCGCCAACCACGGCGGCGCGCATGCGCCGCAGCGAGCGGCGATCAAGCGCGCCCTGCGCGATGCGTTCTACGTCGACCGGCCGGACTGGAAGGCGATGGTGTGGGCGCAGGCGCGCGTCGCCGCGCTGCAGGCGCTGCGGGGGCTGGCGTCGTGACCGATCCAACGATCGTCCCGGCACCTGCGTCGGCAGCCCACGCCGCGTGGAACAGCGACGTCGCGTGGAGCTTCCGCCATTCGCCGGTCGCGGTCGTCTCCGCGATCGTGCTCGCGGTGTGCCTCATCGCCGCGTTGTTCGCGCCCTGGCTTGCGCCCAAGCATCCGTACGACCTCGCCTCGCTCAACCTGCTCGACGCGCTGTCGCCCCCCGTCTGGGAGACCGGCGGCAAGGAAGGCTACCTGCTCGGCACCGACGACCAGGGCCGCGACGTGCTGTCGACCATCATGTTCGGCGCGCGCGTGTCGCTGATGGTGGGGATCGCCTCCGTGCTGCTGGCGGTCGTGGTCGGTGTGGGCCTGGGACTCCTCGCCGGCTATGTCGGCGGCCGCACCGACGCCGTCATCATGCGCATCGCCGACGTGCAGCTCTCGTTCCCGGCGATCCTGATCGCGCTCCTGATCGACGGCGTCGCGCGCGCGATGCTGCCGCACGAGGCGCACGGCGAGCTCGCGCTCGCGGTGCTGATCCTCGCGATCGCGGCGTCGAACTGGGTGCAGTACGCCCGCACGGTGCGCGGCTCGACGATGGTCGAGAAGAACAAGGAGTACGTGCAGGCCGCGCGCGTGATCGGCGTGGCGCCGCTCGGCATCATGCGACGCCACCTCCTGCCCAACGTGCTCGGGCCGGTGCTGGTGCTCGGGACCATCAACATCGCGACCGCGATCATCACCGAGGCGACGCTGTCGTTCCTCGGCGTGGGGGTGCCGGCCACGCAGCCCTCGCTCGGCACGCTGATCCGGGTCGGCAACGATTTCCTGTTCTCGGGCGAATGGTGGATCACCGTGTTCCCGGGCGCCGCACTGGTTATCATGGTCCTGTCGATCAACCTGCTGGGGGATTGGCTGCGCGACGCCCTCAATCCCAAGCTCCGGTAGGCGCCGGGCGGGGGCGACGCGTTAAGACGGATGGCGGGGAGCCCCGGGGGCGGCCCGCCCAATCTCGAGGAGGCACCATGCGAATCCTGCGAATCTCGTTTGCCGTCGCGTCGGTCCCGGTGCTCTTGTCCGGATGCGCGACCATGAACGCGCCGTGGTCGGAGGTCGTCGGCACGCGCTACCACGTCGCCATCGCCGACCGGCGCCCGGTCAACATCGTCACGATCGGGGACCAGGGCGGCTGGGCCAACAACCAGCCGATGCTGGTCGACCCGGGTACCTACCGGGTGGTGGTCGAGTCGCGTCCGCACGCCGGCTATCGCGGCGGGCGGCAACGCGAGCTCCAGCTGACGCTCGAGCCGTGCAAGCGCTACTACCTGAACGCGCAGTTCGACAGCCAGGTCAGCGCCGACTACACGCCCGTGGTCGACGAGGTCGAGAACATCGGCGGGTGCCGCCGCTCGGCCTGACGACGCGCGCGTGCACCCCGAGCCGCTCCTCGCCGTCGACCGGCTGCGCGTCGAGTTCCCGACGCGCCACGGCACGCTCGTCGCGGTCCACGACGTGAGCTTCCAGATCGGGCGCGGCGAGGTGCTGGGGGTCGTCGGCGAGTCCGGTGCGGGCAAGTCGATCACCGGCGCGGCGGTCATCGGGCTGATCGACCCCCCCGGGCGCATCGCCTCGGGCGAGATCCACCTCGACGGCCGCCGCATCGACGGCCTGCCGCACGACCGGATGCGGCGCATCCGCGGGCGCGAGATCGGCGCGGTGTTCCAGGATCCGCTCACCTCGCTCAATCCGCTCTACACGATCGGCCGCCAGATCGTGGAAACGATCCGCACGCACCTGCCGATGGGCGAAACCGAGGCCACCGACCGCGCGGTGGCACTCCTCGAGGAGGTCGGCATCCCGGGCGCCGCCCGGCGCATCGACCACTACCCGCACCAGTTCTCCGGCGGGATGCGCCAGCGCGTCGTGATCGCGCTCGCGCTGGCGGCCAAGCCCAAGCTCATCATCGCGGACGAGCCGACCACCGCGCTCGACGTCTCGATCCAGGCGCAGATCATCCAGGTGCTGAAACGGCTGTGCCGCGACCACGGGACCGCGGTGATGCTGATCACGCACGACATGGGGGTGATCGCCGAGACCGCCGACCGCGTCGCCGTGATGTACGCGGGCCGCATCGTCGAGATCGGCCCGGTGGACGAGGTGATCCACCGGCCGCGCCACCCCTACACGGTCGGTCTCATGGGCTCGATCCCGTCGATCGGCGCGACGGTCGAGCGCCTGACGCAGATCGACGGCTCGATGCCGCGACTCACCGCGGTGCCGAGCGGGTGCGCGTTCCACCCGCGCTGCCCGCGGGCGATCGAGCGCTGCGGCCGCGAGCGTCCCGAGCTCGAAACCGCTGGCATCACGCGTGCGGCGTGCTGGCTGGCCGGCGTTCCGGTCGAGGTCGCCGCGTGACCGGGCCCGGGGCCGCGGCGGCGGCCGTCGAGCCCTCCCCGCTGTTGCGCGTGGTCGACGTCGAGCGCGTCTTCGACGTCTCGCCGCCGTGGCTCAACCGCGTGCTCGAGCGCAAGCCGCGCGTGCTGCTCAAGGCGGTCGACGGCGTGTCGCTGACCATCCGCCGCGGCGAGACGGTCGGCCTGGTGGGCGAATCCGGATGCGGGAAGTCGACCGTCGCGCGGCTGATCGTCGGGTTGTACGCGCCGTCGCGCGGGCGCATCGAATACGACGGCATCGTGCTGGCGGGGGAGGGCGCCGTGGCGGCCGACGGCGCGCGGCGCAGGCGAGCGCGCCGCTCGATGCAGATGATCTTCCAGGATCCCTACGCGAGCCTGAACCCGCGCTGGCGCGTCGCCGATATCGTCGCCGAGCCGCTGGTCACGCAGGACGATGCGCTGCCGCGCGACGAGATCGACGAGCGCGTCGGCCGGCTCCTCGACCAGGTCGGGCTCGCCGCGGCCGACCGCGTCAAGTACCCGCACCAGTTCTCCGGCGGCCAGCGCCAGCGCATCTCGATCGCGCGCGCGCTCGCGACCGAGCCGGCGTTCCTGGTGTGCGACGAGCCGACCTCGGCGCTCGACGTGTCGGTGCAGGCGCAGGTGCTTAACCTGATGCGCGAGCTGCAGCGCCGCATGGGCCTCACCTACCTGTTCATCTCGCACAACCTCGCGGTGGTCCACCACATCGCCGATCGCGTGGGCGTGATGTACCTCGGTCGCATCGTCGAGCTCGCGCCGACGGCGCGGCTGTTCGGCGAGCCGCTGCACCCCTACACCCGCATGCTCCTCGACGCCGTGCCGGACCTCAAGATGACCGGCATGGCGCGCACTGCCGTGGCAGGCGAGGTGCCCAACCCGCTCGACCCGCCCCCCGGCTGCACGTTCCATCCACGCTGCCCGCATGCGAACGAGCGCTGCCGCCGCGAGGTCCCGCGCCTCCTCGCGGCAGCGTCGGGCGGCGAGGTCGCCTGCCACGCGGTCGAGGAAGGCCGCCTGCCGCCGCGCATCGTTCCGCTGCGCGCCGCCTAGGCGTTGCCCGCGCGACCGTCGCGGCGAACCCCCCGTCAGAGCCGCGTCTTCCAGGGCCTGCGCCACACGTCGCCGAGCGAGGCGAGCTTGGCGCGCGCGGGCATGCGCTCGTCCGAGAGCGCCTCGAGGAAGTCCGACAACCGCTTCGACTTGACGATCGTGTAGAACGTGAGCGCCGTCACCGGCACGATCACCGCGACGAACCACGCGATCTTCTCGGCCGTCGGCGCCTCGGCGAGCGAGAACAGGTTCATGCCGAGGAACCCGGTCGCGACGGTGCCGATCAGGCCGAACGTCGTGACGACGGTGAGCCGTACCACGGTGTTCGCCTGCCGCCGCAGGGTGTCCGCTTCGAGGTAGGCGCTCATGTCCCAGATCTCGCCGTGGATCTCGGTGTAGAGCGCGTCGTTGCCAAGGGAGCCCGAGGTCATCCTGTAGAGCTCCTTCGCCTGCGGCTGGTCGGACACCTCGTGGAACCAGTAGCGGTGCGAGAAGCGCAGGAAGATCTCGAGCAGCTGGCGGATCGTCCTCTTGAAGCGCCGCACCGACTCCGCATCCTGGATCACGAGCTTGTTGAGCGCGTCGACCATGCGGTCGGAGAGCATCAGCAACGTCGCCTTGTGGATGTGGGGAATCAGGAACAGCAGGAAGTACTGGTGCCGGAACTGCCCGAGGAGGCCGCTGTCGCGGTCGACGAAGAACGACTCGGACGCGTCTCCCACCATCACGAACGCATGGCCGGTCGCCATGAAGCGCGTGCCCGGCCGCCCCGGCGCCTCCTCGTTCCAGAACTGGTCGTAGCAGTAGCGGTCCTCGAAGTCGCGCACGTAGCGGGCCGAGTACGGAAGCTCGTCGCGCGTGCCCGGATGGGCGACCAGCCCGAGCCGGATGAAGTCGGCGCGGGTGAGCGCGCGGGCGTCGTCCATCGCGAGATAGGCGAGGAACGGCATCCGGCTGTATTCGATCTGCCGGTAGCGGACCACACCCGGCTCGCCGGTATGGTGCGCGACGAGCGGCCGCAGGAGCCAGGTCAGGTGGTCGGCGAAGCGAGGTGCGCGCTGCGCGCCGACGAACGCCAGGTAGCGCTCGCGCTGGTCGTAGTCCGACGCCGCGAGGACCGCGCCCGACGCGTCGAGCCATTCGGCCCGGTCGAGGCAGTGGCCGCCGCCGCCGTGGTCGTGCCAGAACGTCGGATAGGCGCGGCCGAATCGATACATGGCGTCCTGGACGCGCTGGAGCGGCAGGTCGTTCGCGTGGATCTCGATCACGAGGATCACGACGTCGAGGTCGTAGAAGAAGCACAGGTCGACGTGCGCGACCGCGAACTCCTGCGGCGCGTCGCGCGCGTCGGGAAAGGTCATGCGGACCCGCGCGATGTCGTGCCGGCGGAAGACGCGGATCGGCGAGTCGGCGCCCGGCGTGCCGCCACGTCCGCGGCCTTCGCCGTACAGGAAGCGGCGCACGTAGGGCAGGAACGTCACGAACTCGCTGTAGTGCCGCGCCTGGAAGTCCTCGGGCGCGCAGCTGAACTCGTCGCGGAACTCGCGCCACGGGTGCGGCGTGTCGCTGCGCTCGAGCAGCTCCCACGGCTCCTGGATCTGCTCGCCCTCCCGGATCGGCATCAGTTGCAGCGGCCAGATCAGGATCTGCCGGAACTGGCGGACGAGCGCTGACATGGGTGCGGGGCGGAAAGGGCAGGCGGAACGGCGAAGCGCCCGCCGGATCGCAAGGGTCGGTGCCGGGCGCGCGAGGCGCTTCCGCTATAATTCTAGACGTGGCGGCGCGGATTGGGCACATGCGCTTCCACCCAGCACTCGTTCCCTCGCTCCCGACCCTTCCGACGCCCTTGCGCCTCACCCAGATCAAGCTCGCCGGCTTCAAGTCGTTCGTCGATCCGACGTCGATCGCCACCCCCGGCCAGCTGGTCGGCATCGTCGGCCCCAACGGCTGCGGCAAGTCCAACGTCATCGACGCGGTGCGCTGGGTGCTAGGCGAGTCGAAGGCCTCGGCGCTGCGCGGCGAGTCGATGCAGGACGTGATCTTCAACGGCGCCGGCGACCGCAAGCCGGTCGGGCGCGCGTCGGTCGAGCTCTACTTCGACAACAGCACCGGCCGCATCGGCGGGCAGTGGGGCCAGTACGCCGAGCTGTCGATCAAGCGCGTGCTGACGCGCGACGGCGACAGCTCCTACTACATCAACAACATCCCGGTTCGCCGCCGCGACATCTACGACTTGTTCCTCGGCACCGGCCTCGGGCCCCGCGCCTACGCCATCATCGAGCAGGGGATGATCTCGCGGGTGATCGAGGCCAAGCCCGAGGAGCTTCGCGTGTTCCTCGAGGAGGCGGCCGGCGTCTCCAAGTACCGCGAGCGGCGCAAGGAGACCGAGAGCCGCCTCGCCGACACGCGCGAGAACCTGTCGCGCGTCGAGGACATCCGCCTCGAGCTCGGTGCCCAGCTCGAGCGCCTCGAGCACCAGGCGAAGGTCGCCAGCGAGTACCGCGAGATGGAGGCGCGCCTGAAGCAGGCGCAGCACCTGTCGTGGTACGCGAAGCAGCAGGAGGCGGTGCGCGCCCGCGAGCGCGCCAACCACGAGCTCGCCGAGGTCACCACCGCGCTCGAAGCGCTGCAGGCGGAGCTGCGCAGCGCCGAAGCCGGGTTGGAAGCGCTGCGCCGCGACCACTACGCGGCGGGCGACACGCTGCACGACAAGCAGGGGGGGTTCTACGCCGCCAACGCGGAGGTCACGCGCCTCGAGCAGCAGCTCGCGTTCGCGCGCGATTCGGAGAGCCGCATCGGCGAGCAGGTCGCCGAGCTCGCTGCGCAACTCGCCGCACTGACAGGCCAGGCGTCCGCGCTGGACGCCGACCGCGCCTCGCTCGATGGCGCCCTCGAGGCCGCGCTGTCGTCGCGCGAGCGCGCGACCGAGGAGGAGCGTGCCGCGCAGGCGGCGCTGCCCGCGCTGGAGGCCGCCCTCGCCACCGCCACGCAGGCGCTCGACGTCGAGCAGCAGCACATCACCGACGCCGAGCAGAACGCGCGCGTCGCCGAGACGCGGCGCGACAACGTCGGCCGGATGATCGCGCAGCTCGCCGAGCGGCGGGCGCGCATCGCGGCCGAGATCGCCGCGCTGCCCGGCCCCGACAACGACCCGATCCGCGAGGTCGAATCGCAGCTCGCGCAGGAGAACGCGGACCTTGCCGGCAAGCAGGCGTCGATCGAGGCGATGCAGGCCGCGGTCGAGGCGGTCCAGGCGCGCGTGCGCGACGCGGCCGAGGCCTGGCAGCGCGACAGCCGCACGCTGGCCGACGTCGAGGCGCGCGCCCAGGCGCTCGCCGCGCTGCAGGCCAAGGTGGGCCACGGCGAGGACCGCGACGAATGGCTCGACCGCGTCGGGCTCGCCCGCGCGACGCTGCTGTACACGGCGCTCGACGTGCAGGGCGGCTGGAACGACGCGCTCGAGGCGGTGCTGCGCGAGCGCCTGGAAGCCGTCGAGCTGCCGACGCTCGATCGCTCGCTCGACTGGGAAAGCGACGCGGCGGGACCGCCGGTGCGCCTCGCCGTCTACGCGCCTTCGCCGGCG
The DNA here is from genome assembly GCA_035539315.1 of Casimicrobiaceae bacterium. Lineage (GTDB taxonomy): Bacteria > Pseudomonadota > Gammaproteobacteria > Burkholderiales > Casimicrobiaceae > VBCG01. Next base: position 20,880 of record DATLIR010000047.1, read on the forward strand.
CGGCACGGAGCCGCGGCCGGCGCGGACACGCTGCTCGCGAAGGTGCGCGTCAGGCGTCCCGAGGTGTCGCGCCTGGTCGCCGACGCGCTCGACGGCGTCCGCTGCCGCGACTCGCTCTCCGCGGCGCTCGCCGATCGTGACGCACTCGGCGTGGGCGAGAGCTTCGTCACGCGGGCCGGCCACCTGGTCACCGCGCAGACCGTCACCCTGTTCCGTCCCGACGGCGACCTGCACGGCGTGCTCGCGCGCCAGTCCGAGCTCGAGGACCTCGACGCGCGCCTGGGCCCGCTGCGCGAAACCGCCGCCGCGGCGCGCGCCGAGCTGGAGACGGCCGAAGGGGAGCAGAAGACCCGGCAGCAGGCGTGGCACCTCGAGACGCAGGCGCTCGCCTCGCAGCAGCGCCGCTGCCACGAGCTCGAGCTCGAGCTGATGCAGCTCACGCAGGCGGCCGAGGCCGCCCAGAAGCGCCGCGCCGACCTGGTGCGCGACGAGGCCGATCTCGCCGCGTCGATCGCGCAGGAGGAGCGCCAGCGCGACGCCGCCGTGCGCGAGATCGCCGACCTGCAATCGGGGCTGCACGACCGCTTCGGCGCGCGTGACGCCGCGCGCACGGCGCGCAACGAGCACGACGTGGCGCTGGCGCGCGGACGCGAGCGGTTGCGCGTCGCCGAGCGCACGGCGCAGGAAGCCGCGTTCGCCGAGCGCAGCGTGCGCGACCGCCTCGCCGACCTCGAGCGCCGCCGCGAGGGCCTGATCGGGCAGGTGGCCCAGCAGCAGGCGCTGCAGGCGCGCCTGACCGGCGAGCGCGCGGCGATCGACTGGACGCCGGTCGAGGAGGCGCTGCAGCGCCAGCTGGCGACGCGCGCCGAGGCCGAGCAGGCACTCGCCGCGGCGCGCGACCGGCTCGAAGGGCTGGGCGCGCAGCTTCGCGCCGGCGAGGAAGCGCGCCTCGCGCGCGAGCAGGCGCTCGAGCCCGCCCGCACGCGCATCGGCGACATGCACCTCAAGGTGCAGGCCGCGAGCCTGGCGGAGGCGCAGTTCACCGAGCAGCTCGTCGAAGCCAGCGCCGACGTCGCGAGCCTGCCCGACGCGCTGAAGGCCTGGGGTCGCGCGTCGACGCTGCCGGGGGAGATCGTGCGCCTCACCGCGGCGATCGCCGAGCTCGGCGCGGTCAACCTCGCCGCGCTCGACGAGCTCACGCAGGCGCGCGAGCGCAAGGACTACCTCGACCGCCAGGCGGCCGACCTCACCGAGGCGATGGCGACGCTCGAATCCGCGATCCGCCAGATCGACCGTGAATCGCGCGCGCTCCTGCAGCAGACCTTCGACCTCGTCAACACCAACTTCGGCAAGCTGTTCCCGGCGCTGTTCGGCGGCGGCCAGGCGCGCCTCGTGCTGACCGGCGAAGAGATCCTCGATTCGGGCGTGCAGGTGTTCGCGCAGCCGCCCGGCAAGCGCAACACGTCGATCCACCTGCTCTCCGGCGGCGAGAAGGCGCTCACCGCGACCTCGCTCGTATTCGCGCTGTTCCAGATCAACCCGGCGCCGTTCTGCCTGCTCGACGAAGTCGACGCACCGCTCGACGACCCCAACACCGAGCGCTTCTGCCGCCTGGTGCGCACGATGTCGGCCGAGACGCAGTTCCTGTTCATCTCGCACAACAAGATCACGATGGAGCTCGCGCACCAGCTGATCGGCATCACGATGCAGGAGCCGGGCGTTTCCCGCGTCGTCGCCGTCGACATCGCCGAGGCGATCGACCTCGCCGCGAGCACCGCGAAGGCGGCGTGAGCCCCGGGTTATCGCGGTCGCCGGGTCTATAATCGGTCGCGGCGCCTCGCCCGCCCCCCATGCGGCTTTCCACGCTCCAGATCGGCCTGATCGTCGCGGGCGTCCTGCTCGTGATCGGCGTGCTCGCGTTCAACGCATGGCAGGAGCGACGGGCGCGCCGGCGCATCGAGGGAGCGTTTCGCCCCGGTGCGGACGCGCTGATGGCGCGCGGCGGAGCGCGCGACGACGGCCGCGTCGAGCCCACGCTCGGCGCATCGGGGGTCGGCGCGCGGACCAGCGCGCCGGGCGCGTCGCCCGAAGGCGCGCCCTTCGAGATCCCGATGGACGAGGTCGCGACGTTGCCCGCGGACGAGGACGACTATCCCGAGGACGCGCTGCCCCCGGCCGGCCCGATCACGCGCAGCGCGATGGCCGACCCGCAGCCGGCCGGCACGCAACCGCAGCCCGACCCCGAGATCGAATGCGTCGTGACGCTGCAGCCGGTGCGGCCGGTATTCGCGGGCACGCTGGCCGCCGGGCTGCACGCGCGGCTCGGCAAGCCCCTACGCTGGTTCGGCCGGCGCGACGCGTCGGCGCCGTGGCAGAGGCTGACCGGCGACACGCCGGGTGAGCTAGGCGAAATCGCGGCGTCCCTGCTCCTCGCCGACCGCAACGGTGCGGCGACCCTCGCGCAGATCGAGGCGTTCCACCGCGTGATCGGCGAGCTCGCGCCGAGCCTGCCGGCGGCGTGGTCGGCGGCCCCGCCCGACGACGAGGCCGCGCGCGCCGAGGCGCTCGACCGGCTCTGCGCCGAGCTCGACATGCAGATCGGCCTCACGATCCAGCGGACCGACGGCGGCGTGGTCTCCGGCACCAAGCTCCGCGGGGTAGCGGAGGCGGCGGGCTTCAGGCTCGCGCCGTCCGGCCGCTTCGAATGCGTGCAGGAGGAGACCGGCGCCGTGCTCTACACGCTGCAAAGCCTCAAGGGCGACGTGTTCACGGTCGATTCGCTTCGCATCGGTTCGGTCGCCGGCATCGTGCTGGTGCTCGATGTGCCGCGCGTCGCCGACCCGCCGCGCGCCTTCGACCAGCTCAAGCTCGCGGCCAAGCGCATGGCGCAGACGCTGGGGGGCGAGCTGTGCGACGACAACCAGCGTCCGCTCACCGACGCGGCGCTGGCCGCGATCCGCGCCCAGGTCGTCGCGGCGAGCGAGCTGCTCGTGCGCGCGCAGATCGAGCCCGGCAGCCCGCGCGCGCGCAAGCTGTTCGCCGCTTGACGGCCGTGGCCGCCGCGCGCTCCGCCCCGACCCGTGGCGCGGCCGGCGTCCCGGCCGCCGCGCGCAAGCGGCACGGCGAGGTCGTGACCGCGATCCGAGACGCCGACCACGCCTACTACGTGCTCGACGCTCCCACCGTAAGCGACGCGGAGTACGACGCCTGGATGCGCGAGCTCGTCGAGCTCGAGGCGGCGCACCCGGCGCTGCGCTCGCCGGATTCGCCGACGCAGCGCGTCGCCGGCGCCGCGTCCGAAACGTTCGAGGCGGTCACGCATCGCATGCCGATGCTGTCGCTCAACAACGCGTTCGCCGACGCCGAGGTCGACGCCTTCGACCGGCGCGTCCGCGACGCCCTCGGCATCGAGATCGTGCGCTACGCGTGCGAACCCAAGTTCGACGGCCTCGCCGTCAGCCTCGTCTACCAGGACCGCCGTCTCGCCGTCGGCGCGACGCGCGGCGACGGGTCGACCGGGGAGAACGTCACCGCCAACCTGCGCACCATCGCCGCGATCCCGCTTTCGCTCCCGCCCGGCGCGCCGGCGCACGTCGAGGTGCGCGGCGAGGTCGTGATGCTGAAGCGCGACTTCCAGCGCCTCAACGCGATGCAGGCGGAGAAGGGCGAGAAGACCTTCGTCAACCCGCGCAATGCGGCGGCCGGCAGCCTGCGCCAGCTCGATCCCCGGGCCACGGCCGTGCGCCGCCTCACGTTCTTCGCCTACGGCGTCGGCGAAGTCGCCTGGGGCACCCGGGGCGGCCCCGACACGCACGCCGCGCTGATGGACTGGCTCGAATCGGTGCGCTTCCCGGTGTCGCGCGAGCGCGCGCTGGTGACCGGCTTCTCGGGCCTGCTCGACTACTACCGCCGGCTGGGCGAGCGACGCGGGGGCCTTCCCTACGAGATCGACGGCGTCGTCTACAAGGTCGACGACTTCGCGCAGCAACGCGCGCTGGGTTACGTGTCGCGCGCGCCGCGCTTCGCGATCGCGCACAAGTTCCCGGCAGAGGAGCTGCCCACGGAGGTGCTCGACATCGGCGTGCAAGTCGGTCGCACCGGCGCGATCACGCCGGTCGCGCGGCTCGCACCGGTGTTCGTCGGCGGCGTGACGGTCACCAACGCGACGCTGCACAACGAGGACGAGGTACGCCGCAAGGACGTGCGCATCGGCGACACGGTGATCGTGCGCCGCGCCGGCGACGTGATCCCCGAGGTGGTCCGCGTGCTCGCGGAGAAGCGCCCCTCGCGCACGCGCGAGTTCTCGATGCCGACGACCTGCCCGGAGTGCGGGTCGGACGTCGTGCGGCTCGAAGGCGAGGCCATCGCGCGCTGCACCGGCGGGCTCATCTGCCCCGCGCAGCGCAAGGCGTCGCTGCTGCACTTCGCCAGCCGACGCGCGATGGACATCGAGGGCCTGGGCGAGAAGCTCGTCGACCAGCTGGTCGACGGCGGCGTCGTGCACACGCCTGCCGACCTCTACACGCTCGGCATCGCCAAGCTCGCGGCGCTGGAGCGGATGGCCGACAAGAGCGCGGCGAACGTCGTGGAGGCGATCGGGAGGAGCCGGGCGTCGACGCTGCAGCGCTTCGTCTACGCGCTGGGCATCCGCCACGTCGGCGAGTCCACGGCGCGCGACCTGTCGCGGCATTTCGGCTCGCTCGACGCGCTGATGGATGCCAGCGAAGCGGAGCTCCTGGAGGTCGTCGACGTCGGTCCGGTGCTGGCGGAGAGCATCGCGGCCTTCTTCGCCGAGAAGCACAACCGCCAGGTGATCGCTCGGCTGCGCGCGGCCGGCGTGCACTGGACCGAGCATGCGCCGGCGGCACGCGCACCCGTAGGGCCGCTTGCCGGCCTGACGATCGTGCTGACCGGGACGCTGCCGACGCTCACGCGCGACGAGGCGAAGGCGATGGTCGAGGCGGCCGGCGGCAAGGCGGCGGGGAGCGTGTCGGCGAAGACCAGCTACGTCGTCGCGGGCGCCGAGGCGGGCAGCAAGCTCGACCGCGCCGAGGCGCTGGGCATCCCGGTGCTCGACGAGGACGGGTTGCGCGCGCTGTGCGCCGGGAAGGGGAAGCGATGAGGAAGATCCGCAAGGCGGTGTTCCCGGTGGCGGGGCTTGGCAGCCGCTTCCTGCCGGTCACCAAGGCGAGCCCCAAGGAGATGCTGCCGATCGTCGACAAGCCGCTGATCCAGTTCGCGGTCGAGGAGGCGGCGGCGGCCGGCATCACGGAGATGATCTTCATCACCGGGCGCAACAAGCGCGCGATCGAGGATCACTTCGACAAGGCCTACGAGCTCGAGACCGAGCTGGCGCTGCGCAACAAGACCGCGTTGCTCGAGACCGTCCAATCGGCCACACCGGCGGGCATCAACTGCATCTACATCCGCCAGACCGAGGCGCTGGGGCTCGGCCACGCGGTGCTGTGCGCCGAGCCGGTGATCGGCGACGAGCCGTTCGCGGTCCTGCTCGCCGACGACCTGATCGATGCCCGCGTGCCGGTCATGAAGCAGATGGCGGACGTGGCGGCGCGCGAGGAGGCTTCGGTGATCGGCGTCATGACGATCAGCGCCGACGAGACCGGCAACTACGGCGTGGTCGAGGCGGGCGCGCTGTCGGGCGGCTTCGCGCCGATCGACCGGATCATCGAGAAGCCCAAGCCGGGTACGACCGCCTCGCGCCTGGGCGTGGTGGGCCGCTACGTGCTGTCGCCGCGCATCTTCCACCACCTGCGCACGATGCCGCCGGGCAGCGGCGGCGAGATCCAGCTCACCGACGGCATCGCCCGGCTGGTCGGCGAGGAGAAGGTGCTGGCCTACGCGTTCGACGGCCGCCGCTACGACTGCGGCAGCAAGCTGGGCTACCTCGAGGCGATGGTCGACTTCGGGCGCAAGCATCCCGAGACCGGCGCGGCGTTCACGCGCTACCTCGCGCAGCTCAGGCCATGACGCTGAACGAGCTGCGCTACATCGTGGCCGTGGCGCAGGAGCGGAGCTTCGGGCGTGCAGCGGCCAAGTGCTTCGTGAGCCAGCCCGCGCTGTCGGTCGCGATCCACAAGCTCGAAGACGAGCTGGGGGCGCCGCTGTTCGAGCGCGGGAAGTCCGAAATCACCGTCACGCCGGTGGGCGAGCGCATCGTCGAGCAGGCGCAGCGCGTGCTCGAGGAAGCCTCGCGCATCCGCGAGCTCGCGCAGGCCGGGCGCAACCAGCTTGCCGGGAGCCTCAAGCTGGGCGTCATCTACACCGTCGCGCCCTACCTCTTGCCCGACCTCGTGCCGGTGCTGCGCAAGCTCGCGCCCCAGATGCCGCTCGAGCTCGAGGAGAACCTGACCGAGGTGCTCGAAGCCGAGCTCAAGCGCGGGCGGCTCGATGCGGCGATCGTCGCTCTGCCGTTCGACCCGCCCGGCGTGACCACCGTGTTCCTCTACGAGGAGCCGTTCCAGGTGGTCGTGCCCAACGACCACAAATGGGCGAAGCGCAAGAGCGTGCACCCCGACGAGCTCGCCGGCGAGCACGCGATCCTGCTCAACGTCGGCCACTGCTTCCGCGACCAGGTGCTCGACGCCTGTCCGGAGCTCAACCGCCAGGACGTGCCGACGGCGCGCACCAACTCGCTCGAGACGGTCCGCAACATGGTCGCCTCGGGGCTGGGCGTCTCGGTGCTGCCGCGCGATGCGCTGACGCCCAAGTACCACAGCCGCCTGGTCGTCCCGGTCCCGTTCTCGCGGCCGGTGCCGTCGCGCCGCATCGTGCTCGCGTACCGAAAGAGCTTTCCACGCCCGCAGGCGATCGAGGCGGTGCGCGCGGGCGTCGCGAAGGTGCGCGACTAGCGTCGGAACCCGGCTCGCCGTTGGAGCCGGACCGGCCGTTCACAGCGACGCGACGATGGATGCCACCTCGGCGAGCGAACCCACGGCGTACGCAGGAGGGGCCGCATGACGCTCGAACGGCACGCCCGCGCGGTTGATCCAGAACGCCGTCAACCCGCAGGCCTGGGCGCCCGCGGCGTCCCAGGCGTTCGCGGACACGAACGCGATCGAGGCGGCATCGACGCCGAGACGCTCGACGGCGAGCGCGTAGACGCCGGGCGCGGGCTTGTAGACGCCGGCCTCGTCGACCGAGATGCAGCCGTCGAGGACGTCGTCGAGCCCTGCCGCCGTAATGAGCGGATCGAGCATCGCGCGCGACCCGTTCGACAGGATCCAGCGCGGCCGCGGCGCCAGCGCGTCGAGCGCGGCGCGCGCGTCGGCAAACAGGGCGAGGCGCCCATACTCGCCGGCGAGCTCGTGCTGCGCGGCGCGGTCGAGCGGCAGCACCAGCGCGGCGACCGCATACTCGAGCGCCATCGCGGTGATCGCCCGGAAATCGGGGCGGGCGTAGCGCGGACCGGTCATCAGGCTCGCGAGCCACGTGTACTCGAGCTGCTTGTTGCGCCAGACGCGCGCGAGGTCGGCGCCGTGGCCCGGCGCGAGCTTCTCGGCGCGCGCGGCGACGCTCTGCACGTCGAAGAGCGTGCCGTAGGCGTCGAAGACGCAGGCGGTGATGGCGGGACTCGGCATGCACAAGGCGGCGATGGGCGATGGCAAGATCACGTCGCGCACGCCCGGCGCACCGTTCCTATCGTCTATCGCCCATCACCTATCGCCGCTGCACCAAAAAAAAAGGGGTTACGCTTTGCGCATAACCCCTCGGTTCGATGTGGTGGGCATTGCTGGGTTCGAACCAGCGACCCCTGCCGTGTGAAGGCAGTGCTCTACCACTGAGCTAAACGCCCCGCGAACCCAGACAGGAGCCATGATTAAAGCACAAGGGGCAGGTCGAGTAAACCGATCGAGCGGGGCTTGGACATCCAGGAGCGTCTGCTTTGCACCTGCTGGGTGCGCTGGACGAACCAAATTGGTGCATTTCTACCTCCTGGAGCCACTTACCCCCCGGTTTCCGCTATGGCTCGCCGCTTGCTAGCTCCCCACGATCGCCCGCCGACCGCCTGATGCCGCCCGCCTTCTACGACGAGATGCACGACGCTACGGGTGCGGTGCGGCCGCACTACAAGCCGGTCGCCGAGTGGCTCGCCAACACGCCCGCGCCGCGGATCGCCCAGAAGCGCGACGAGGCGGAGCGCGCGTTCCACCGGCTCGGCATCACGTTCGCCGTGACCGGCGAGGAGACCGGCACCGAGCGGCTGATCCCGTTCGACCTGGTGCCGCGCATCATCGCGGCCGCCGAATGGGACGTGCTCGAGCGCGGGCTGGTCCAGCGCGTGCGTGCGCTGAACGCGTTCCTCGACGACGTCTACCACGACCAGAAGATCCTCGACGGCGGGCCGGTGCCGGCCGACCGCATCCTCGGCAACACGCAGTACCGCGCCGAGATGCGCGGCGTCGACGTGCCGGGCCGCATCTACGCGCACGTCGCCGGCGTCGACGTCGTGCGGGCGGGCGCGGGCGAGTTCTACGTGCTGGAGGACAACCTGCGCGTTCCCTCGGGCGTGAGCTACATGCTCGAGAACCGCAAGATGATGATGCGCCTGTTGCCGGAGCTCTTCGCCGCGCTCTCGGTGCGGCCGGTGCAGCATTACCCGGACGTCCTGCTCGACAACCTGCGCGGCGTCTCGCCCGAGCGCGACGACCCCACCGTCGCGGTTCTCACGCCCGGCCCATGGAATTCGGCCTATTTCGAGCACACCTTCCTCGCCCAGCAGATGGGCGTCGAGCTGGTCGAGGGGCAGGACCTGTTCGTCCGCGACGACAACGTCTACATGAAGACGACCAAGGGGCCGGAGCGGGTCCACGTGATCTACCGGCGCGTCGACGACGACTTCCTCGACCCTCGCGCCTTCAGGGCCGACTCGATGCTCGGGGTGCCGGGGCTGTTCTCGGCCTACCGAGCCGGGCGCGTGACGCTTGCGAACGCGATCGGCACCGGCGTGGCCGACGACAAGTCGATCTACCCCTACGTGCCGGAGATGATCCGCTGGTACCTGGCGGAGGAGCCGATCCTGCACAACGTGCCGACGTTCCAGTGCCATCGCCGCGAGGAACGAGAACACGTCATCGCGCACCTGTCCGAGCTGGTGGTGAAGGAAACGCACGGCGCGGGCGGGTACGGGATGCTGGTCGGCCCGGCCTCCACGACGGCCGAGCGCGAGGCGTTCCGGGCGCGCATCCTCGCCGAGCCGGACAAGTACATCGCGCAGCCCACGCTGGCGCTGTCGACCTGTCCCACCTTCGTCGAGGCCGGCGTGGCGCCGCGCCACATCGACCTGCGGCCCTACGTGCTGTCCGGCAAGTCGGTCAACGTCGTACCGGGCGGCCTCACGCGCGTCGCGCTGCGCGAAGGCTCGCTGGTGGTCAACTCGTCGCAAGGCGGCGGCACCAAGGACACCTGGGTGCTGGCGGATTAGGGCCTGTCCAAGATGCTCTCGCGCACCGCCAACGACCTCTACTGGGTCGGCCGCCATGTCGAGCGGGCCGAGAACACGGCACGCCTGCTCGACGTCACCTACCGGACCTCGATGCTGCCCTACCACGAGCAGGAGCCCGGCCTCGCGTGGGCGGAGCCGTGGGCGGTGCCGCTGGTCACCTGCGGGCTCGCGACCGGGTTCTACGCCCGCCACCAGAAGCTCTCGGCCGAGAGCGTGCTCCGCTACATGATCCTCGACGCCGGCAACCCGTCGTCGATCTGGTCGTGCCTGCGCGCCGCCCGCGAGACCGGCCGCGCGGTCCGGGGCGCGATGACCTCGGAGATGTACGAGGACCTGAACGCGGCCTGGCTCGAGATGCGCAACATCGACTTCGACGGCGTCCAGTCGCGCGGGATCAGCGAGTTCCTCGACTGGGTCAAGATGCGCTCGCACCAGTTCCGCGGCGTCACCGTCGGGACCATGCTGCGCGACGAGGCGTACAGCTTCCTGCGCCTCGGGACCCACCTCGAACGCGCCGACAACACGGCGCGCATCCTCGACACCAAGTACCACATCCTGCTGCCCTCGGCAGCCGACGTCGGCGGGGCGGTGGACTACTACCAGTGGGCGTCGCTGCTCCAGTCGGTGTCCGGCTTCGAGTCCTACCGGCGCATCTACAGCGACGTGATCTCTCCGCGGCGCGTGGCCGAGCTCCTGGTGCTGCGCGCCGACATGCCGCGCTCGCTGCACGCCTGCATGAACCTGATCGACGACATCCTGCGCGAGCTCACCGACGAGCGCAGCCGCGAGCTCGAGCGCATGAGCGGCGAGCTCCACGCGCGCCTCCACTACGGGCGCACCGACGACATCATGCGCTTCGGGCTGCACGAGTACCTGATGGACTTCCTGCAGCGCGTCCACGCCCTAGGAAGCGAGGTCGCGCGTCGCTTCCTCGTCCCGGCGGCGTGAAGCCGCCCGCGTCCGCTAGAATCCGCGCTTTCGCCCACCGGCATCCATGACCTACTGTGTCGCCATGTCGCTCGACGCGGGCCTCCTGTTCGCGTCTGACTCGCGCACCAACGCCGGCGTCGACCAGATCGCGCGCTTCTCGAAGATGCGCGTGTACGCGAAGGACGGCGACCGTGTCATCGTCACGCTGACCTCGGGCAACCTGTCGATCACGCAGAACGTGCTGTCGACGCTCGAGCAGCGGATGCGTACCGGCGAGAGCACGCTCAGCCTGATGAACGCGCAGTCGATGTTCGACGCGACGCGGCTGGTCGGCGACGCGTTGCGCGAGGTCAAGACGCGCGACGGCCCCTACCTGGTGCAGAACAACGTCGACAGCTCGGCCAACTTCATCGTCGGCGGCCAGGTGCGTGGCGAGCCGCCTCGCCTGTTCCAGGTCTACGGCGAGGGCAACTTCATCGAGGCGACCGCCGACACGCCGTACTTCCAGATCGGCGAGAGCAAGTACGGCAAGCCGGTGATCGACCGTGTGATCACGCGCGCCACCTCGCTGTCGGCGGCGACCAAGTGCATCCTGGTGTCGTTCGACTCGACCATGCGCTCGAACATCTCGGTCGGGCTGCCGATCGACCTCGTCTCCTACGAGACCGATCAGCTCCGCGTGCGCATGCAGCGGCGCATCGACGAGTCCGACCCGTACTTCCGCATGGTGCACGAGCAGTGGGGCGAGGGCCTGCGGCGGGTGTTCGCCGACCTGCCGGACCCGAACTGGGCCTAGGGCTGACGGACCCCGGGCCGTTCGGCGACCTCCGTGGCCATCCGCGTCGGCCTCACGCATCGCACGACCTACCGGTTCGACCGTCCGGTCAAGCTGTCGCCGCACGAGATCCGGCTGCGACCGGCGCCGCATTGCCGCACGCCGGTGGTCGGCTACTCGCTCGAGGTCGCGCCATCGCAGCACTTCCTCAACTGGCAGCAGGACCCGTACGGGAACTGGGTCGCGCGACTGGTGTTCCCCGAGAGCGCGCGCGAGCTGTCGGTCGTCGTCGACCTGACCGCCGACCTCACCGTCATCAACCCGTTCGACTTCTTCGTCGAGCCCTACGCCGAGACGTTCCCGTTCGCCTATGCCGACGCGCTCGCGAAGGAGCTGAAGCCGTTCCTCGAGACCGCGCCGGCGACGCCGCGGCTCGCGGCCTGGATCGAGCGCTTCCGCGGAAGCGTGAAGCCGGGCGAGACGACGGTCGACCTCCTGGTGCGGCTCAACCACGAACTGCAGCAGGCGATCCGCTACCTGGTGCGGATGGAGCCGGGCGTGCAGGAGCCGGAGCTCACGCTCGCCAACGCCAGCGGCTCGTGCCGCGACACCGGGTGGCTCCTGGTGCAGATCATGCGGCATCTCGGCATCGCGTCGCGCTTCGCATCGGGCTACCTGATCCAGCTCGTCGCGGACGTGAAGCCGCTCGACGGTCCGGCGGGCGCCGACCACGATTTCACCGACCTGCACGCCTGGGCCGAGGCGTTCATCCCCGGCGCCGGCTGGATCGGCCTCGACCCCACGTCCGGACTCCTCGCCGGCGAAGGGCACCTGCCGCTTGCGTGTACGGCCGATCCGGGCAACGCCGCGCCGGTGATCGGCTTCACCGATCCGTGCGAGGTCAGCTTCGACGTCGCGATGAGCGTGGTGCGAATCCACGAGGATCCGCGCGTCACGCGCCCGTACAGCGAGGTCCAGTGGATGGCGATCGACGCGCTGGGCGAGGCGGTCGACCGCGAGCTCGCGGTCGGCGACGTGCGCCTCACCCAAGGCGGCGAGCCCACGTTCGTGTCGGTCGACGACATGGACGGCGCCGAGTGGAACTACACGGCGCTCTCGCCGGCGAAGCGCAAGCTCGCCGACGCGCTGGCGCGGCGGCTCGCCGAGCGGCTCGCGCCCGCCGGGCTGATGCACGACGGACAGGGCAAGTGGTACCCGGGCGAGCCGCTTCCGCGCTGGGCAATCGGCATGTATTGGCGCATCGATGGGACGCCGCTGTGGCGCGATCGTGCGCTCTTCGCCGATCCCTCGTCCGAGGGCCGCGCAACCGTCGACGACGCGCAGCGCTTCGCCAGCGCGATCGCGACGCGGCTCGGGTTGCCTGCGTCCTCGGCCATCGTCGCCTACGAGGACGTGCCGAAGCTCCTCGTCGCCGAAGCGGCGCTGCCGGTCAACGTCGATCCGCTCGCTGCCGACCTGTCGAAGCCGGACGAGCGGGCGCGGCTCGCCCGGCTCCTGCAGGCGGGCCTCGCGACGCCCGCAGGCTTCGTGCTGCCGCTTCGGCCCGCGCCGGGGCGGCCGGACATCGCATGGGAGACGAGCCCGTGGCCGCTGCGCCGCGAGCGCCTCTACCTGGTACCGGGCGACTCGCCGCTGGGCCTGCGGCTTCCGCTGGGCTCGTTGCCGTGGGTGCAGCCCGAGGACGAGGACCGCGCCCCGCCGGTCGACCCATTCGCGCCGCGCGCCGCGCTCGCGCCCCGGCTCCAGGCGAACCCGGGGAGCGTGCGCAGCAGCGCGCCGCGCGACGTGATCAAGACCGCGCTGTGCGTCGAGGCCCGACGCGGACACCTGCGCGTCTTCCTGCCGCCGGTCGAGCGGCTCGAGGCGGCGGTCGCGCTCATCGCGGCCATCGAGGACGCCGCACGCGAGACCGGCTCGCGGATCGTGATCGAAGGCTACCCACCGCCGCGCGACCCGCGTCTCGCCGTGGTCCAGGTGACGCCCGATCCGGGCGTAATCGAGGTCAACGTGCAGCCCGCGTCGAGCTGGCGTGCGCTGGTCGACGCGACCGTCGCGCTGTACGAGGACGCGCGCACCGTCCGGCTCGGCACCGAGAAGTTCATGCTCGACGGCCGCCATACCGGCACCGGCGGAGGTAACCACGTCACGCTCGGCGGCGCGACGCCGGCGGACAGCCCGCTCCTGCGCCGGCCCGACCTCCTGAAGAGCCTGATCGGCTACTGGCAGAACCATCCCGCGCTCTCGTATCTCTTCTCCGGCACGTTCATCGGGCCGACCAGCCAGGCGCCACGCGTCGACGAGGCGCGCGACGACCGGCTCTACGAGCTCGAGATCGCCTTCCAGGAAGTCGACCGTGTCGCGGTGGCCGGCGAGGAGTCGCCGCGTCCCTGGCTCGTCGACCGGTTGCTGCGCCACCTGCTCACCGACCTGACCGGCAACACGCACCGCGCGGAGTTCTCGGCCGACAAGCTCTATTCGCCGGACAGCCCGACCGGGCGCCTGGGCCTGCTCGAGTTCCGCGCCTTCGAGATGCCGCCGCACGCGCGCATGAGCGCGGTGCAGATGCTGCTTTTGCGCGCCCTGGTCGCGCGTTTCTGGCGCGAGCCGTGGCAGGGCCGGCTCGAGCGCTGGGGGACGGCGCTGCACGACCGCTGGCTCCTGCCGCACTTCGTCGCCACCGACATGCGCGACGTGGTCGCCGACCTGCGACGCGCCGGCTACCCGTTCGAGCCCGCGTGGTTCGATCCCTTCGTCGAGTTCCGCTTTCCGCGTTACGGCACGGTGAGCTACGACGGCGTGACGCTGGAGCTCCGCCAGGCGATCGAGCCGTGGCACGTGCTTGGCGAGGAGATGTCGCTCGCCGGGACCTCGCGCTACGTCGACTCGTCGGTCGAGCGGATGCAGCTCAAGGCGACCGGAATCACTGTCGGGCGCCACGCCGTTGCACGCAACGGCCGTGCGCTGCCGCTGACGCCGACGGGCGTGCCGGGCGAGTACGTCGCCGGCGTGCGCTTTCGCGCCTGGAGCCCGCCGTCGGCGCTGCACCCGACCATCGGCGTGCAGGCGCCGCTCACGTTCGACCTGGTCGACACCTGGTCGGGCCGCGCGCTCGGCGGCTGCACCTACCACGTCTCGCATCCCGGCGGCCGCAACTATGCGACCTTTCCGGTCAACGCCAACGAGGCCGAGGCGCGCCGCTTCGCGCGGTTCTGGCCCCATGGCCACACGCCCGGACCGATGACGCTAGCGCCCGAGCCGGCGAACCCGGCCACGCCCGCGACGCTCGACCTACGCTATCGCGCGATGGCGACGCGTTGATCGCATGGCCCGGGACCTCTCAGCCCCGCGTCGCGTCATCGTCGGTCGCCGCGTCCTCACCGTGGTCGCGATCGTCGTCGCGGCCGGGCTGATCGCGTGGTTCCTCGAAAGCACCAAGCCGCGTCACATCGTGATGGCGTCGGGGCCTGTCGACGGCCTGCACCACGAGCTCGCGGTGCGTTACCAGGCCATCCTGGCGCGCAACGGCGTCACGGTGGTCGAGCGCATCACGACCGGCGCCGACGAGAACGTCCGCCTGCTGCTCGAGCCACGGTCCGACGTCGACGTCGCGTTCATGCTCGGAGGCGTGGCGACCCCCGCCGAGCGCGAGGGCATCGAGATGCTCGCGGCGCTGTACTACGAACCGCTGTGGGTGTTCTACCGCGGCGACGAGACGCTGACCCAGCTCGACGAGTTGCGGTACAAGCGCATCGCGATCGGAATGCCAGGGCAAGGTGTGCGCGCGTTCATGGAGCCGCTGCTCGCGGCGAACAATGTCACGGCCTTCAACTCGACATTCGAGCCGCTGGGCAATGTAGAGGCGCTGCGCGCGCTGCAGGCAGGCAACGTCGACGCCGTGTGCCTGCTAGGGGCCGTTCGCTCGCCTGCGGTGTTCCAGGCGCTTCACGACAAGGACCTGAAGCTCATGAGCCTCGAGCGCGCCGAGGCCTACCAGCGACGCTACGCGCACATCACGACGCTGTCGTTGCCACCGGGGACCGTCGACCTGGCGTTGCGCATCCCCGAAAAAGAGGTCCGCCTCTTCGCCACCGAGGCGATGCTGGTCGGTCGCGCGGGTCTCGCGCCGGCGATCACCGACCTGTTGGTCGACGCCGCCCGCGAGCTGCACGGCGGACAAGGCTACTTCGAGGATCGCACCAGCTTCCCCCACACCCGCGTGGTCGACCTGCCGGTCTCGGTCGAGGCCGACCGCCACATGCGCTTCGGACCGAGCCTGCTGCAGCGCCACCTGCCGTTCTTCGTGGCGAGCTATGTCGAGCGGCTGGTGATCCTGCTGGTGCCGCTGCTGTTCCTGATCGTGCCGCTGGTCAACTGGTTGCCGCAGCTGTTGCGCTGGCGCGCCCGCTCGCGCGTGTACCGTTGGTACGGCGAGCTCGCGTTGCTCGAACGCGACGTCGAACGCCGACAGGGCGAGCTGCCGATCGGACGCTGGCTCGCCGACCTCGACCGGATCGAGCACGCCGTGTCGCACGTCCGCCTCCCCAAGAGCATGGCGAGCGAGGGCTATACGTTGCGCGAGCACATCGGGCTGGTGCGTCGTGCGATCCTGGCGCGGCGCGAGGCCGCCCCGCGGATCGACAGCCTTCCCGCATGACGGCGGGCGCCAGGGTGTACCCCTAGGCGACGTCCGTACGCCGCCACCGTCCCGGGCCGCAAGGTCGGCTAGAGTGCGGGCTTCACGCCGCATCGACGGCGCAACCCCTGAAGGAGGACCCCATGTCGCGCCTGCTGATCCTGCTTGCCGTGCTTCCATGGCTCTTCGGCGCGCCCGAAACGCTGGCACAGGCGAAGAAGGGCGGCGGTCCGGCACGGGTTCCCTCCGCGAAGGACCCGTCGGTCAGCGTTGTCACCTACATGCGCGACGGCGGCAAGAACGAGCTTCTGATCGGGACGCGGATCTGGCCCGACAACCCCGAGTACAACGCGGCGGCGCTGCAGCGCTTCTTCGCCATGATGAAAGCGATGGAGCCCGCGTACCGGAAGGACGACGACGTCGCGTACTCGTGGCAGCAAAAGGCCAAGGTGACCAAGTGCAGCATCTACCTCGAGTCCGAGGACGCCGGCACCAAGGCCGGAACGGGCGCCGTCGTCGGCTGCGAGGCCAACGGCGTATCGAGCCTCGCCGTGCCTTCCGCCGCCGATCCCAAGCGCCCGAGCGGATCGCAGGACCCGAAGCACCTGGCCGACGTGATGGAGATGTTCCGCAAGCAGTCGGAGCGCGCCAGGGCCACCGTTGCGAAGTGATGGGGCGGGGGTCGCAGGTCGCCGCGCGTCGCGGCGCGGGCGCCGCGATCGCGTCCGGTAAGATGGCCCGGTGTCGACGGCCGCGCCCGTGACTTCCGTCAGAACCCGCTTCGCCCCCAGTCCCACCGGCTTCCTGCACCTCGGCGGCGCGCGCACCGCGCTGTTCTCATGGGCGTATGCGCGGCGGCATGGGGGCACCTTCGTCCTGCGCATCGAGGACACCGACGTCGCGCGCTCGACGCACGAGGCGGTGCAGGCGATCCTCGACGCGATGGCCTGGCTCGGGCTCGACTACGACGAAGGCCCGCACTACCAGATGCAGCGGATGGATCGCTACCGCGCAGCGATCGCCGACATGGTCGGTCGCGGGCTCGCGTACCGCTGCTGGATGTCGACCGAGGAGCTCGACACGTTGCGCGCGCGCCAGATGGCGGCCGGCGAGAAGCCGCGCTACGACGGCCGCTGGCGCCCGGAGAACGTCGAGGCGCACGGCCTCGTGCCGCCCGCGGGCGTGGCGCCGGTGATCCGCTTCCGCAACCCCGACGGCGGCAGCGTCGCGTGGGACGACCGCGTGAAGGGCCGCATCGCGTTCGCCAACGCCGAGCTCGACGACCTCGTCATCGCGCGCGCCGACGGCACGCCGACGTACAACTTCTGCGTCGTCGTCGACGACATCGACATGCGCATCACGCACGTGATCCGCGGCGACGACCACGTCAACAACACGCCGCGGCAGATCAATATCTTTCGCGCGCTCGGCCACGAGCCGCCGGTGTTCGCGCACGTGCCCACCGTGCTCGGCGAGGACGGGCAGAAGCTGTCGAAGCGACACGGTGCGGTGTCGGTGATGGAGTACGAGGCGGCCGGCTACCTGCCCGAGGCGATGGTGAACTTCCTCGCACGCCTCGGCTGGGCGCACGGCGACGACGAGGTGTTCGGTCCCGACGACTTCGTGCGCTGGTTCGGGCTCGACGCGATCAGCGCGGCGCCGTCGCGGTTCAACACCGACAAGCTGCACTGGGTGAACCAGGAGCACATGAAGCGGATGGACGCCGCGGAGCTTGGCCGCCGCTTCGCGCCCTACCTCGCGCGAGCCGGCCTTGAGGTGTCGGCCGGACCGGACCCCGGCGCGGTGGCGGTCCTGCTGCGCGATCGCGTCCACACGCTGACCGAGATGGCCGACGCGGCGCATTACTTCTACGCGGCACCGCATCCGTCGCACGAGCGGCTGGCCGAGCACCTGACCGCCGCCACGCGGCCGGCGGTGCAGGGCGTCGCCGAGGCGTTCGCCGACCTGCCGTGGACGAAGGAAGCCATCGCCGAGCGGCTGAAGTCGGAGACGAAGAAGCACGGGCTGAAGCCCCCGCAGCTCTTCATGCCGCTGCGGATGCTGGTCGCGGGAACGACGCAGACGCCGTCGCTCGACGCGGTCCTGGCGCTGCTGCCCCGGGAAGCGGTGCGCGCGAGGATCGCGGCGGGATTGGGATTGTAGCGCCGCTTGGGGCCCGCTGTCGCGCTATCGGGGGCGAGGCGACCCCGGTAAAATGCGGAATTTCCAGCCCCGGGTCGCGCCATGCCCAAGTACGTGTTCGTCACCGGCGGCGTCGTTTCCTCGTTGGGGAAGGGGATTGCCGCCGCGTCGCTCGCCGCGATCCTTACCTCCCGCGGCGTCCGCGTCACCAATCTCAAGCTCGATCCCTACATCAATGTCGATCCTGGAACGATGTCGCCGTTCCAGCACGGCGAGGTCTACGTCACCGAGGACGGCGCCGAGACCGACCTCGACCTCGGCCACTACGAGCGCTTCACCGACGTGCGGATGGGGAAGCGCAACAACTTCACCACCGGCCAGATCTACGAGAGCGTGATCCGACGGGAGCGGCGCGGCGACTACCTCGGCGGCACCGTGCAGGTGATCCCGCACATCACCGACGAGATCAAGGCGTGGATCGCGGCGGGCGCGGCCGACGCGGAGGTGGCGGTGGTCGAGGTCGGCGGCACCGTCGGCGACATCGAGAGCCTGCCGTTCCTCGAGGCGATCCGGCAAATGGGCATCCAGCTCGGCCGCGACAACGTCTGCTACGTTCATTTGACGCTCGTCCCCTACATCCCCGCCGCAGGCGAGATGAAGACCAAGCCGACGCAGCACTCGGTGAAGGAGCTGCGCGAGATCGGCATCCAGCCCGACGTCGTGCTGTGCCGCGCCGACCGGCCGGTGCCGGACGGCGATCGCCGCAAGATCGCCTTGTTCACCAACGTCCCGTTCGAGGCCGTGATCCCGGCGCTCGACGCCGACTCGATCTACAAGATCCCCGCGGCGCTGCACGCCGAGGGCCTCGACGACATCGTCTGCAAGAAGCTCGGGCTCACGCCGCAGCCGGCCGACCTCGCGGTCTGGAACCAGCTCATCGACGCGCTCGAGCATCCGGAGCACGAGGTGCAGATCGCGATGGTCGGCAAGTACGTCGACCTGACCGAGTCGTACAAGTCGCTGTCCGAGGCGCTGATCCACGCCGGCATCCATACGCGCAGCAAGGTGGTCATCCAGTACGTCGACTCCGAGGCGGTCGAGCGCGACGGCACCGCGGCGCTGCAGGGCATGGATGCGATCCTGGTGCCGGGCGGCTTCGGCAAGCGCGGCGTCGAGGGCAAGATCCGGGCGATCCGCTACGCCCGCGAGAACGGCGTGCCCTACCTGGGCATCTGCCTCGGCATGCAGCTCGCGGTGATCGAGCACGCGCGCCATCGCGCCGGGCTCGCCGGCGCGAACTCGACCGAGTTCGACGCGGCGACGCCGCACCCGGTCGTCGCGCTGATCACCGAGTGGCAGAATCGCGACGGCAGCATCGAGCGGCGCACGACCGCCTCCGACCTGGGCGGCACGATGCGCCTGGGCTCGCAGCCCTGCGAAGTCGTGCCGGGCACGCTCGCGCACCGCATCTACGGGTCGACCACGGTCGCCGAGCGCCACCGCCACCGTTACGAGGTCAACAACCATTACCTGCCGCGCCTCGAGGCGAGCGGGCTCACCGTCAGCGCGCGCGCGAAGAGCGCCACCGCGGGCGACCTCTGCGAGATGATCGAGCTCGCCGACCATCCGTGGTTCTTCGGCTGCCAATACCACCCCGAGTTCACGTCGAACCCGCGACGCGGGCACCCACTGTTCGTGAGCTTCGTGCGCGCCGCGCTCGCCCGGCAGCAGGCGGGCGGCGACTCGGCGGCCGCGGTCGCCGAGCTGGTCGCGTCGATCTAGGCCATCCGTGAAGCTTTGCGGGTTCGACGTCGGCCTCGACCGGCCGATGTTCCTGATCGCCGGCCCCTGCGTGGTCGAGTCGCAGGCGCTGCAGATCGACGTTGCGGGCCAGCTCAAGGAGATCACGTCCGCGCTTCGCATCCCGTTCGTCTTCAAGTCGAGCTTCGACAAGGCCAACCGCAGCTCGCACGCGAGCTTCCGCGGCCCGGGCATGGACGAAGGGCTGCGCATCCTCGCCGAGGTCAAGCGGCAGGTCGGCGTGCCGGTGCTGACCGACGTGCACGACGAGGACGAGGTAGGGACGGTCGCCGCCGTCGTCGACGTGCTGCAGACGCCGGCCTTCCTGTGCCGGCAGACCGACTTCATCCAGGCCGTCGCGCGCGCGGGCCGCCCGGTCAACATCAAGAAGGGCCAGTTCCTCGCGCCCGGCGAGATGAAGCAGGTGGTCGCCAAGGCGAAGGCCGCATCCGGCGCCGACAACATCATGGTGTGCGAGCGCGGCGCCTCGTTCGGCTACCACAACCTGGTGTCCGACATGCGCTCGCTCGCGATCATGCGCGACACCGGCTGCCCGGTCGTGTTCGACGCGACCCACTCGGTGCAGCTCCCCGGCCAGCAGGGCAGCTCGTCGGGCGGCGAGCGCGAATTCGTGCCGGTGCTCGCGCGGGCCGCCGTGGCCGCGGGCATTGCCGGCCTGTTCATGGAGACGCATCCCGATCCGGCGAAGGCGCTCTCGGACGGCCCCAATGCATGGCCGCTGGCGCGGATGCGTGCATTGCTCGAGACGCTCAAGGAGCTCGACGTCGCGGTGAAGCGGTCGGGGTTCCCCGAGACCGAGCTGATGGCGCTGGCGAGGCCGGCGGCCAGGCCTTGACGACCATGAGCCGCACGCCCCGACCCCCGATTCCTGATACCTGATACCTGATACCTGATACCTGACATGTTCGTCCATCTCGTCCTGATCAAGTTCAAGCCCGGTGTCGCGCGCACCGATCCGCGCGTGCCCGCGTGGGAGAAGCAATTCGTCGCGCTGAAGCACCAGTGCGGGGGCATCGTCCGATTCGAGTACGGGTGGAACGTGACCGACCGCCCGGTCGCCTACGACCTGGGCATCAACATGGCGTTCGCGACCCACGCCGACCTGACCGCCTACGGCCCGCATCCTGCGCACCAGGAAGTCGTGGCGTTGCTGCGCGAGATCGCCGACTGGGTGATATGCGACTACGAGGCACCCGACGCATGACCGACCGGCCCCTCGCCCCAACCCTCTTCGCGCGATGCGGGGAGAGGGCGCAGGTTGAACCACGTCATTGCGGCCCGATGCCGCGTCGCACCGCGCGCCGCCTCTGACCCCCGATTCCTGACCCCTGATCCCTGACCCATGAGCGCCATCGTCGACGTCATCGCCCGCGAGATCCTCGATTCCCGCGGCAATCCCACGATCGAGGCCGACGTGGTGCTCGAGTCCGGGGTCTCGGGGCGTGCCGCCGTTCCGTCGGGCGCGTCCACCGGCTCGAAGGAAGCGGTCGAGCTGCGCGACGGCGACGCCAAGCGCTACCTCGGCAAGGGCGTCATGCGCGCGGTCGAGAACGTCAACACCGAGATCTGCGAGGCGATCCTCGGGCTCGACGCGGCGGAGCAGGGCCTCATCGACAACACGCTGATCGCGCTCGACGGTACCGACAACAAGGCGCGGCTGGGCGCCAATGCGATCCTCGCTGTCTCCTGCGCCGTAGCCAAGGCCGCAGCCGACGAGTCGTCGCTGCCGCTGTACCGTTACCTCGGGGGCGCCGGTCAGATGCAGCTCCCGGTGCCGCTGATGAACGTCATCAACGGCGGCGCGCACGCGAACAACAAGATCGACCTGCAGGAGTTCATGCTGGTGCCGCTCGGCGCGCCGACCTTCCGCGAGGCGCTGCGATACGGCGCGGAGGTGTTCCACACGCTGAAGAAGCTGATCGACGCCCGCGGCATGCCGACGACGGTCGGCGACGAAGGCGGCTTCGCGCCGGACCTGCCGTCCAACGAGGCGGCGCTGCAGCTCCTGGTCGAGGCGATCGACCAGGCGGGCTACGAGCCGGGGCGCGACATCGCGCTCGCGCTCGACTGCGCCGCGTCCGAGTACTTCGTCGAGGGCGCCTACCGGCTCGAGGGCGAGAATCGCGTGCTCACGCCCGCGCAGATGGTCGACGTGCTCGCGACCTGGTGCGGCCGCTACCCGATCGTCAGCATCGAGGACGGCATGTCCGAGCACGACTGGGACGGCTGGAAGTCGCTGACCGAGCGCCTCGGCCGCGACGTGCAGCTGGTCGGCGACGACATCTTCTGCACCAACACCGCGATCCTGAAGCAGGGCATCGCCAAGGGGATCGCCAACTCGATCCTGATCAAGATCAACCAGATCGGGACGCTCTCCGAGACCTTCGCCGCGATCTCGATGGCCAATCGCGCGCGCTACACCGCGGTCGTGTCGCACCGCTCGGGCGAGACCGAGGACAGCATGATCGCCGACATCGCGGTCGGCACCAACGCCGGCCAGATCAAGACCGGATCGCTGTCGCGCTCGGACCGCATCGCCAAGTACAACCAGCTCCTCCGCATCGAGGAGGACCTGGGCGACGCCGCGAGCTATCCGGGCCGCGACGCGTTCTTCAACCTTCCGTAGCGGGGACCGACGGGTCCGCCATGCGCTGGCTCGCCCTGATCTTCGTCGCCGCGATCGTCGCGCTGCAGTATCCGATGTGGCTCGGCAAGGGCGGCTGGCTCGCGGTGCGCGAGCTCGACCGGCAGGTGGCGGTCCAGCGCGACGCCAACGACAAGCTGAAGGCGCGCAACGAGGCGCTCGATGCGGACGTGCGCGACCTCAAGACCGGGAGCGAGGCGATCGAGGAGCGCGCGCGCGGCGAGCTCGGCATGATCCGGCAGGACGAGGTGTTCTTCCAGCTGCAGCCGGCCGGCGCATCCAAGTCCGCCGCACCTTCGCGCTGAGCGCGCGCCGGCGCGCCCGCGATGACCACGATCGTCTCGCGCCAGAACCCGCGTTACCGCGACCTCGCGCGGCTGGTCGCCTCGTCGCGCGAGCGGCGCAAGACCGGCCGTTGCGTCCTCGAAGGCGAGCACCTCGTGGGCGTCTACCTCGACCGACGAGGCGTTCCCGAGGTCGTCGCCGCGAGCGAGGATGCGCTGTCGCGCCTCGGGGTCGCGGAACTGGTGGCGCGCGTGCCGCCTTCGCGCGCATTGATCCTGCCACGCGCGCTGTTCGACGAGCTCGGCCCCCTGTTGCCCGACATCGGCATCGTCGCGGTCGCCCCGGCGCCGCGTGCGAGTCGCGCCGGCGACGGCGATCGCTTCCTGCTGGTCGAGGCGATCCAGGATCCGGGCAACCTGGGCTCGATGCTGCGCTCGGCGGCGGCTTTCGGCGTCGCCGAGGCGTTTCTGTCGAAGGACTGCGCGTTCGCCTGGGCGCCCAAGGTGCTGCGCGCCGGACAGGGCGCGCATTTCCAGCTGGCGATCCACGAGGACGCCGACCTGCCGGCGATCGCCCGGGACCTCAGGCGCGACGGCGTCCGCGTGCTCGCGACGGTCGCGTCGGGGGGCACGCCGATCGATCGCGCCACGCTCGGCGCGCGCGTCGCGCTCGCGATCGGCAACGAAGGCGCTGGATTGTCCGAGGCGCTGCGCCACGAGTCCGACGAGGCCGTGACGATCCCGATGCCCGGCGGCAGCGAATCGCTGAACGTCGCCGCGGCGGCGGCGGTGGCGCTCTACGAGGTCGCGCGCCGGCGCGTCACTGCTGCGGCACGCCGCTGAACGTCCCCGTCTCGACGCAGCCGCTGCCCAGATCCGCCGTCCATGCGAGCTCGATGCCGCCGTTGGAGGTGCGGCGCATGTCGCTGATGTTGACCGGCGAGTCGGCCCCGCCGCACGAGTAGGTGCCGTTGGGCATCGGGCGGACGCGGCCGATCTGCAGCGCGAGGCCCTTCATCGTGCAGTCGGTGCTCCCGGTGAGCGAAACCTGGTCGATCGTCACCTGCGAGCCAGTCGCTTCGCTCACCAGAAGCTGGTAGGCGTAGGGCGTCGACGATGCGCCGCCGTTGCACTGGTTCGAGTTCTTGATCAGCATCCCGCCGAGGTAGACGCCGGCGACCTCGATCGGCGTGAGCGCGAGCCGCTCGATCGTCTTCGCCACCTGGATCGTGTCGATCCGGTAGCTAAAGAGGCCGCGCGTGACGCTTTCGGCGACGAACTGCGCCTCGCCAACGATCGCGCAGGTGTGGTCGGACGGAGCCCATGCCAGCGCGAAATAGGTGCCGGTGCAGCGGTAGAGCGCGCCGGAGTAGCGTCCGGTACCGGCCTGGACCATCTCGGCGCTCACCCAGGTCTGCTTGTTGTCCGGGCCGTAGATGAAGAACGTGGCGAAGATGAAGCCGGGGCTTTGCGCGAAGTTGACGCCCCAGCCGGACTCGGCGCCGGCGGCGGCCCACCAGATGTCGGAGTAGTCCGGCTCCGCGGCTCGTGCCGGCGCGGCGAGCGCGAGGGCGAGGGCGAGCAGGGCGAAAATTCGTCGATGCGGCATCGAAATCCTCGGGGCGGCGCGATCCGCCGATTCTAGCGCGCCGTGACTTTCGCGGCGGCGCGAAGCTCGCGCGCCAGCCCGAGCCAATGCTCGCGGGACGCCAGCGACGCCTGCGCGCCCGCGCGCGTGCAGGCATGGGAGCCGGCCGCCGCGCCGTCGGCGAGCGCGTCCGGCAACGTCGCCCCGCGGTCGAGCGCCGCTGCGAGCGCCCCTGCGAAAGCGTCGCCGGCCGCCGTGGTGTCCACGACCTCGACGCGCGCGGCGTCGACCTGGTAGGCGTGGGATGCGTCCGCCGCGACGACGCCCGCGGCGCCGAGCGTCACCACGGCCGCCAGCCGCCAGCGGTCCGCGGCCGCGGCGCAGAACTCGCGCGGCGCGCCGGGCAAGCCCGCGCCTCGCGCAATCACCGCGGCTTCGTGCTCGTTCGCGATCAGCACGTCGACCGCGTCGAGCAGCGCATCGGGAAGCGCGGCGGGCGGCGCGACGTTCAGCACGACGCGCGCGCCCGCGGCCCGTGCGCGCTGTGCGAGCGCGATCACTTCCGCGAGCGGCACCTCTAGCTGCAGCATGACGAGGGGACGCGCGTCGACGAGGCGTGCATCGACCTGCGTGAATCGCACCGAGCCGTTCGCGCCGGGCACGACCGTGATGGTGTTGCGGCCGTGCGCGTCGACGTGGATCAGCGCGAGGCCGGTCGGCCCCTCGAGCCTCGCGACGCTCGCGGTGTCGACGCCGGCCTCGCGAAGCGTCGCGAGGGCGACGTCCGCGAATCCGTCGCGGCCCACCGCCCCGACCAGCGCGACCTTCGCGCCCGCACGGCGGGCGGCGAGCGCCTGGTTCGCGCCCTTGCCGCCGGCGTGGACCGTGTACGCCACCGCGACCTGCGTCTCGCCTTCGCGTGGCAGGTGGACGACGCGCGCGACGAGGTCGGCGTTGATCGAGCCGAAGACGACGATCATGACGCGATGCCGCGCAGCGCCGCGGCTAGCCGAGGGTGTTGACCGTGCCCTTGACCAGCAGGATGTTGCCGTACGGCCGCAACTCGCCGGTACGCACGACGGCGAACGCCTCGCGCGTGCGCTCGTAGAACGCCTGGCGCTCGAGATGACCGATCTCGACGTCGCCGTGGCCATGATCGGCGAGCACGGCCGCGAAGTCGGCGACCGGCTCGGGCAGCGCGTCGGCGTCGCCGTGCACCTCCATCGTGAAGACCGCCGGCGTCTCGACGTTGTCGAGCGGGAGCACGTCCAGCACGGCGGCGAGCACCTCGTGCGCACCGGCGCCGGCGATCGTCACCAGGCGCTTGGCCAGCGAGGACGACGGGAAGTTCGCATCGACGATCGCGACCTCGTCGCCATGCCCCATCGAGGCGAGCGCGTGCAGGAGATCGGGGGTCAGGAGTGACGACAGTCCCTTCAGCATGGCGGCCTCGCGTGATCAGTAGACGTGCCGCTCGAGCTTCGCGCGGTGCAGGATCGTCGTGGCGATCTCCTCGATCGACTTCGACGTCGTGTCGACCATCGGGATGCCTTCGCGCAGCATCAGCGCCTCCGCTTCGCGCACCTCGTAGCGGCAGTTGTCGAGCGCCGCGTAGCGGCTGCCCGGGCGGCGCTCCTCGCGGATCTCGCGCAGGCGCTCCGGCTGGATCGTGAGGCCGAAAAGGCGATCCTTGTGCCCGATCACCGACCCCGGCAGCTTGTGGTCGGCGAAGTCGTCGGGCGTGAGCGGGAAGTTGGCCGCGCGCACGCCGAACTGCAATGCGAGGTAGAGCGAGGTGGGCGTCTTGCCGCAGCGGGAGACGCCGACCAGGACCACCTGCGCCTTGGCGAGGTCGCGCGTCGCGGCGCCGTCGTCGTGCGTCTGCGTGAAGTTGATCGCTTCCATCCGCGCGAAATACTCGTGGCTGTTGGCGATGCCGTGCGATCGCCCCGCGGCGTGCGAGCTCTTGGAGACGAGCTCCGCCTCGAGCGGCGCGATGAAGATCTGGAACAGATCGAGCGTGAGCGCCTGCGCGCGGGCGCGGATCGTCTCGCTGGCGTCCTCGTCGACGACCGACGAGAACACGATCGGCCGGCGCTCCTCGGCGGCACCGGTCTCGTTCACCAGCCGGATCGCTTCGGTGACCTTCTCGGGTGAGTCGACGAACGGCACGGTGATGCGGCGAAACGCGACGTCCTCGAACTGCGACAGGAGGCTGTTGCCGAGCATCTCGGCGGTGATACCGGTGCGATCGGACAGGAAGAAGACCGTGCGGCGGCTCGGCATGGCGTCGCGACCGCGGACGACGAGGGGGCTGCGCGTCGCGCTACCACCGCTCCCACACCGGCTCGACGCCGGCGGGCAGCGGGGGAAGGTCGCCGAGGTCGAGCCAGCTCTCGCCGGGCCCGTGGTAGTCCGAGCCGGTCGAGGCCGCGAAGCCGAACAGGCGTGCCTGCGTCGCGAACTCCGCCGACTGCGCGGCGGTGTGCGACGGCGACAGCACCTCGATCGCGTCGCCACCGGCGTCCCGGAAATCGGCGAGCAGCTGCTTCATGCCCGCGCGGCCGTCGACCTTGTATCGCCCCGGGTGCGCGAGCACCGCGACGCCGCCGGCGCCGTGGATCCAGCCGATCGCCTGCGGCAGCGTCGTCCACTCGTGCTCGACGTAGCCGGGCTTGCCGGGGGTGAGGTAATGCTTGAAGACGTCCTTCACGTCGCGCATGACGCCGGCTTCGACCAGGTAGCGGGCGAAGTGGGTGCGCGACACCAGCCGCTCGCTGGTCACGTAGCGCATCGCCCCCTGGTAGGCGCCGGGAATGCCTGCGGCGGCGAGCGAGGCGCCGATGCGCTTCGCCCGACCGGTGCGACCGCTGCGGATCGACTCCAGGCCCGCCACCAGCTCGGCGTCCTCCGGATCGATGTTCAGCGCGACGACGTGCACCGTCAGGTCCTGCCAGCTGACCGAAAGCTCGCTGCCCTGGATGAACGCCATCCCGGTCCCGCGCGCCGCCTCGGTCGCCTCCGCAAGCCCGGCGACCTCGTCGTGGTCCGTGAGGGCGAGCACCTCGACGCCCCGCGATGCGGCCCGTCGCACGACCTCGGTCGGGGATAAAAGGCCGTCCGAACGGGTCGAATGGCAGTGGAGGTCGTGGCGCGGCGTCACTTTTGTATTCTACCAGCCCGTCCCACGGTCACCGCGGACGCAACACCCCCGGGCGCCGCCTGTCGGCAATGCTTGCTAGCGGACGCGGGTTCGGTTGACTATTATGCCAATGGGATAGGGGTGCCCAAACGGGGGCACGCCATGGGTCCCGTGGAGAGGCGATCCTGCCGTGAAGCTGCTCGAACGTGTGCTGAATCCGCGCGAGATCCGCCGTCGGCTGGGCCTCAACCAGGAACAGTTCTGGACCCAGATCGGGGTCACGCAGAGCGGGGGCTCGCGCTACGAAAGCGGACGCGAGATGCCGCGGCCCGTTCGCGAGCTGTTGCGTCTCGTGCACGTCGAGCAGATCGACCTCTCGCAGGTCAAGCGCATCGACTTCGAGATCATCAGCTACCTCAAGGAAGCGCATCCGGACCTGTATCGGAGCCTGCGCCGGGCCGCCCGCGGCCGGCGCAATGCGCAGGGCCTCCCGGTCTCCGGCCTCGAGGACGAAGGCGGCGAGGAACTTCCGCTGGTGCCCGAGACGCCGGCGCGCTAGCGCGGAAGCTGTTCGCGGCCGTCCCACACGCTTCCCGCATCGCAGCGAGCGCGGCCGGGACAACCCGTCGCGGTAGAATCACGGCGGCCCGCGTCCGCCGTGCTGCAACGCACTAAGGCGAACCGCGCGCCGGTCCTTCGTCGCGGAGCATCCGGGTATGGAAACGCGGGAACGCGTCGTGCCGTTCGAGCGGCTGCGCATGGCCGACGTCGAGTCGGTCGGCGGCAAGAACGCCTCGCTGGGCGAGATGATCAGCCAGCTGAGCGGCGCCGGCATCCGCGTTCCCCGCGGTTTTGCCACCACGGCCGATGCATTTCGCGAATTCCTCGTCCAGGGAGGTCTGGGCAAGCGCATCGACGCATGCCTCGCGTCGCTCGACGTGGACGACGTCAAGACGCTCGCGCGCACCGGCGCCGAGATCCGCCGCTGGGTCGTCGAGGCGCCGCTGCCTCCGGCGCTGGACGCCGAAATCCGCGCCGCATTCGCCCAGCTCGAGGAGGCGTCTCCCGGCGTGACCTACGCGGTGCGCTCGTCGGCCACCGCGGAGGACCTGCCCGACGCGTCGTTCGCCGGACAGCAGGAAACATTCCTCAATATCAGCGGCGTAGATAATATCATTCACGCAATACGCGAGGTATTCGCCTCGCTATGGAACGACCGGGCCATCGCCTATCGCGTACATCAGGGGTTCGCGCACGCCGACGTGGCGCTCTCGGCGGGCGTCCAGCGGATGGTGCGCAGCGACCAGGGCGCCGCCGGGGTGCTGTTCACGCTCGACACCGAATCGGGCTTCGATCAGGTCGTGTTCATCACGTCGTCCTATGGGCTGGGCGAAACGGTGGTGCAAGGCGCGGTCAATCCCGACGAGTTCTACGTCTGGAAGCCCAACGTCGCGGCGGGGCGTCCGGCGATCCTGCGCAAGTCGGTGGGCGCGAAGGCGCTGAAGATGGTGTTCGCCGAGGGCCGCTCGGCCGGGCGCTCGACCACGACGGTGCCGGTTCCCGACGCCGACCGCGTGCGCTTCTCGATCAGCGACGACGAAGTCGCCGAGCTCGCGCGCTACGCGGTCGCGATCGAGAAGCACTATGGCCGCCCGATGGACGTGGAGTGGGGCCGCGACGGCGTCGACGGCAAGCTGTACGTGCTGCAGGCGCGGCCCGAAACCGTGCGGTCGCGCGACAGCGGGACCGATCTTAGGCGCTATCGCCTGCGCTCGACCTCGGCGGTGCTCGCGAGCGGTCGCGCGATCGGTCAGAAGATCGGGCAGGGGCGCGTGCGGCTGGTCAAGTCGGCCGCGGAGATGGACCGCGTCGAGGCGGGCGACGTGCTGGTCACCGACATGACCGACCCCGACTGGGAACCGGTGATGAAGCGTGCGGCGGCCATCGTCACCAACCGCGGCGGGCGCACGTGCCACGCGGCCATCATCGCGCGCGAGCTCGGCATCCCGGCGGTGGTCGGGTGCGGCGACGCGACGCACACGCTCGCCGAGGGCGCCGACGTGACCGTGTCGTGCGCGGAAGGCGATACCGGGCACGTGTACGCGGGCCGCCTGGACGTCGAGGTCGTCGACGTCGCGCTCGATCGCATGCCGCCGTGCCCGACCAAGATTATGATGAACGTCGGCAATCCGGAGCTCGCGTTTTCGTTCCAGCGGCTGCCCAACGAGGGCGTGGGCCTCGCCCGGCTCGAGTTCATCATCAGCAAGAACGTCGGCATCCATCCCAAGGCGCTGATCGAGTACGCCGGCCTTCCCGCCGAGCTCAAGGCGGAGATCGCGCCGCGCATCGCGGCGTACGCCGATCCGGTCGAGTACTACGTCGCGAAGATCGCCGAAGGCGTAGCGACGATCGCCGCCGCGTTCTGGCCCAAGAAGGTGATCGTGCGGCTCTCCGACTTCAAGTCGAACGAGTACAGCAACCTGCTCGGCGGCCAGCGCTACGAGCCGCACGAGGAGAACCCGATGCTCGGGTTCCGCGGCGCGTCGCGCTACCTGTCGTCGTCGTTCTACGACTGCTTCGCGCTCGAGTGCCGGGCGATGAAGCGCGTGCGCGACGACATGGGCCTCACCAACGTGGAGCTGATGATCCCGTTCGTGCGCACCGTCGCGGAGGCGAAGGACGTGATCGGGCTGCTCGCGAAGAACGGCCTGAAGCGCGGCGAGCGCGGCCTGCGCGTGATCATGATGTGCGAGATCCCGTCGAACGCGCTGCTCGCGGACCGCTTCCTCGAGCACTTCGACGGCTTCTCGATCGGCAGCAACGACATGACGCAGCTGACGCTCGGCGTCGACCGCGACGCGGGCGGCGCGATCGCGACGACGTTCGACGAGCGCGACGACGCGGTGAAGGCGATGCTCGCGATGGCGATCGACGCCTGCCAGCGGCACCGGCGCTACGTGGGCATCTGCGGGCAGGGGCCCTCGGACCACCCGGACCTCGCCGAGTGGCTGGTCGACCGCAACATCGAGAGCATGTCGCTCAACCCGGACACCGTGGTCGAGACCTGGCTCAAGCTCGCCAAGCACGCCGCGGCGCGCAACGCGGTGACGGCGGCGGGCTGACGCCGCGGCGGGTTCGCGCCGCCTCGGCCGAACGGCCGAAGGCGCGCCATGGGCGTTCGTGGTCGGATGTCGCATGCGCCGCGTCGTCTCGCGCCGGTTCGATTTCTCCCGTTCGCCTGCCACGCGCGCGTTCGTGCTCGTCGCACATGCTGCCACCGTGGGGCTGGTCGTAGCGCTGCCGCTGAATCCCTTGATGGCCGCGTCGCTCGCGCTGCTGGTCGTCGCGCTGGGGCTCAAGGCGTGGCGCGGCCTCGACGATGCGCTGGCCGGCGTGGTCCTTCGCTCCGACGGCACGCTGACCGCACTCGCGCGCGATGGCCGCGCGATCGATGGAACGCTGGTGGCAGGCTCGGTCGCGCTTCCGCGCTACGCGTCCATCGCGTGGCGTCCGGATGGCTCGAAGGGCGTCGCGTGCGAAAGCGTGCCGGCCGACCGCCTGCCCGGCGCGGCCCACCGCGAGTTGCGCGTGCTGCTGCGTTACGCGACCAGCGGCGACGAGGCGGGCGATCCCGCGAGCCAGGCGCGCGCATCGATGAGCGCGGCGCTCTCGGCCTTGCTCTGGCCGGCGAGGAGGTGGAGGTAGAGCGGGACCAGCGTCTCGGGCAGCGGCAACTTGCTGCGATCCTCGCCCGGATGCGTGCGGCCGCGCATCGGCGAGCGGATCGGACCGGGCACGAGCGCGTTGACGCGCAGCGTGGGACGCGACTCCCATTCGTCCGCCAGTTCGCGCGCGAGCGCGGCCACGCCCGCCTTGGTGACGCCGTAGCCGCCCCAGTACGCGCGCGGCGCGAGCCCGCGATCGTCGAGCGTGAAGACGACCGAGGCGTCGGGCGCCTTCGAGAGCAGCGGGATCAGCGCGCGCGTGAGGCCCATCGGCGCGGCGAGGTTCACGCGCAGCAGTGCGAGCCACGCCTCGTAGGACTGGTGCTCGAGCGGCCCGAGCGAGCCGAGCATCGCGGCGGTGTGCACTAGGGCGTCGAGCCGCTTGAACTGCGACTCCAGCGCCGCGGCGACGTTGCCGAAATCGGCGGCCTCGGCTTTCGCGAGGTCGAGCGGCAGGATCACCGGCTCCGGGTCGCCGGCCTCGACGATCTCGTCGTAGAGCTTTTCGAGCGCGGTGACGTTGCGCCCGTGCAGCACGACGGTCGCCCCGCGAGCCGCGCAGGCGCGCGCGAGTGGCGCACCCAGGCCCCCGGTCGCGCCGGTCACCAGGACGACGCGCTCGGCGAGATCGGGAGGGGCAGCGCGGGCGGGATCGGGAAGCGGCACGGTGCTTCTCGCGCGATCGCATGGGCACGCGCGGGCCGCGATCATAGCGCAGGATCCGCGCCCGCTCCCCGCATCGCGTCGAACCGCGCGCGATCCGCTCCGACTTCCGCGTCGCGGCGACCCACATCCGCGTGTCGCGACAATCCACTCCCGCTCCCGGCAGCGCGGGAAGCGGGTGGGGCGAGGGGCGCCCGCGCTCGCGGTCGTCGTACGGGATGCACGTTGCGTCCCACACGCCGCCCTCGCGAAACGCGCCCCCGATTTGCGCGCCCTTCGCAGCGCCGGTATAATTTCGGATTCGCCGTGGGGGTATAGCTCAGCTGGGAGAGCGCTTGCATGGCATGCAAGAGGTCAGCGGTTCGATCCCGCTTACCTCCACCACCGAACGAACGCGA
The DNA here is from genome assembly GCA_035539315.1 of Casimicrobiaceae bacterium. Lineage (GTDB taxonomy): Bacteria > Pseudomonadota > Gammaproteobacteria > Burkholderiales > Casimicrobiaceae > VBCG01. Next base: position 53,109 of record DATLIR010000047.1, read on the forward strand.
CAGCCCGCGCGCGTGCATGGCACGGGCGGTCGCGGCGCCGGCACCGGCTGCAATCCGGGTCCCCATCGTCTAGAGGCCTAGGACATCGCCCTTTCACGGCGGTAACCGGGGTTCGAATCCCCGTGGGGACGCCACCCGACCGGGTGCCGGGCATGCATCCTCGACCGTCGCCCAACGGTCGCCGCCGCATCCACGCCGGGGGCGCGACGGCGCCATCCTTTTCCCGCGTTGCTCGATGCGCCGCCCCTCCCTCCCGCCGTTGCCCGGACCGCCCCCGGAGACGGGCCGCGGGACGCGCCTTTCCCAAGCTGAAACCCGCCCCGTGCGGACCGTCGGGCCGAAGGCGCGGCGCGTGTGCGCTGCCGGGAGCCCCGCCTGATGGCCTGGTCGCGCAGACGCACGCGGTGGGTGCTCGGCAGCGTCGTGGCGACGGTGATCGTCACGCTGGTCGTCGTGAACCTGATGCCGGCCGAGCGCAAGATCGACCAGCGCATCGAGCGTCTCTACGATCTCGGGTCCCCGCAGTACTTCCGCTCGATCGGCGTGCTGCTCGGCCCGCCGGCGCTGGCCGGCAACCGCGTCGAGTCGCTGCAGAACGGCGCCGAGATCTTCCCGTCGATGCTCGCCGCGATCCGATCGGCGCAGCGCTCGATCACGTTCGAGACCTACATCTACTGGTCGGGGGAGGTGGGCAGCGCCTTCGCGGAGGCACTCGCCGAGCGAGCCAAGGCTGGCGTTCGCGTGCATGTCCTGCTCGACTGGGTGGGGTCGCAGAAGATCGACGACGCGATGCTCGAGACGATGCGTCGGTCGGGCGTCCAGATCGAGCTCTTCCGGCCTCTGCAGTGGTATCACCTGGCGCGTCTCAACAATCGCACGCACCGCAAGCTCCTCGTCGTCGACGGTCGCGTGGGATTCACAGGGGGGGTCGGCATCGCCGACAAATGGGACGGCAAGGCGCAGGATCCCGACCATTGGCGCGACAGCCACTACCGCGCCGAGGGACCGGTCGTCGCGCAAATGCAGGCGACGTTCCTCGACAACTGGACCAAGGTTACCGGCGTCGTGCTCCACGGCAGCGACTACTTCCCCGCGCTGGAGGCGCACGGGGGCGCGACGGCGCAGGTATTTTCGAGCTCGCCGGAGGGCGGCGCGGACAGCATGCAGCTCATGTACCTGATGGCGATCACGGCGGCGACTCGCTCGATCGAGCTCGCGAGCGCGTATTTCGTTCCCGACACGCTGACGACGAACGTCCTGGTCGACGCGCTGAAGCGTGGCGTCAAGGTCCGTATCGTCCTGCCCGGGCCGATCATCGACACAGACGTCGTGCGCCGCGCATCGCGCGCCACCTGGGGGCCGTTGCTGGAGGCAGGAGCGCAGATCCACGAGTACCAACCGACGATGTTCCATTGCAAGGTGATGATCGTCGACGGCCTCCTCGTGTCGGTGGGATCGACCAACTTCGACGTGCGCTCGTTCCGACTGAACGACGAGGCGAACCTCAACATCCACGACGCGACGTTCGCCGCGCGCCAGATCGCGGTCTTCGAGCGGGACCTCACCCAGTCGCACCGCGTGTCGCTCGACGAATGGCGCACGCGTCCCTGGCACGAGAAGCTGGCCGAGCGCGCGGCGTCGCTGCTGTCTGTCCAGTTGTAGACACGCCGATCACGTGACCCCCGCCGCTTCGATCCCTCCCGGCGCCGCCGACCGCGAGCCGGTCACCGGCGTCCTCAAGGCGGCCTACGACGCCGTCCTGTACGTGGGACGCCCGTGCGCGACGAGCCATCCGGAACGCATCGCGACGATCGCCGCGCTGCTCGGCATCGACACGCCCGAGCCGTCGACCGCGCGGATGCTCGACATCGGCTGCGGTGACGGCGGGAACCTCGTGCCGATCGCGGCTGCGCTGCCGCGCGGCTCGTTCGTCGGGATCGACCTGTCGCCGCGCTCGATCGACGAGGCGCGCGTGTTCGCCGACGACCTGAAGCTCGCCAACATCGCGTTCCACGCCGCCGATCTGCGCGACCTGCCCGCCGAAGCGGGGACCTTCGATTACATCGTCGCGCACGGCTTCTACTCGTGGGTTCCCGCGCCGGTGCGCAAGGCGCTGTTCGAGACGATCCGCGCGCGCCTCGCGCCCAGCGGCGTCGCGTTCATCAGCCACAACGTGCTGCCCGGCTGCGCGCTGCGTCGCATGGTATGGGACGTGCTGAACCCGCACGTCGCCCAGATCGACGATCCGCTGGCCCGCATCGCCGAGGCGCGCGCGCTGGCCGTGCGGATGGCCGATGCGATGGCGCTGCAGCCCGGGCTCGCGGCCACGCTCGCGATCGAGTACCGCGAGATCGCCGATCGCCCCGGCTTTGCGGTGCTGCACGACGACCTCGCGCCGGTCAACCACCCCGTGCTGGTGCGCGACATCGTCGCCGAGGCCGACGCGAACGACCTCGCCTGGCTGGGTGACGCGGACCTGTTCCGCCACGCTGCGCCGGCGTTCGGCGACACGATGAACGCCTGGTTGGCCGCGACCGATCGCATGACGCGCGAGCACGTGATCGACCACCTGCGGCTGCGCCGCTACCGCGAATCGTTGTTCGTCCATCGCGAGGTGCCGGTCGGCGAGATGCCGGATGCACGCCGCCTCGCTTCGATGCACGTTGCCGCCACGAATACGACGGTCGAGCGCCATGCGGCCGCCGACGCGCGCGCCCCCGCGACGCTGCAGAAGGCATTGCTCGATCGGCTGGTCGACGTCCATCCGGGCAGCCTGCCGGTCGCCGACCTGGTGCCATGGATCGCCGGGCGCGCCGGCTCGGGCTCGCCGCTCGCGCAGCCCGACCAGGCGCGGGCGCTGTTGCTCAACGCGGCGTACGCGGGCGTTCTGCTACCGCTCGCCACCCCGGCGCGCACGGTGACCGATCCGGGCGCGCGACCGGTGGCGTTCGCACCCGCGCGCTGGCAGGCGCCGCGGCACGATTTCGTCGTCAACCTGCGTCACGACGGCGTCGCGCTGGCCGATCCCGTGATGCGGCGGCTGGTGCCGCTCCTCGACGGCACGCGCGACCGCGCGGCGCTCGTCGCCGAGCTCGTCGCCATCGCCCCCGCAATGCGGGACCCGCACCGCGCCCTCGGCGAGTACCTCGCCCACTTCGGCAAGCTCGGGATCCTCCAGGCATGAGCGGAACCTTCCGCACGCCCTCAGCCGTCCCGGGCGCGGGCGCGCTGCACGAAGGCCTCAAGGCGGCCTACGAGAACATCGCCTACGTCGGCCGCCCGAACCACCACAGTCACCCGGATCGCCTCGCCGCGATCGCGACGCTATTCGGGCTCGCGCCGCCGGACGTGGCCGGCGCCCGCATCCTCGAGGTGGGCTGCGGCGACGGCGCGAACCTCGTGCCGATCGCCGCGCAATGGCCCGGCGCGCGCCTGGTAGGCTGCGACTTCTCGGCGCTGTTGATGCGCGATGCGCGGGCAATGGCGGAGGGCGTCGGCGTCGCCAACCTCGCGCTCGTCGAAGGCGACCTGCGCGAGGTCGCCGAGTCGCTCGGCAGCTTCGACTACATCATCGGCCACGGCTTCTACTCGTGGGTACCGGCCGACGTGCGCGACGCCTTCGTGGCGTTGGTGGGCAGGCAGCTCGCCCCCGGCGGCCTCGCGTTCATCAGCTACAACGTGCTGCCCGGGGGCTTCGTGCGCCGCATCGGCTGGGATGCGGTTCGCATCGCGGCCGCCGGGATCGACGCGCCGACCGAGCGGCTCGCCGCGACGCGCCGCCAATTCGCCGATCTCGCGCAGGCGTGGTCCGCGATGCCGGGGCTGCCCGCGCATCTCGGACGCGAGTACGCCACCGCGGCGGAGCGCAGCGACAGCTCGCTCTACCATGACGATTTGTCGGGCGTGAACGAAGCCGTCTATTTCTCGACCTTCGTGCATCACCTCGCCCGTCACCAGCTCGGCTTCCTCGCCGAGGCCGAGCCCGGTACGATGAGCCTGGCGGGCCTCCCCGAGCGCATGCGCACGCTCGCCGCGAGCGCCGATGCGCTGTCGCGCGAGCAGTACCTCGACTTCGCCCGCGTGCGGCGCTTCCGGCAATCGATCGTGATGCGTGCGTCCGACATCGCGCGCGCAGGCATCACGCCCGCGGCGGTGACGAAGCTGCACCTGTCGGCCGTGACCGGCATCGTGCAGGAGCGCGTGGCCGGCGCGGCGCGCAGCGTCGAAGGACCGCTGGTCGATTTCCTCGTCGAGGCGTTCCCGCGCAGCCTGCCCGCCACCGACGTGCTGGCGATGCTCGAGGGGCACGGCTTGAGCACCGACGACGCGCTCACGACGCTCTTGCGAGGCTGCTTTTCGGGCGCGGTCGACCTCCACACGCGGCCGTTAGCGATCGTCGCGGTGGCGGGCGGGCGGCCCCGTGCGTTCGCCGTCGCGCGCTGGCAAGCCGGTCGCGGCGATGCGGTCACCAACCTGCGCCACGAGCCGGTACGCATCGAAGACGCGGTCGCGCGCGCGGTCGTCGCCGCGTGCGACGGCACGCGCGACCACGCAGCGCTCGCCGCGGTGGCCGGTCGGCACGGTTCACAGGCGGCGAGCGCGCTGCCCCAGTTCCTCGAGCGCTTCGCGCTCGCCGGCCTCCTCGAGGCCTGACCGACCCGGGACCTTCCATGACGGACACCACCACGCTCGCCCGCGGCATCGCCGCGCACTGGGACGCCGAGATCGTTCCCGCCCTGACCGAGTACATCCGCGTTCCGGCGAAGTCGCCGCATTTCGACGCCGACTGGGAGGCGCACGGCCACATCGAGAACGTGGTCCGCGCCGCCGAGCGCTGGGTGCGCGCGCAGGGCGTGCGCGGGCTTGCGCTCGAGATCGTGCGGCTTCCCGGCCGCACGCCGGTGCTCTTCTTCGACGTGCCCGCCACCGGCGATGCGGGCGCCGGACGCACGGTGCTGCTGTACGGACATCTCGACAAGCAGCCCGAGATGACGGGATGGCATGACGGCTACGGCCCGTGGTCGCCGCGCTACGAGGACGGCAAGCTCTACGGCCGCGGAGGCGCCGACGACGGCTACGCGGTGTATGCGTCGCTGGCCGCGCTGAAGGCATTGCAGGCGCAGGGGCTGCCGCACGCCCGCTGCGTCGGCGTCATCGAGACCTGCGAGGAATCGGGCAGCTACGATCTGCCTGCGTACCTTGAGCTCCTCGCGCCCCGCATGGGCCGCGTCGACTTCGTCATCGGGCTCGATTCCGGCGCGGGCGACTACGAGCGTCTGTGGCTGACGACCTCGCTGCGGGGGCTCGTCGGCGGGACGCTCGTCGCCGAGGTGCTGACCGAGGGCGTGCATTCGGGCGACGCGAGCGGCGTCGTGCCATCCTCGTTCCGCATCGCGCGCGAGCTGCTCGGCCGGATCGAGGACAGCGCGACCGGGCGCGTGCTGCCGGCGCTGTTCCACGCCTCGATCCCGGACGAGCGCGTCGCGCAGGCGCGCGTCGCCTCGCAGGTGCTCGGCGCGTCGATGGTTCGGCGCTTCCCATGGGCGGGCAAGACGCGTCCGATGGTCGACGAGCCGACCGAGGTCGTGCTGAACCGCACGTGGCGGCCGGCGCTGTCGATCACCGGCGCCGACGGCCTGCCGCCGATCGCCAACGCCGGGAACGTGCTGCGCCCGCAGACGCGACTCAAGCTGTCGCTGCGCCTGCCGCCGATCGTCGACGCCGAGCGCGCGTCGGCGGCGTTGCGCAAGGTCCTGGAAAGCGATCCGCCGCACGGCGCCACCGTGCGCTTCGAGGCCGAGTCCGCCGCGACCGGCTGGAACGCGCCGCCCACGGCGCCGTGGCTCGCCGCCGCCGTCGACGCCTCGTCGCGGGCACATTACACGCAACCCTCCGGCGCCCTCGGCGAAGGCGGGACGATTCCCTTCATGGGCATGCTCGGCAGCAAGTTCCCCGAGGCGCAGTTCCTGATCACCGGCGTGCTCGGGCCGAAGTCGAACGCGCACGGCCCCAACGAGTTCCTGCACGTGCCCTACGCGAAGCGGCTCACTGCGTGCGTGGCGCAGATCATCGTCGCGCATGC